>SFFW01000010.1 GCA_004556755.1 Clostridiales bacterium | reverse complement strand
CGCTACTGCGGATGCTTCGGAATTGATCTTGCTGCGGATAGTGGTATCTGCTACCATCTTTCCGTCTTCGTCGAGTATAACTGCCTTCGTGTAGGTAGAACCTACGTCACAGCCGCCAAAATATTTCATAATTATTCTTCCTCCAAAATTATTTATACATTGTTAGCGCACTTTGCGCTGCTCGGAGGATGGCTTAAAATTTTCGCCATCCCCGGAGCTTTGCTCTTGCGGTATTGCAGAGTACAAACCGCTTTTGCAATTACATGCAGACTTCGTCCTCGAACTCAACGAGAGAAGGATCAACAGGTTCTGCGTTCATAACGGTACGCATGTACTCGTTGACCTTGTCACGCATGGTGCGGCGAGAAACGGTTCTGGGGTCCATAAGGTCGTGCTCGATCCAGATGAGATCGTAGCCACGCTCACGACCCTGGTCATCAAGGATGCCCTGAACGGTTGCCATGTTCTTGCAGGCGACGTTCTGGTACATGATGATGAGCTTTGCGTTCCAGTCTTCGCACTGACGCCACAGCTCGGTTACGACGTTGTGGTAACCGCCGTTGGTGTGACGGCGCATAACCATACGCTCGTACAGACGGGCGAGGTCACGGAGTGCCTCTTCCTTGTCTTCGGTCTCGAGGGGCTTGGTGAAGTTGAGGGATTCCATCTCGACCAGGACGTTGATGCCCCAGCAGTTGGCCGCCCAGTTGGAGAAGTTTGCATAGTAGTGTGCGGGGCAGGACCAAACGATCGCACGGTACTTCATCTTGTTGACCCATGCTTCGTCACGGTTGGCGTATGCCTCAAGGAGGAGGCGGTTGACCTTCTCACAGGTGCCGATGACACGGGGATCAATGCCGCCGTCCATCTCGTAGTTCCACTTGCGGAACAGCTCGTAGACAGGTCCGAGGAGCTGCGGGTGAGCAGTCTTGTTGATTTCCCACTTCTGAAGCTCGTACTGAGTCTCAACATTGAAGCGCTTCATTGCGGCGAAGTATGCATCCCAATTCCACTTTGCACCGGTCTGATCTTCGATGAACTTGATGCATGCCTTGATGTCGGAGGCTGCGGAATCAAGAACGGTCTCGTCCTCGTAGCGGACGGGGAAGCAGAGATGGAACACGGGGATGTCGGGGAAGCGGCGGGCGAAGTAAGAGGATGCCATGGTGGAACCGTCACAAGGCATGGAGCTGGAGATGAAGCCGCAGCCCATGTCGGGCAGAGCGTCAATAACCAGTGCGCCACACTCGGAGGAAGGAACCGGGCAGCAGTCTGCGGGCAGACCGAAGGACTCAACAGCGTCAATGTAAGGTACGCAGGTGAGCTGGTCGATCTCGGAGACCAGGAACACGGGCAGAAGCTGGTGAGGAATGCCGAGAAGATCGGGGAAACCTGCCATGATCTGACCCATGGTCATTTCGTCGAAGGTGATGAGCTTCTTGTTCAGCTCGATGCTGTTGCCGTTCTTGCGGTCAGCCTTGGAGAGGAATACGAGGTTTTCTGCAACATAGCGGAAAATATCGTAAATGAGGATGTGCGCCATCTTGAGTGCGCGACCGCGCAGACCCATGATGTTCTTGTCCATAAATCCGTGGCAGCAGAAGTAGGAGATCATCCAGCGGTAGTGCAGAGCACTGTTGAGTGCGGGGATGAGGTCCTTGGAGAAGGTCATAAGGAGCATGCCCCACATACGAGCCCACTCATAGAAGTCATATGCGGTGTCCTTAATACCACGCCACTCACGGCGAACGGTTGCCATTGCGCCCTTGGCGTAGAGTCTGCCGAGGCGTCTCTCGCCGTGGAGGATAACGTCGATCCTGTTTGCATGGTCAAGTGCAACAAAGGAGTCGAACTCTTCCTTTATACGGGCTGCGTCGTTCTTGAGGGTATTCTTCCAGCCGTCGGCAAATGCCTGCCAATCGGTCTCTTTAAACATATCGAGGAAAATGCCGCAGCAAACCTTGAGATTTTCCCACTGGGCTTTCCAGTCGATATTGTCTTTTGCTTTCCAAAACTGAGGATTCGGAAACTGAGGTTTCTTTGCCATTACTTATTTTCCTCCCTTTCTCTGCGAATACGCTTGATTTCCAGAGATTCCACAAACGCCTGGACACGGGTACGGAGTTGGCCGGAGTTACCGTTGTTGTACAGTCTGTCAACGGAGAGAACGGGCCAACCGTATTCCTCAGCCATAACGTGGCTGACGAGCGCACGCTCGAAGCCCCAGTAGTCGCAGTACTTCATCTGTTCGTAGATGATGCCTTCTGCATGGTATTCCTTTGCAAGGCGATCTGCGGTCTCACGACGCTGATGCACCTTCTCGTCGGATATGTAACGTGCGCACTCGGAATGCTCCATAACGTGGCGACAGATCTGGCGGAGAACGTCCTCCTCGTCGTTGAGCTCAATGATCTCACGGCCGGGAGTGGAACCGAAGCAGTAACGGTCGGATACGACGTATGCGCCTGCGTCCTCGATGAGCTTGGTGAGGGAGGGATCGTCGATCTCGGAGCCGACGATGGCGACTCTTGCACGGAACCAGGGCTTGGGATCGGGCTTGCGGGTCTTGAGTTCCTTGAGGGTCTCCTTCAGGTAAGGCAGGATGAGTGCCTTGGGGCAGGTGAAGGATACCAGGTTGAGCAGGTGGAACTCGTAACCGGTGATGACGGGATTCTCTGCCTTGCGCATCTCGCCGATCTCGCTGATGATCTTGCAGACCTCGTTGTGTTCTTTAACTGCCTTGCGGATTGCCTTGTCGGAGGTATCAACGCCGAAGGTCTCGTGCAGGCGGTCGAGAACGTGTACACGCATCTGGGTGACGTATGCGTCGATGGTGTAGTCAACTACCTTGAAGGGGATGTCGCAATGGGTGACAAAGAACTTTTCCTTGTCGTTCACGTTGAGGATCTCAAAGTGTTCCATTGCACGGTTCATCATGGAGCAAGCGTCAACGCCGATCATGGCGTCGAGGAACTTGTAACCGCCCTCTATGCTGCGTTCAACAAGCGCTCTTGCGTACTCGCAAGTGTAGTTGGACATGTAGTAGGTGGCGATATCCAGGGAGCCGGTGTTGGGTGCGCGCAGACGCACGGAGAAACAGTCGCCCAGGTTGAGAAGGACCTCGGGAACATGATAGCAAGTATAGCCCAAGCAGATTTTGCCGTCTGCCTGTGCCTTCTGTACCAGTTCGTTGTTGGCATTCTCAAGAAGGCTTTCGAAGTAGATCAGATGTTTAAGATCTTTCAAATGTTACACCTCTTCTTCAAAGAATTTCTATTTTTTGGAGTGCTTCCTTTACTCCGTTGAGCATAAGTGAATCCTCTGGCAGCTCAAGCACGCTCTTGCCCTTGATGTCGTTTGCGGCAAAAGCACTGTCAGCGGGGATGAATGCAGCTATCTCGACTCCGGGTATCGTTATGAGACCGGCAAGTTCGGGGTTGGTCATGCGGTTGATGATCGCAACGATCTTATCGTAGACTATCAGGTCGTCCGCAACGCCCTTGATGGTGGAGATTACCTGGCAGCCCTTCTTGCTCTGATCGGTAACAAGAATAAGGTGCGTGACCTTATCCATGACTCGGCGTTGGATCTGTTCGATACCCGCCTCGCCGTCAATTACAACATAGTCAAAGCTGTTTGCGAGAATACCTATTACCTCTTTAAGGTAGGAGTTCACCTTACAGTAGCAGCCGGAGCTTTCCGGTCTGCCTATGCCGAGGAAGGCAAAGCCCGGCATTTCGACAAGTGCATCGAAAATTCTGAATCTTGCTTCGCTGAGCAGCTCCAAAGCCTCTCTCGTCTCACCGTTTTCCACGCTGTCAACTATGCTCATGCGGATGTCATCCAACGTGAGCTTAACGTCGACACCGAGGGCAACGGACAGTCCGACGGCAGGGTCTGCGTCTATCGCAAGGATCTTCTTGTCGGGATAACGCTCAACAAGCAGTCTCACGATTGAAGCGGAGATAGACGTCTTGCCGACGCCGCCCTTTCCTGCTACGGCTATTATCTTAGCCTTACTATCCAAAATTGTCCCCCCTTAAAAGTATGCGCAATTATGGAGCATACTGATTTGATAACAGTTTAACACAAGTATTCGAAATATGCAAGCAAATAAACCTCGGTTTATCTTAATTTTTTCTTTACAAATCAATATTTTGTGTAAAAATTCCCTCTGCCACAACTTATAGCAAAAGAAAATCACCTGCCGATGATCGTGACAGGTGATTTTCGGTTATTGCATATGATTCAGAACAGTCCGACCCAGACGGTAAACTCGGCGGTCTGTCCCTTGTAGGTCACTCTGACCGTCTGCGTTCCTATGGAGTCCATGCTTGCGGAGACCGAATACTTTGTCGGATCGGTGATCTCCTCGCTCGTGTCGTTGCTGTAATATGCCTTGAGGACAAGGCCCTCAAGCTCGAGGGTGTCCCCTATCGTGTAGCTCGTTTTGTCGGGGAGCTTTTGGATTATAAGGCTCGTCACCGTCGGCTCCTTTACGAACACGGTGCATTCGTCGGAGACCTCGCTCGATCCCTTGACGTACACCAGCACGGTTGCGGTACCGGCTTTTATCGCCGTCACGTTGCCGTCCTCGTCAACGCTTGCAATGCTTGGATCGCTGCTTCTCCAGACGATCTCCGGCTCATCGTCCCCAAGCTCAGGCTCCGGCAGGAGGCTCACGGTAAGCTGCGACTCCTCCCCTTCCTCCAGCGTAAGCTCCGGAGAGCTGACGAATATCGAGGTGGGCTTATATGGAGTTACCTCCGGCGATGCGCTGACCTTCGGCTCACTATTTGAGCCGGAGCCGATCTTTATCCAGTTGTTGCTGAGTGCAAAGTACACGAATATCACAAGCAGCATCAGCAAAACGGTAACGACTATCGCCGCCGTATAGCGACCCGATTTCGATTTCTTTTTAGGCTGCGGCTGGGGCTTTGCCGGCTGCGGCTTGGGCTGGGGCTTCTTTATCGGTTCGGGTGCGGGCTTGAGCTGAGGCTTAGGTCTCACGGGCTGCGGTTCGGGTGCGGATCTGCGCTCCATGTAAACGGGCTGAGAATGCGGTACGGAGCTGTCCCTCACCGTCTCCTCAAGTGAGGGATTCACCTCCGGCAGCACCTTGCCGACAGCCGCAAGCTGGAGTGCTTTTTTCATTTCCGTCGGGTTTGCGAAGCGCTCGTCCGGTCTGTATGCACAGGCTCTCTGCACAAGCTTTTTGAGAGCGGGACTGCCGTTTTTCGGCGGCGGCACGGGGTCTCCTCTGTATCTGTGAAGCTGTGCGTCCGCTATCTCCTCGTTCGTCGGAACGTGCGGAGGCATAGGCAGGAAGGGTCCACGCTTTTCGTTCAGCAGCCAATACAGCACCATGCCGAGCGAATAGATGTCAACGCTCGACGTATAGCCCTTTCCGCAGTACACTTCGGGCGCCATGTAGGAGTAGGTGCCGACCTTGTCCCTTGCGGCGTTTATCTGTGTCGATTTCGCAACGCCGAAGTCGCCGAGCTTGAACACTCCGTACTTGCTGACGAAAATGTTCTGAGGCTTGATATCACGGTGAATTATCCCGTTTTCCTCGCAAAGCTCAAGCGCAGAGCAAATATCCGTGCCGAGCTTTATGACCTCACCCGTCGTTATGCCGTTCTCATGCACATAATCCGTAAGCGAGGTGAGCAGCTCCATGCGGATATAGATATCCCACCCGGCGTCGTTTTCATGAGGAACGATCATCTGATCCTCACAGTTGACGATGTTCGGATGCCCACGCAAAACGCCCATCAGCCTGTACTCGTTGCTGATCTCCTCGACCTGCTCTCTGAGCTTTGCACGCATGGCGTATTCGCTCATGGTGCTTTGCATCTTCTCGTACTCAGCCTGAGTTGCGGGGATGGAGATCACCTTGAGCGCACAGTGAAAATCGCCGCCGTATTCGTCTTTTTTCTTCAGCTCATACACCTTGCCGGAGCTGCCGCTGCCGATGCAGTGAACGGTCTCCCAGCCGGGAAGAGTCGCAAATTCCTGTTCCATAAGCAAATTCCTGTTCCATAAGCAATTTCCTTAATACAGCGCTGCTTTGATAATAGTATCTTTACGGCAGCTTGTCAATTTATTCTATGGATTTGAGTGCTCCCGCCATATCCACGTTGTCTATCTTTCGACGCAGCATAAGATTCACGATGAGCGCAAACACAAAGGTCAGCACGACCGAGATCACATAGCTCAAGGGCTTTATGCGAGGCGCAAAGTACATCATATCAAACACTATGCTGTCCATCACGAAGGCATGAAGCGCCACGCCGAGTATAAGCCCGAACAGAGCGCCCATTCCCGTAAGCACAAGGTTTTCCCGGAAAACGTACTGCTCCGTTTCTCTGCGGTAGAAGCCCAGCACCTTGATGGTTGCGATCTCACGGATCCTCTCGGAAATGTTGATGTTCGTGAGGTTGTACAGCACGATAAACGCAAGCAGTCCCGCACACAGCACGATGAGACCGATGACGTATTTCAGACTGCTCATCATATTGTCTATTCTCGCTCTTGAGTCCTCGCTGATGCTTATGCTCCTCACGCCGTCCGCATCGGCGATGCGCTCGGCAGTGCTGTAAATGTCAGCACCCTCCGGTGCGCAGACGAGTGCGGATTTGATCTCCGGCGTTTCGCCCCACTGCTCGGCGCAGGTGTCAAGTCCGATAAAGACGTGATTGCTGATATAGTTATCGAATATCCCGCTCACCGTAAGCTTCAGCTTGCGCATATCGGCCGTGGTAACGGTGATGCTGTCCCCCACCTCAAGCTCCATCGTTCTTGCGAGGTTGTAGTTTATGACCGCCTCGTTTTTGCCGGGGTACGGGATCTTTTCGTCGCCGTCGTGAAGATCGACAAAGCCGTCGACGCCGTCCTGTGCCGCACTTAGGGTGACGGTCTTAATGATACCGTTTGCGGAGACGTCCGCACTGCCTCTGTACAGGAACAGCGCTTTTTCGGCATCGTCTCCCCATGCGTCAAGGATAAGCGCCTGCTCGTCGTCCGTCATGTCGTATGCAAGACTGAGCTCGTAGTCGTAAAGGCTCACCTTTCCGTACTGCTGATCGACGACGGACTTTACGGTGTCGTTCAGTCCGAACGCCGTCAGAATGAGCGCCGTACAGCCGCCGATGCCGAGGAGCATCATGTAAATGCGCTTTTTGTAGCGCAGGATGTTTCTTGCGGAGACCTTCTGCATAAAGCTGAAGCGCTTCCAGATAAACGTGATGCGCTCAAGCAGAGTGCGCTTTCCCGCCTCCGGCGCTTTGGGTCTTATAAGCTCCGCCGGCACCTCTTTAAGCTCGCTGCGGCAGCAGAGCCATGTGACGAGCAGCATCGCCGCAAGATTCGCTGCGGTGATCTCCGCCGCCAAGAGCCAGTTCACGTTAAACACAAGCCCTGAGAAATTGTATATGATCCCGTAGCCCACCCAAACGATGAACGGGAAAACGTACACTCCGATACCGATACCGAAAACACACCCGAACAGCGTCGCCGAGCCGGAGTATATCAGATATTTCGCCATAATAGCGCCGGAACCGTAGCCGAGCGCCTTCAGCACGCCGACCTGTGTGCGCTGGTCGTTTATCATCCTCGTCATGGTGGTCAGGCACACGAGCGCCGCCACAAGAACGAAAAAGAGCGGGAACACGTTTGCCACGCTGTCAACGATACGGGTGTCCGTTTCAAAGCAGGCGTAGCCGATATTAGTATCTCTGCCAAGCACATAGGTGTCGGCATTGTTCATGTTTTTGATCTGCTTTTCGGCGTCGTCAAGCTGTGCCTTTGCGTCGTCAAGCTGTGCCTTTGCATCGTCAAGCTGCGCTTTTGCTGCGTTAAGCTCCGCCTCGGCGCCGTCAAACCGTGCAAGCACCTCCGACTTTTTGCGGTCAAACTCCGCCCTCGCATCCGCTACGCTGCCGTTTTTCACCTGATCGAGCGCCGCCTGTGCCTCGTTTAGCTGCGCATAGCCTGCGTCAAGCTGTGCCTTTGCATCGTCAAGCTGCTGCTTTAAGGGTGCAAGCTCGGCTTCCTTCTCAGCCTTTCTCGAAAGATGCTCGTCAAGTCTGCTTTGCGCAATTTGGAGTTCGGTCGTCGAGGTATTTATTCTAAGCTCCGTTCGGCGTATCTCGCTGCGCAGACGCACGGCTTCCGGTCCCGAAGCGTCGGCAAGCTGAGCGTTTAGAGAGCTAAGCTCCGCCTCGGCGTCCGCTATCTCCTGCTGCTTTTCGGCGACCTTTGCGGTGTAGTAATCCACCTGAGCATTGACGGTGCGAAGCTCCGCCTCGTATCGGAGATTATATGCGTTCAGCCCACGCTCGTATTCGATATACCCTGCATCAAGCTCGGCTCTTGCCTTGTCGATCTCATCCTGCTTTTGCTGTATTGCGGTCTTGTCTCCCGCAATTGCCTCCGCCTGTTTAAGCTCTGCTTCCGCTTTGTTAAGCTCGGCCATGGCGGCTGCCTTGCCCTCGTCAAACTCGCTCCTTGCCGCATCGTACTTTGCCTTGGACGGCTCATACTGCGCAAGACCCTTTTCGTATTCCGCCCGTGCCTCGGACAGAGCTTCGGTCGCAGAGTCAATAATGCTGTCGTAGCGGACCTTTGCCCGCTCCTCCATGAAGCTTTCCAGCGGCTCACGGTACTTTTCGGCGTTTTCCTCGTACTCGTCGGAATAAACGTAGCCCGAAATGTCGAGCGTCAGGTAAATGTCGGTATAGCAGTCAAGGGCAAAGCCGTCTTCGGGGATGTAGATATACCCCGCCACACTGCCGTTGCCGAGAGTACTTGAGCCTCGCTCAAGGTTTATGTAGCTCACGCTCTCGGTGATTCCCGTTATGGTGTAGGAATCGTAAGCAAAGCTGTCAAAGGTGGCGCTCCCGTTGTCGGGCGAGAGCTTTATCGTCTTACCGATGTCACCCTCGGTGTACATTTCCGGGTCCGCAAGGCACTCGTTCGGCTTTTCGGGCATACGCCCCGCAATGAGGTCTATCTTGTTTATTCTTTTCGGAATGCTGTGCGCAATTATAATAAGATTATCGTCGCCGTCACGCACCATGAAGTCAGCGGATTTTGCGCCCTCGGCGTCCGTCACAAAGTCCATGTCACGCACAAGGTCGAGGTCGTCGTCCGTCAGTCCCAAGGTCGAGACGAGGCGATAGTTAAAGAAGTCAAAGCGCTGCGTGTATCTGTCATAGGTCTCGATAAAGTCGGGTCTTGACATACGAAGTCCCATAAAGAAGCCTGCCCCCAGCGCAATTATGGCGAATATCGCCATATAGCGCCCGAAGCTTGCTTTTATCTCCCTTATGCAAAGCTTAAAAACCTGCGACTTCATCACTTACCACTCTATCTCCTCAATAGGAATCGGATGTTCGTTCAATGTGACATTCGTTATCATACCGCTCTTGACCGAGATCACCCTGTCCGCCATGGCGGTCAGCGCCTGGTTGTGCGTGATGATAACGACCGTCATCCCGTTTATGCGGCTGCAATCCTGAAGCAGCTTCAGAACGGATTTGCCCGTGTTGTAGTCGAGGGCACCCGTAGGCTCGTCGCAAAGCATGAGCTTCGGATTCTTTGCCAGCGCCCTCGCTATTGCCACACGCTGCTGCTCGCCGCCGGAGAGCTGCGCCGGGAAGTTTGCCTTTCTGTCGGACAGCCCCACCATATCCAGCACCTTGTCCGGCTCCATCGGGTCCTTGCAGAGCTGCGCCGCAAGCTCGACGTTCTCAAGTGCGGTCAGGTTCTGCACGAGATTGTAAAACTGGAACACAAAGCCCACGTCATAGCGGCGGTAGCTCGTAAGCTCACGCTGTGAGTAAGCCGAAATGTCCTTGCCGTCAAGCGTAACGCTGCCGGAGGTGAGCGTGTCCATTCCGCCGAGGATGTTGAGCAGCGTCGTCTTTCCGGCGCCGGAGGCACCGACGATGACGCAGATCTCGCCCTTTTCGATCTCAAAGCTCACGTCTCTGAGCGCCTCTATGCTGACCTCGCCCATTTTATACACTTTTTTCACGTTTTTAAATTCAACATATGACGGCATAGGAATCATCTCCGATAGATTTGTAACTTTTATTTTACTATATTGCCCGCTCTCTTTCAACTAAAAATTGCGGTGCAAAGCATTGATAAGCGCAAAAAATCCTGCCGAAAGTTATCGGCAGGATTTTTTATGAAATTGTTTACAGCAGTCCGCAAAGCACCTTGCACGCCTGTTCGCGTGTGGTATTTGCGAAGGGACGGTAGTTGCCATCCTCATAGCCGCAGATGATGCCGGCCTCCTGAAGCGTCTTGACATAGCCGATGGCGTATGCGGAGATGCTCGCTTCGTCGCCGAATTCGGTTGCGGGGTTGACCTTCGGAAGCTCGATGCCCGCATATTCGCAGTAGCGGCAGATTATCGCCGCCATCTGCTCACGGCTTATGTTCTGAGACGGCTTGAAGGTCTGTGCATCGTAGCCGTTTACTATGCCGTTCTGTGCCGCCCACTCGATATAGGGCGCAAACACGCTGCGGTTGCTCACGTCACCGAAGCGGCAGCTTGAGTACTGTGATGCGTCGATACCGTCAAGGCAGCCGAGCATCTTCACAAACTGACCTCTCGTCACGTTGCCCTTGGGATCGAAGGTGTCGGAGGTCTTGCCGTTTACTATGCCTTCCTGATACAGCTTATTTATGTAGTCATATGACCAGCCGCCCTTGGGAACGTCCTTGAACGGGAACGGCTTTTCGGGTGTCGGATTGGGATCGGGATTTGCGGGCTTTGCGATCGGAGTCGTCGCCGCAATGTTATCCATTATCTCCTGATAGAAGGCTCTCGTCTCCTTGGGAGTGGACGAAACTCTCGGATCGAGAAGTCCGCCGCAGAAGCTCAGGTGATCGTAGTCCTTGTCGCTCCACTGCCAAATTCCCGGTTCAATTGCGTTCTTGTCGTAGGGCTTATTGGCTGCGCCGATGGGATAACGTGCGGAAATGGTGTTTACCATACCGTCGTTTGCCATCCACGATTTGTCGGTATTGCCCGCCCACTTGCCGTGGATGTCCTTGACCTGCTCAAAGCTGTAGTCGTCGTGTCCCATGTCAAAGGACCATGCGGAGAACAGAGGCATGATGTCCGGATCAGGATTGTGGTAGGCGGTAAGAGGATCCTCATAGGTCTTGTCGCCGGCGTAGGAGAAGTAGTACACGTTGTCATAGGTATCCCAGCCCTGCTTGAGGTCGTTGGTACCCATGATTGACAGGTCAAACAGTGCGTTGTCGTAGCCGTCGAGGAAGCCTTGCTGCTTGAGGAAGCTGAAATACTCCTCGCTTGACTTCGCCTCACCCGGAGTCTTGGTGATGCCGAAATGCTCAAGCTGGAAGTCGTACATGATCGTGAGGTCGGTAAGACCGAAGCTGTTTGCAATGACCGCAACGATCGACATTATCGCATCTGCGGAGTTCTTGCAGGTTGAAAGGAAGGTCGTTCCGTTCAGAACGCCCGCAAGAGAGGTGACGGAGTTTATAAGGTACTCACCGTCGTAGTCGCCCCAGAACAGCGGGGAGACGTAATCGTGCCAGTCGCCGCCGTAAAGCGCCGCCTGCTCCTTGCCCCATGCGATCTCGTCGGCGTCGCCCTCCGCAAGAAGCTGAAGGAACATCGTGACGGTCGGACCGCCGAAGGAGTGACCGACGAGGTTGAGCTTATTGTCGTACCAGCCGGTGACCTTGCCGTTTGCGTCATAGATGGGACCCCAGCCGCTCGTTATCGCAGCGCCGGTATAGTCACGTCCGTAACGGTCGTGCTTTAGGTCGTTGTCGGCATTGGCAAAGCTCTCCTCGCAAGCCTTAGAATGGGCTGCGCCGTAGTCCGTTTTGGTGCCGGTAAGCTGTGCAAAAAGCTCACAGCAGCGATCCCAGCAGCTTGAAAGCGGACCGACGGATGCGTTAACCACATCGTAGCCCTTGCCTCCGAGATAATCCATCATGTTGCCGGAAGTCATACCCCAGTAGCACACAAATCGCTCACCTTGTCGTTATAACCGAAGCCGAGCAAGCCATGCACAAACACGGTGGTATACTCCGTCCCGTCCTTGGCAGGAGCAGCATCGTTCTCGGCGTACGCCGGGAGCATGACGAGGCTGCATGCAAGCGCAATGACGAGCAGAATACTGAGTATGCGTTTTTTCATTTTCGCCCTCCTGTGATTTATTCTTGTTGCTTTAAAATTATATTATTGTTTTTTTCCAGTCAACGTCAAATCGTACATTTTGGGCAAAGTGTATAGATTAATTTTAAAGCCTAAGCTGCTCACACCTCGTCGGGGACTATAGTCTTTATCCACTTTCCGCTCTTGACCAAAACAAATCCGGCTATGCACTTCGGTATCACGGTGAGGTACGAAATGATGTACAGCGGAAGGATGGGCAGATCGGTCATGTATGCAAGGATCGCCGTCACGGGGATCATAACACCCCAAACGTAGCCGCTGTCAAACAGCAGGGTGATGTTTGTCTTGCCGCCGGAGCGCAGAGTGAAGTAGCAGGCGTTTGAAAATGCGTCAAGCACCATGACAAAAGCGCCGACGATAAGGAGTTGGGTCGCAAGGCTCTTTACCTCGTCTGTGGTGTTGTAAAGCTGCGGGATAAGCCCGGATACCGCCGCAAGCAGCAGTCCGAGTACGGTACAGGATGCAACGCTGAGTGCAATGAGCTTGCGGTCGGTGTCCACCGCCTCCTCGTACTTCCCCGCTCCGAGCAGATTTCCGACCACGATGCCGATGGTCGCACCCATTGCAAGGAACACGACGTTAAACAGGTTGGTAACGGTATAGCAAATGTTGGTCGCAGCGACGGCGGCAAGTCCCCTCGTGGAGATGCACTGAGTGAGAAGCGCCATTCCCGCAGACCACATGACCTCGTTCACAAGCAGCGGCAGACCCTGCTTTGCGATCTTCAGTGCGAGAGCGGGCGGAAGCTTAAGAGTCCTGTACACTCCCTCGAAGAACGGGGCCTTTTCGGTGTGTCTGTGCGCCCACGATGCAATGAGCGCAAGCTCCACAAATCGGGAGATGACCGTCGCAAGCGCAGCACCCTTAACGCCCATCGCCGGAGCACCGAGCTTTCCGAATATGAGGATGTAGTTAAGGATGAGGTTCGTCACGACAGCAGCAATGCTTGCGATCATGGGGCGCACCGTCTCCCCCGTCTCTCTGAGGGTCGTTGCGTACATCTGCGACACTGCAAAGGGCGCAAGCCCCCACATTATCATATAGGTATACTCCTGACCGTAGCGAAGCGTCAGCTCAAGGTCTCCGGTGCTGCCGCCCTCGTGCAGGAACAGGTTGATGATAGGCTCGTTAAAGGTGCCTATCACGAAAAGTCCAAGCGCAAGCACGGCGGCGGCGATGTATATCTTGAAGCGGAAAACGCTGCGTATACCGTCGTTGTCGCCCTTTCCGGCAAACTGTGCGGCGAATATTCCCGCTCCCGACAGTCCACCGAATATTGCGAGGTTATATACGAATATCATCTGGTTTGCGATCGCAACGCCGGACATCTGCTCGGTGCCGAGTCTGCCGACCATCAGGTTGTCGAGCATCGACACGAGCTGCGTTATTCCGTTCTGCACCATGATAGGTATTGCTATTGCAAGCGCCATTTTGTAAAATTGCTTTGTTCCGATAAACGATCTGATTTTCATCTTGTCTCCGATTTTCGCAAATTTTGCGGTATTGTTATGATATATTAACACACAGGCCCCAAATAAAGCAAGCTTATACTTGATTAGCAAAGAAAGCTGTGCTATACTTGTAATGTTTGCAGGGTTAGTACATCGGTAGTACAGGAGCTTCCCAAGCTTCGGAGGCGGGTTCGACTCCCGTACCCTGCTCCATTTATGCGAAAAATCCCGAAGTAGTTCAAACTTCGGGATTTTCTTTTTCAGCATTTGGATTTTTTATTACAAAACTATTAAGTTTTCGGCTGAATACTGGCAATTGCAGGCGGTGTATGGTATATTTATTCTATATTTAATAAGTCTTACTCATTGGAGGCAATACCGTATGCGCAGATTTCTTGCCGTTTTGATGGCATTATCCGTTATATTGACTCTGTGTGCCTGCTCCGGCAGCAACACCGAAAAGCGGCGCAAATGCGGGCTTTACGTCACCGTCGAAGCCACCGACGTCTACACCGTTTCCTTCGGCACCGATTCCGGCTCCGAGTCATGCACCCCCGCAAAGGGCGATACGTTCAAGTCCGGTGAGGTCGTTCACTTTGACCCCGCAGGCACTCACGCCGAGAAGAAGGCTTCCTACGTCATTGATTACACCGTTTGCGTCTATGACAAGGATATGGAGATACTTGCCGTCGCCTCCTTCAGCGACGACTTCGGCAACATGGCAAAGATCAACATCACCGTTACCGAGGATCATCACATCGTTTACAGCGGTGAATCCGTGAGCTGCGGCGGCAGCGTCATCGTTGACATTAACGACTCCGCCCCGGAAGCCGGTATCACCGTAGCCGTTCCGACCGTATATATCGCCGACCGTCAGGATGCGGCGCAGAAGATTAACGACTCCGTTGCGCAGCTTAACACCGTATTCCTCGGCAGCGAAAAGGATGCTTACCGCAGCGCATACGACTCAAACGTCGCCGCTGCGACCGCCGATGCTCAGATAAGTGACTTTACCATGGGCCGCACGGTGAGGACCATGCGAGGCGACGAAAAGCTCATCTCCTTCAGAATGGTCGACCGTGCGTCGCTTGCGACCGATTCGAGCCTCAAGATCTTCGGTGCGACCTACGACGCCGAGACCGGAGAGGAGCTGCTCTTTGACGATCTTTCCTCCGACAGCGACGCTCTGCGCAGCTTCTGCTCGGAGTACGTTCTTATCGCCACCACCAACGAGGAGCGCTTCAAGGACGAGGGCATGGTCTTTAACACGGGCTATACCGAGACCCTCTCCTCTCTCGTTTCCGACGGTCACTGGTACCTCAGCGGCGAGGGCTTGGTCATAGCCGCAAACCCCGGTGAGATCGCACCGAAGGAATCCGGCTTCTTTGAGTTCGTTATCCCCTACTCCGAGATCGGCGACCTCCTCTACGAGCGCTTCCTCCCCGAAGAATACAGCGGCGACTACGGAAACGTTTCCGCACTGAGCAAGGCGGCAGCGGATGCCGGCTCCTTTATTGCCGTCGGCAGCGACATTGAGGGCGCCACCCTGTCCCTCACCGTCACCGGCAACGTTTATGATCTCAGCGTGTACACCGCAAACTATTATAACGACGGCAGCTACGTTCTTGTGTCTCAGCTTCGCTATTGCAGCGATATGACACAGGGCGGTGCTTTCCCGATAGCGGCTCAGCTCGGCACCACGCCCGGTCTGTACGTCGGCTTCACCACGGCGGACGGTCAGCGTCACAACAGGCTCATTGCGCTTGACTCCGCCGGTAACCCTGTGGTATACGATCCCGACGGCGGCGACGCAGGTCTCAAGATCTCCTCCGGCTATGTCGGCGATCTTGACGGCAGCGGCCGCAGTGAATCGCTCAAATTCGACTCCGGCAAGCTGACCGTGAGCGTCGGCAAAAAGAGCTTTGAAGCCGAAACTCCCGTTGCATCCAAGGAGAGCATCTTGCTTTACGACATCGACGGCGACAGCGCCTTTGAAATATTCGTCTCCGGCAAGGACGAAAACGGTGCCGACGTTAGCTGCGGATACGACTTCTCCGACGAGCTTACCGCACTGTTTGAAGCTCCCGGCAGCATCGGCGAGTTTAACGGCAGCCGTGTGATGATCTCCGGCAACTTCGGCTTTGTCGGTGAATTCACCGTTTTCACCCCCTACGCAATTACACGAAACGAAAGCGGTACTGCTGCTCTTACGCCCTCGGCCGGCGCCTGCACCTTTGCGGAGGGCAGTGAGCTGAAGCTCGTTATCGACCTCAACGTTGACGGCGTTATCAGCAAGGCAGGTACTTCCCTGCGCCTTGTCTCGACCGACCTTGCGACGTACATCGACTGCATTAACTCCGACGGCACCGCCTTCCGCCTTCCCATCGGCACGGCGGCGGACGGAAGCTGGGTCGTTGCAAGTCACCCCGCAAGCTCCGTTTTCTCAAAATAAAATGACAGTATGCACCGCCTTTTGACGGTGCATACTTTTTTGCCTTCGGGAGAAAATATTCCCGAGGTGATAATATGATATCGAAAAACGGCAGCGAGATACCTCTCGGTCTCGGTATGGCGCTCATTCAGAACACGGAGGCGTTTTTCCGCTTCTCAAAGCTTGACGCCGCAAGCCAGCAGCGGGTCATAGACGGTGCAAAGGGCATAGACAGCGCAGGTCAAATGCGCTCCTATGTCAGCGGTATCGCAGGTCTTGACTGAATTGTTTTGCTGCGGCGGCGTATCGTCTCCGCAGCAAGGACATATTGCAATTTTGTTGCCCTTGCACGGACATTTTACTTGATTATTTCAGAAAATGCATTTAAAATTAAAACAGAAGTAAGCAAAGGAGTGTGTCACCGTGGAATTAAAACTCAGCGATATTGAGCTTGCTGCGCAGAGAATCGGCGCTTCCCTGCATCACACCGAGCTTGATATGTCCTCTACCTTTTCCGCCGCAACGGGCGGTCAGATCTATTTAAAGTGCGAAAATCGTCAGAAAACCGGTTCCTTCAAGATCAGGGGCGCTTCCAACAAGATTGCCGTGCTTGCCGCAAAGGGTAAGGTCTCCGGCGTCGTCGCCTCCTCCGCAGGGAACCACGCTCAGGGCGTCGCCTGCGCCGCCGCAAAGTTTGGCATCCCCGCAACCATAGTTATGCCCGCCACCGCTCCCATTGCCAAGGTCCAGGCGACTCAGGGCTACGGCGCAAGGGTCATTCTCAGCGGCGACTGCTACGACGACGCATACGCAAAGGCGCTTGAGATTTGCAAGGAGGAGGGAGCAGTCTTTCTGCACCCCTACAACGACATCGACGTTATCGCAGGTCAGGGCACTCTCGGTCTTGAGATAGTCGGCGACCTGCCCACCGTCGATATGATAATCGTACCCGCAGGCGGCGGCGGTCTGCTTGCAGGCGTTGCGGCGTGCGTAAAGCAGATAAACCCCCGCATCCGTGTAATCGGCGTTCAGGCAGAGGGCTGCGACCCGATATACCGTTCCTTCAAGGAGAAAAAGTACATATGTGCGGATACCTCCGCAACGATAGCCGACGGCATTTCCGTCAAGGCTCCCGGCGACATTACCGTCGAGCTTATCAATCGCTATGTCGACGACGTTGTGACCGTCAACGACAACGAGATCTCCGAGGCGATACTGCTGCTCATGGAGCGCTGCAAGCAGATAGTCGAGCCGTCGGGCGCTACCCCGGTAGCCGCCATACTCAAGAAGAAGATCGACGTCACCGGCAAAAAGGTCGTCTGCCTTCTTTCCGGCGGCAATATTGACGTGAGCTTCGTTCAGTGTATAATTGAACAGGGACTCGTCGCCAGAGGGCGCAGACTGCGCTTCACCGTCACCCTGCTCGACAAGCCCGGCAGTCTGTCAAGGCTTTTAAACGACATTGCGTCGCTCGGCGCAAACATTCTCTCGCTTGAGCATGACCGTCTGTTCCCCGGACTTAACCCCAACGAAACGAACGTCCACGTCTCCTGTGAGGTCGGTGGTTCCGACCACGGAAAGCGTGTGATAAACGAGCTTAAAAGCAAAGGATTTAAAATTACGATAAATTGAGGAGGATCAGTTATGAAAGTTGTTTCCACCGAAAAAGCACCGGCTGCAATCGGCCCCTATTCTCAGGCACGCATTGCCGGAGGTCTTGTCTACACCTCCGGTCAGATCGGCATCATCCCCGAAACGGGCGCCGTCGCCGAGGGTCTTGAGGCTCAGGCACATCAGGTTTTCAAAAACCTCACCGAGTTGCTCAAGGCTGCCGGAAGCGATATGTCCAAGGTCGTAAAGACCACCGTTTTCATCAAGGACATGAACGATTTCGCAGCGATCAACGCCATCTATGCACAGTATTTTGCGGAGCCTTACCCCGCCAGAAGCTGCGTTGAGGTCGCACGCCTGCCCAAGGACGTGCTTGTCGAGTGCGAGCTTATCGCTGAGCTGTAACAACAATCGCAAAAATCTCCCCGTCGTATGACGGGGAGATTTTCGTTTATTTTGCAAGCTTTTCGTGCCTTTTGTGCCGCAGTCCGTCGCCGACGAACAGTATCACCGCAAGCCACACAAAGGCAAAGGTGACGGCGTTTGCCTTCGTAAACTCCTCGTTGTACACGAACACGCCGAGAAGCAGCTGCAAGGTAGGGTTTATATACATCAGTATTCCCGACACCGTTATGCTGGTGCGCTTTATGCCGCTTGCAAAAAGCATTAGCGGCACGGAGGTTATCGCACCCGTAAGCACAAGCAGCAACATTTCCTTAACGCTCAGCGAGGCAAAGGTCGTAAAGCCGGAAAGCTGGGCATATACTATAAAGATCAGCGCAAGCGGCAGAACGGACACGGTCTCCATGCAGATCGAGACCTCGCTCTCCGCCTTGATGCCCTTCTTTATCGCACCGTACAGTGCAAAGGTAAGGCCGATGATTATCGCAAGATACGGCACACTGCCGTACAGCACCACGGAGTACATGACGCCGACAAACGCAAGCGCCACGCTCAGCCACTGCACCCCGCTCAGCCGCTCCTTAAATATCAGAGCACCGATGAGGATGGAAAACAGGGGGTTCATGTAGTACGCAAGGCTCGCCTCCAAGATCCTGCCCGTTGCGACCGTGAGGATGTAAACGCCCCAGTTTGCAGAGATAAGAAGACCGCAGGCAAGATAAAGACGGCGCTGCTTTTTGTCTCGTAATATGTTTTTCAGCTCTCCGCCGTTTTTCTTAATAAGTATCACCGCAAAGCAGAACAGGCACGAGAACACGATGCGCTGGGCAAGGACGTATGCGGAATTGACGCCGGCAAGCAGCTTCCAAAACACGGGGAGCAGTCCCCACAGCACATAGCCGCCCAAAACGTTAAATGTCTCCTTATTCACTGTCATAGCCCTCCATTTTGCATGATTTGTGATTATACTCCTTTTTGCCGGACGTAGCAAGTAAAAAGACGAAATTTACCGAATTTTCCGTTGATGCTTGAAGAAGTAGACAGAGTGTGCTATTATTCCGTATTGAGGTGATGAGCCTATGCTGAAAAAAATACTGAAAATTCTCCTTATCGTTATCGCAGTTATCGCACTCTTTGCTGTCGGTTTCGTTACATATCTCAGTGTGAACGAATTTAACCCCGAACCCGTCACGAGCGTCAGCGTAACCAAAGCCGATCGGCTTGAGGGACTGAGTCCCGTTGTCGGTCAGGAGCTTAACGTTGTTAGCTGGAACATCGGCTACGCCGGTCTCGGTGAAGGCTCCGACTTCTTCATGGACGGCGGCGAGGAGGTTGCCGCTGCGGACAGGGACACCGTTTCCGCCTATCTCCGCAACATATATAACACACTGTACGACGATGAAAACCTCTCCGACATATACATGCTTCAGGAGGTCGACACCGGGTCAAGCCGCACCTACGGTATCGACGAGCGTGACTACCTCGGTCTGTACAACACCACCTACGCTCTCAACTACTCCTGCCCCTACGTTCCCTTCCCTCTGCCGCCCATCGGCAGGGTAAACAGCGGGCTTATGACGACCACCATCTACGACGTTGACAGTGCCGAGCGCATATCGCTCCCCTGCCCCTTCTCGTGGCCCGTCAGCACCGCAAACCTGAAGCGCTGCCTGCTTGTAAACTACATCCCCATCGCAAACTCCGACAAGATGCTTGTTGTGGTAAACCTCCACCTCGAAGCATACGATGACGGAGAGGGCAAGATCGCACAGACAAAGCAGCTCCGTGAGTTTATCGAAGCCGAATACGCAAAGGGCAACTATGTTATCGCAGGCGGCGACTTCAATCAGATATTCCCCGGCGGGCTTAACGCCTATCCGAACAAGCACCCCGAACTTTGGCAGCCCGGTCTCATTGAGGACGATATTCTGCCGGAGGGCTGGACGCTTGCATACGATCTGGATACGCCGAGCTGTCGTCTGCTTAATCAGCCCTACGACCCCTCGGATACTGAAAATACCCAACACTATGTTATCGACGGCTTCATCCTTTCGCCCAACGTCGAGCTTCTTGACGTCAACACGCTTGACCTTGGCTTTGAAAATTCCGATCACAACCCTGTGAAGCTTTCGGTCACACTCAAATGATCTTCGTCGGTACGGACACCGACCCCAAAAATACGGAGGCAATTTAAACATGAGCAAAAAGACTCTGACCGTTGCGCTGGTAATCGTTATAGTCGTATTACTTGCGGTTTCGCTTATATCCTGCATTTCCGGCGGAAGCAACGATCCCGCTTCTCCCTCGTCAAAGCCCGGCAGCAGCGGTAAGACCCCGACTCCGAGTACGGAGCCTACGCCCGACCCCTATGCATTCAGACAGGCTCCCGACGGTTATTTTGACGATGCTCTGTTCATCGGCGATTCGAGGACCGTCGGCATCCAGCAGTGCGGCGGCATAGACAGCGCTACATATTTTTGCAGCGTCGGCATGAGCGTGTACGGCGTTCGCTATGAGGCGGTCGACATCTCCGGTCTCGGCAGCGTCACGCTTCAGACCCTGCTTCAGTCCAGAAGCTTCGGCAAGGTGTACATTATGCTCGGCATAAACGACATCGGCGGCGACCTGCCCACACTCGCAGGAAACTATCAGAAGGTCATCGACCTCGTTCGTGAGTACTGCCCCGATGCGATCATCTACGTTGAGGCAAACATTCACGTCAGCGCAAACCCGGCAGCCGTGGCAAGCGTCAACAACACGAATATCAACGCCTTCAACGAGCTTTTAAAGGGTCTTTGCGACGGCAAGACGATATTCTACCTCGACGTTAACCCCGTCTTTGACGACGCAAACGGCAACCTCGGCGACGAGTACAGCTCCGACGGCATCCACTTCTCCGCTCAGTATTACAAGCAGTGGGCGGATTGGATAGCTCAAAACGCCATAGTTCTTAAATAAGATACTTAAAAACCGCCATGCAATGCATGGCGGTTTTTATCGGCATGGTAAAAGCTCCGTGCGGCTGCACGGAGCTTTTTGTTATTGCGTTATGCCGGATCAGACGATCCTGCGGTCACGGACCTGGCTGTCGTAATGCTTGTTAAGCAGAGGACGGATCACATAGTAGATGAGCTTGTTCTCGACATTGAACATGTATATTCCAAAGGTTCCGACGAAAGCAAGCAGCGCAAACATTCCAAGCTTTCCGCCGATTTTAAGAGCAGTATTCATGTATTTTCCCTCCTATCAATATGCGGCAGAGTCGTCAAACTCAACGATGGTGGGGTCGAGCGGCTCTTCGCCGAGGACGACGGACATATAGTTGTTGACGCACTTTCTCATATCCTGACGGGAGATCGTGCGGCTGTCCTCAAGGTCATGCTCGATGAAGATGAAGTGGAAGCCGAGGTCTCTTGCCTGCTCCTCCATGAGTGCGTGGACACCGTTCATGCCCTTGCAGGCGACGTTGTCGTTGAAGAGGACCATATCGCAGTTGAAGTTCTTTGCCCACTCCCATACGGAGTTGACGTTGTTCCAACCGCCGACTGCCATGTGACGCATACAAGCCTTCTCCGCCTGACGGGTCAGGTCGTCCATCGCCTTGTCCTTGTCGGAGGTGTCGATCATGTTGTAGCCCATGGTGGAGTCCATGTTCAGCACGATGTTGATACCCCAGCAGTTCTGTATCCAAGTCGGGAAGTCGGTGTAGTAAACCGCAGAGGGTCCCCACAGGAACGCACGGTGACGGGTCCGGCCGCCGTAAGGCTCGTACTTCTCCTTGTATGCCTGACGCATGATCTTAATGACCTTGCGGTCGACCTTGTTGAAGTAGGGGTCGGTGCCGTTTACGGACTGCCACTCGTAGAGCTTATAGAGCGTCTCGGCAATGCCGACGAGCGGAGAATGGGTGGTCTTGAAGAAGTCCCACTTTTCAAGCTCGATGGTGTTCTGCTCGTTCATGCGCTTTGCGCCCTCGAAGAATGCATCCCAATTAAACTTGGTGTTGTATTGCTCCTCGATGAATGCGATGGTCTCCTCCATGATCTTGCGGGAAAACGGAAGCGCTTCCGGCTCATTGTGGATCATTGCGAGGGTCGCCTGATAGTCGGGCATTCCGATACGGCGGCGCTGGAACATTGAGGTCGCCTCGGATGCGTTACAGGGCATATTGGTGGTGACGAGTGCCTTGCCGATAAGGGGGAATGCGTCGTCAAGTGCAACACCGGTCTCGGCCGCACATCTTGAGCAGACGTCCGCTGCGATGCCGAAGGACTCGGCAACGTCGATGTAATACGGCTCGATGTGCTGGTCAACGTCGCAGATGATGAATTCGGGAAGAGTCTGCAGAGGCACGGGGTAGAGATCGGGGAAACCGGTCATAAAGAGCGGAGGCAGGACCTCGTCGATGGGGACGAGATGTGCACTCTTTTCCTCGCTTGCGCCGAGGCGGCGGTCATGCGAGAGGATGTATGCGATACGTCCGGTAAGGCTCAGGACGATTGCGTGCATATGCATATGTGCGATCTTGAGCTCTTTGTTACGGTAGCCCTCGAACAGACGGTCGATGAACATGAATGTACCGAGGTAGGAACCCATCCAGCGGTACTCCCAGAAGCCCTTCAGACAGGGGATCGGAGCGGATGCGACCATCTTTGCCATGGCGGCAAGGTTCTTGAGCCATGCGCAGTAGTCGACGAGGGTGTCCTTAACGCCTCTCCACTCACGGTACTTTGCAACACCGGTCTTGTCGTAGTAACGGCTTCTCTGTCCGCCGACGCCGTTTTCTGCCTGCCATATCGGATCAAAGCGTTCAAGCTTTTTGTCGATCAAAGCAACAACTTTATCAAACATGCTTAGTTACCTCCCTGAATGGTCTTGATTTCCAGCGATTCGATGAACGCCTGGAAACGGGTGCGGAGCTGACCGACCGCACCGAGAGCGTATTCCTTCTCAATGGTGCAGCAGGGTATGTGCTTCTCGGTCGTAAGAACGTGGTTTGCAAGGATCTTTTCGTAGCTCCAGAACTCACAGAACTTCATGCTCTCGTAGATAACGCCGTCGGCCTTGTAGTCCTTTGCAAGCTGTGCAACGATGTCGTGGCGCTGGTCGATCTTGAAGCCGTCCATAAAGCGTGCGCACTGGTTCCAGTAGAGATAGTGGCGGCAGATCGCATCAAATGCGGTCTCGCCTTCCTCGATGGTGATCTCTTCCCTGCTGGGGAAGGAGCCGAAGCAGTAGCGGTCTGCGCAGACGTAAGCGCCGCTCATCTCGACGAGCTTCGTAAATTCGGGATCGTCGATCTCGGAGCCGACAAGAATGACACGGGCACGGTACGGGAATTCCTTGTCGGGCTTACGGGTCTTAAGCTCCTCAAGGGTCTCCTTCAGGTAAGGCAGGATAAGCTTGTGCGGGCAAACCTGGCTCACGAGCTGGATGACGTGGAACTCGTATCCGGTGATGGGAGGATTGTCAAGCTTTCTGAAGTTGCCGATCTCGGTGACGGTACGGCAGAGGTCATTGTGTTCCTCGACCGCCTTGCGCATCGCAGCGTCGGAAACGTCGATGCCGAAGCGCTTTTCGAGTTCGTCGACGACCTTGAGCTTGAGCTGTACCTTGTAGTAGTCGAGGTTCGTCTTATCGCCCTTCATGGGAGGGTCGATCTGAGTGACGAAGAACTTCTCGTTCTTCACGGGGTTAATGAGGAAGAAGTGTTCTTCCATACGCTCCATTGCGGCGCAGTTCTCTGCACCGAACAGTGCGCTGAGGTAATTGTAGCCGCCTTCGATACCGCGCTCCAGAATCGCTCTGACGTAAGGGCAGTTTCTGGTGGTCATGTAGTAATCCGCAACGTCGCTGGAGGTGCAATTGGGCGCACGGAGTCTGGATGAGAAGCAGCCGTCAAGATTCATGAGGACTTCGGGTATGTAATAGCAGTTGTAGCCAAGCGCTATCTGCCCGTCCTCCACTGCCTTGTTGACAAGCTCGTTCTGAGCTTCCTGCAGCAGTGATTCAAAGTAGATAAGATGTTTTAGGTCTTTCATTCGCAATCCCTTCCGCTTTATAAAATTATAGGATACTCCCGTCAGAGGACATACTCCTCCAATTAACAAACATTATACTAAATTCTGAGGCAGTATGTCAACATCGTGTCAATAACTTCCGGCGTCTTTTTCATATTTGTTGTTCCATTCTGAACATATTGTCTACTTGTGTACGAAAAAATGGAGCTGCAAGGGCGGACTCAGATAAAGATAAGCTGACGGGAGCCGCCCTGTAAAAAGTCTTTGCCCTGTGGCGGCGTTAAAAATGCGTAGAATTATCTCCATTATTCCTGCGCTTTTCACCTTGCCACAGAACAAAATCCGATTTTACAGGGTGCATGGCAGTTTTGAGCGAGATATTTTTCGTTCAGGCAAAATAATAAGATCTCGGCAATACTTTGTGTATTGCCGAGATTTTTTATGAAGTATGGGCGGAAAAGAGCCGCTCAAAACCGACTTATCCTTATCTGAATCCGCCCAAGGCTCCGCTTTAAATTACTCATTGATTTTTGCTATATACCGAGGCAGTGCGCTTTCAAAATCAAGCCCGTAATTGCCTCCGCCGCAGCGCCGCTCGGTGCGGTCGACACAGTCGGCGACAAACTCCTGCGCAAGGCGCAGCGCACGTTCAAACTCAAAGCCCCGCACAAGAAGTGCGGACAGCGCCGAGGCAAAAACGTCCCCCGATCCGTGGAAGGTCCCATTTCTTGCGGGACTCATAAGACGGCAGACCTCACCGTTTTTCGAGTCTCTGCCGACGATGCCTACCTCTCCGTCCGACGAACAGACGCCGGTTATGACGACGGTTTCGGGACCAAGCTCCGTAAGGGCGTCAAGCAGACGCTCGACAAATTCGTCGTCATTCCCTACGCTGCGGTACTCCGTCCCCGTAAGGAAGCACGCCTCCGTCATGTTGGGGGTGATGATATCCGCCCTGCCGATGATCTTTTTGAAGCACTCCGTCATGTCGGGACCGAGGTTTGCGTAGTATCTGCCGTTATCCGCCATTGCGGGGTCGACGATGACGAGCGTGTCCTCATCCGAAAGCAGGTCGATGCACTCGCAAAGCAGCTCGCCCTGCTCAGGCGACGCAAGGTAGCCGGAATACACGGCATCAAACTTCATTCCGAGGCTGTTCCAATGCTTAGCTATCGGCACCATGTCCTCCGACAGATCACGGAAGGTCCAGCCGGTAAAGCCGCCCGTATGCGTTGACAGCAGCGCCGTCGGTATGCAGCAGCACTCGACGCCGCTTGCCGACACGATGGGCAAGGCGGCGGTTATCGAGCATTTGCCCAGTCCCGAAAGATCGTGTATTGCAGCCATTCTTTTTAATTCGCTCATATCATTTACCTCGACGAAAATCTTTTTCATAATAGCACGTTTTTGATTTTTCTTCAATAAACAAAAAATTCATTTTAAGATTTTCCGGGCATAGCTTTTCCGATTTTGCAGAAGATAGTTTCGAGCAAAGGCTCAAATCTAATTTTTGGAGGAGCAAAAACATGACACCCAAAGAGCTTCTTTATATCGAAGATGCACTCGGTCACGCAAAATTCCTTACCACTCAGTGGGACGACGCCGCCGCAAAGCTCAGCGATCCTGCGCTCAAGCGTCAGGCTCAACAGATGGCGGACAAGAACCGCAAGATATTCACCGAGTTCTACGGACTTATCTGAGGAGGAAATGCAATGAACGACAGAGACATCATGGAGAACGTTCTCCTTACCACCAAAGGCGTTTGCGATCTGTATATGCACGGTGCGATAGAATCCTCCACCGATAAGGTGCATCAGACCTTCAACACGGCGCTCAACGAATCCCTCGCCATGCAGGACAGCATCTACAAGCAGATGCAGGGTCACGGCTGGTACCCCACCGAGCAGGCTGATGCTCAGAAGATCAGTCAGATCAAAAACAAGTTCTCGGCAAGCTGCTGAGAAAATAAACCGCAGTAGTACTGCGGTTTACATAATATCACATTCTTTTGATTTTGCCGGGGCTTACGCCGAAGGTGTTAGTAAAAGCACGGTGAAACGCCGAGTAATCCGCAAAGCCGCATTCGGCGGCGGCTCTGACCGCCGGCACTCCCTCCCGTATGAGTCGCGCTGCCTGATTTAACCGCTTTTGGCGTATGTAGTTATGCGCCGTGTAGCCGGTCTGAGATTTGAACAGGCGCATGAAATGGTAGCGGCTGAGGAAGCTCATTGCCGCCAGCTCGTCTATGCCGAGGTCGCTTGCGAGGTTTTCATTTATATATGAAAGGACTGCCGCTATCTTTTCGTCGCACTCCGAACCTTCGTGTACCCTGCCCTCGTCCCCCTGCATGATGCGGTTTAAAAGCACCAAAAGCTGCACCAGCAGCGTCGAGCGCATGATGTTGGCACCGAAACCGCTGTCGGTCTCGGACGCTTCAAGCCTTGAAAGCTGCTCCGAGAGCGCAGGTATCTCCTCGGCACCGGGTCTTAAAAGACAGTAGCTGCGCTTTTCCGTTTCGGCAAAGCAGTCGGCAAGACCGCCGTTCGGCGCATAGCGCTCCACGGAAGCGGAGTCTAAATAAATGATGATCCTGTCATACGGCTCCGTCTGGTCTATGAGCGCCTTGTGTATCATGTGGTGGCGGACAAGCAGCACGTCCCACGGCATGAGCCTGTAGGTCGTTCCCTCGACCGTGTAATCGACCTTGCCGGAGATAAGCACGACGATCTTGTCAAACTCGTGAAAGTGATAGTCCCTCTCCTGCCCCGCTGTGTCACTGAGGTGGAAGAATCGGAAATCCTCGTTTAGGTAGCCTTCCCTGCTGTATTGAAACCGTTCTGACATTGTTCTGCTCCCGAAATGTTATGTTAATTGATTATAGCGCACAATTTGCAATGTTTCAAGCACAAATGTCAATTTACATGGCAAATATTTCAGAATATAATTTGAATACAGAATATTTAAAGGGAGAATTGACTATGGCTAAAAAATCCTTTTTTAAAAACTACGGCTTTATATTATTCATGCTGACGGGCATCGTCGCCGGCTGTCTCGTCGGCGCCTTGAAGCCTTCGCTCGGCTCGAAGCTTGCTCCTCTCGGAACCGTGTTTATAAACCTCATGTTCTGCGTCGTCGTGCCGATGGTGTTCTGCTCCATAGCCTCGGCGATCTCCAATATGTCGAGCGCAAAGCGTGCGGGCAAGGTCATGGGTATCACCATTGCGACCTTCCTCGTGACCGCAGCAATCGCTGCCGTCATCATGTATCTCGTTGTTCGCTTCTTCCCTGTCGTTACCGGAGATTACAAGGCGACCGAAGGCACCGTTGACTCGACCCTCGGCGTTGCCGATATGATAATAAACTTCTTCACGAAGCCCGACTTTGTCGAACTGCTCAGCCGTAAGGCAATTCTTCCTCTCATTATCGCAGCGGTATTCTTCGGCTTCGGTGTTCAGATGAGCGGCGGCAAGGAGAGCATGGTCGCAAAGCTTCTCGATAACCTGACCGCCTGCCTCATGAATGTCGTAAAGATAATCACCTACTACGCCCCCATCGGCTTCTTCGGCTTCTTTGCTTCTCTCGTGGCTACATTCGGTCCCGACCTTATCGGCGACTACAGCCGTACTCTGATAGTTTACTATGTGCTGAGCTTCGTATATATGTTCGTGTTCTTCCCGATATACGCCCGCTTCGGCGGCGGCAAGGGTGCGGTCAAGGTCATGTGGAAGCACCTGTTCAGACCTGCTGCGGTCTCCTTCGGCACCTGCTCATCCGTCGCTACCATCCCCACCAACATGGAGGTCTGCGAGGAGACCGGCGTTTCCAAGGAAGTCTCCAACATCGTCGTACCCATCGGCGCAACTATGCACATGGACGGCTCCGCAATGAGCGCTATCATCAAAGTCGCATTCCTGTTCGGTGTGTTCCGTCCTGACTTCGGCACGGGCGAAGCAATACTCGCAATAATCGTTGCGGTATTCTCCTCCGTCGCAATGAGCGGTATCCCCGGCGGCGGCGGTACGGGCGAGCTTGTGCTCTGCACTCTGTTCTTCCCCGACCAGCTTGCAGTAGCCTTCCCCATAGCTCTTGCAATCGGAAACCTCGTCGATCCTCCCGCAACCATGGTCAACTCCGCAGGTGACTATGTTGCGACCTACATCGTCTCCCGCTTCGTTGAAGGCAAGGATTGGCTTCAGAAAAAGATCGGCGGCAGCAAGGAAGAGCTTGCTACCGAAGAATAATAAAGAGTATTAAGTATAAATGAAAGAGCCTCCGGCATCCGCCGGAGGCTCTCGTTTTATATATTCTCCCGTTTCTTTATTATAACGTAAAGACGAATCCGCCGACATATAAAATCACAAATTAAACTCGGAAACTCTTATTTTTGCGCAGAAAAGCGGTCGTTGGAAACCACGGCCGCTTCTTAAAGCTTACTCCATATTAAACGCCATGTGGCTTTCGTATAACCTCAGATCGAGCGGAACATAGGTGAAGCCGTCGTCAAAGCTTATCTTGAATCTGAACAGATCCCCGTAGGAGACGTCGTTTGAGATGTATTCGATCTCCATAAGCTTTCCGCCGAGCCTGTCGGCGCAATATTCCGCAAAGATGTCAATAAGGTCTGCGTCATCCTCCGTCAGAACGGCTTCCCCGTTCGAATAGAAGGACATTCCGAGCATCAGCGAGCTTTCGTCGTCTATGAACATCACTATCGAACCGTCGTCTCCGTTGGCGACAAAGCTCCACGCCAAAAGCCCGTCTCCTCTGCCGCTCTCGTCGATAAGCACGACCGGGCAGACGTCATCGTAAATATCGTAGTACATATTCTCAGGGGCGCAGGTGACGATGCCCAAAGCGTACAGCTCATAGAGATAGCCCTCGGCTGTCTTTGCCGCTTCCTCTCTGTCAAGGTCTCTGCCCTCGTCGGTGTCGATGATGTATATGTCCCTTGAGGACAAAAGGCGCAGCTTTTCGTCAATACCGAGCTTTGCGGTATCGGCCTTGTCCAGAGCTGCGACGTCAAGGCTCAGGCTCGTGTTGTCAAAGGCAGCG
This sequence comes from Clostridiales bacterium, assembly GCA_004556755.1. GTDB lineage: Bacteria > Bacillota > Clostridia > Oscillospirales > Oscillospiraceae > F23-B02. The sequence goes on along the minus strand of SFFW01000010.1, from coordinate 24,582 downwards.
TCCTTGAGACGCCCCGCAGCGAGCGGTACCGCAAGCCCCACCGCAACTGCTGCCGCCATGAGCAGCGCCGCAAGTATTATCTGTTTCCTGTTGCTCATATGCGACCTCCGTGCAGCTCCGCCGTAACTTCGGTGCCGTTGCCGACCCTGCTCTCTATGCGCAGACTGCCGTTATGCAGCTTTGCAATATCGCTGCACAGCGCAAGACCCAAGCCGGCTCCGCCCTGCATCCGTGAGCGGGACTTGTCCACTCTGTAAAACGCCTCCGTCAGGTGATCGATCGCCTCCGGCGGAATGCCGGGTCCGTTGTCAAGCACCCGTATCTCGCAGCCGTCCGGCAGCATCCTTGAGCGCAGATATATGTTGCCGCCGTCGGTAAACGACTTTCTCGAGTTGTCGATGAGGTTTGAGACCAGCGACTTCACAAGGTCCGGCTCAAGCAGGCACTCACCCTCCTCGCACTTGTATTGCAGGACTATCCCCTCCTGCGAATATATGGGCTTTAAGTACTCCACGAGGTGCGAAATGAGCTGCGCCGGAGAAACGGACCTAAGCTCGATCTTCCTGTTGTTCATCACGATTATGTCCAGCAGCTTTGCCGACAGACTTTCAAGGCGCTTGCCCTCGGAGAAGATGTAGTTTGCGGCATTCATCTGCTCCTCCTCGTCGAGGCTGCCGCTGCGGATGAAGTCTGCGTAGCCGATGATCGAGGTCATGGGGGTTTTCATCTCGTGTGCAAAGCTGCCCATAAACTCCTCACGGCGGCGCACGCTGTCCTGCATCTCGTTCATGCTCTCCTCCAGCCGCTGCGCCATCGCATCAAAGCTCTCCGAAAGCTGCCCGAACTCGTCACGGCTCTTTATCCCGCTGCGGCACTTGAGGTCGCCCTCCGATATCTTTTTCGTTGCGGCGGTCAGGGTCTTGAGCGGTCGGGTCAGCATATACGCCAAGAGGTACGAAAGGACGCCTCCGACAAGCAGCGCCGCCGCAAAGACCTCGGCATAGCTTGCGTACTGCGCATTACGAAGCTCGTACGCTCCCGAAACGTCCCTGTACGCAACGACACGGAGCGAGTCCCACTCGGTCTCCATATTGCCGCACAGCCTGTAATAGCGCTTCCCGTCGTCGGTTTTCAGAACGCTTATGCCCTGCTTTGCACCGTCCGGGTCCCGCTCCGGCTCGCTGCCGTCGGAGTAGATGAGCTTCCCTCCGGCGTACAGCTTCACAGACTCAAATTCCGTGTTTTCGGCGTTGCGCATGGAAGAAAGGATGTTTAAAACGTCGTTTTCACCGCCGTCGGCTTCCTCCACGATGCGCAGCGTGCTGAGCATATTACGGAACGACGCCTCGGCAGTCTCTCTTTCAAGTCGCATTGTGTTGTCAAAGGATTCGGATATGAGCAGGCTGCCGCCTACGGCAAAAGCAAGCGACAAAAGCCATATCATATAAATGCATATCTTGAGTCGAAAGCGCATTCTACACCTCCAGCCTGTACCCCACTTTATTTACGGCAACGAGCTTGCCCTCCCAGCCGACCTTCTTCCTCATACGCTGGACGTGAAGATCGACGGTCTTGGTGCCGTACACGAAATCGCCGCCCCAGACCCGCTCGTATATGGTCTCACGGTACAGAGCGATCCTTGGGTTTCTCGCAAACAGGAGCAGCAGATCGTACTCCTTCTTCGTCAGCGCAATAGGCGAACCGTCACGGGTGGCGGTCATGGACACGGTGTCGATGACAAGACCGCCGATGTTAATAACGCTGTCCGTCTTGTTGTAGCGGCGCAGAACGACATCGACCCTTGCAAGCAGCTCCAGCACCTCGAAGGGCTTTACGATATAGTCCTCAGCACCCATGCGCAGCCCCTTAACACGGTCGGCGACCGAGTTTTTTGCCGTTATGAATATAACGGGGATGCCCAGCGGCGCAATGTATTCCATGACCTCAAAGCCGTCCGCCTTCGGGAGCATGACGTCGAGCAGCACGAGGTCAAACACGTTTGAGTCCAGCATATCCGCCGCTTCCTCACCGTCGTAGGCGCACTTGCAACTGTAGCCCGCCTTGGTAAGGCTGAGCTTAATTAAGTCGGAAATGGGCTTTTCGTCCTCGACTATAAGAATTTTTATCATAAGATCACCTTGCAAACAAGTATATCAAAAATGCATCTAAATGGCATATGCCCGGCAAAACGCCGGGCATATGTACATTATTTGCTTTTTTTGCGTTTGAGAAATTCAAGCTTCGTCTCCGAAATGAACACCGCCGCAAATATCAGCACAAAGCCGATGAGTATCTCAAGCGTGAGGTGTTCCTTGCCGAGAGCGATGGAAAGCAGCGTTCCGAAAACGGACTCAAGCGTCAGTATGACCGCTGCGGTAGGCGCCGGAGTGTACTTCTGTCCGACCACCTGCAGAAGATAGCAGACGCCGGTACACAAAAGGCTGAGGTACAGTATTCCGATGATGCAGTCGCTGGGTATATTCGACGGCACGGGTTCAAAGATCGCCGCTGTGATAAGGCACCAAAAGGCTGCAACCGCAAGCTGTATCACGGTCAGCACGATGGGGTCCTTCCCGTCGACTGAGCGGGCCGAGACGATGATGTGCAGCGCATAGAATATGCCGCTGAACACGGTGAGCGCATCGCCCCGGTTGACGCTGAGGTCGCCGTTTAGGGACACGCAGCCGATGCCCGCAAGACACACGACACCTGCGATAATGTTGAATTTATTGGGCTTTTTTGCAAACAGCACCCAGCTCACAAACGGGACGAGGACGCAGTACGACGAGGTCAAAAATGCGTTTTTACCCGGCGTCGTGTACACAAGACCGTAGGTCTGAACGGCATACGCCATGGCAAGGCAGCTTCCCATCAGCACACCGCCTCTTATGTATTCCTTGTTGACCTTTTTAAGGCGCTTGCCGCCTATTATCATGAGCAGCACCGTCGCCAGCGTAAATCTCACCGTTAAGACCCAAAGCGGGGTTATGTGGTCAAGCGTGGATTTAAGTACGACGAAGGAGCTTGCCCAGATCATCGTCGTGGCAAGCAGCGATATTCTTCCGAGTACGTCGTTTTTATGCATTCCGTTATTTATCATATCTTCCCCATGTGCAATGCGGCGGCTCTCAGCATAAGTTTCTTTTTGACGCCGCTGCTAAAGCTTATTTCTATAAGATAGTCGTTACCCATCGGGCGCATGGATTCTATTACGCCTTCACCGAAGGCGGTGTGCCGTATCCTGTCTCCGACGGAGAAGTCCGGCTTTGTGTTTTGCTTTGGAGCGGACGGGGTCGGAGGCGGCGCCGGGCGCATCTTCGGTGCGGGCGCACGAACGGCAAACTCCTTCTGCACGGCGCTCTTTTCGGAGTAGCCGAAGCCCTTCGGGATGCCCCGTTTTTCAATATGTTCGTCGGGTATCTCGTCTATAAACCTCGACACACGGTTTACCGTGGTCTTGCCGAACAGCATTCTCTGTCTTGCGCAGCTTAGGTACAGGCGGCGCTTTGCCCTTGTCATCGCAACATAGCAAAGCCTGCGTTCCTCCTCCATCTCGTCCTGCTCGCCTATGGCACGGATGCCGGGGAATATCCCCTCCTCCATGCCCGGCAGAAACACATTTTCAAACTCAAGACCCTTCGCCGAGTGCATGGTCATCATCACGACGCAGTCGGAATCCTTGTCGTAATTATCCATGTCGGTGTACAGCGCAATGTCGGCAAGATAGCCCTCAAGCGTCGGCGCCTCGGTCTCGCTCTTGTAGTTCATTATACTCGTGCGAAGCTCTTTTACATTCTCCGCTCTCGTATCGTCCTCGACGGTGTGCTTTTCCTCAAGCATACGGAGGTAGCCCGTCTTTTCGAGCAGCAGGTCGTACAGCAGATCGGGAGCGATGCTCTTTGACTCCGTGCGCAGCTCCTCGATCATGTTTGCAAACATCCGCATTCTCAGCGACGCACGGCTGAGGTCGGGGTAGATATCGGCTTTGCGCATGATCTCAAATACGGAGCAGGAGTTCTCTGATGCAAGCGACACCGCTTTATCGAGGCTCGTTGCTCCGATGCCCCTCGGCGGGTTATTCACTATGCGCATAAGCCGCAGATCGTCGTCCGGCGAAGCGATGACGCAGAGGTACGCCAGCATATCCTTGACCTCTGCACGGTCAAAGAAGCCCGTACCGCCGAACACTCTGTACGGTATTCCGCTGCGCTTGAACGCCTGCTCAAGCTGATGCGACATGGCGTTTATGCGGTAAAGCACGGCGTTGTCGCCCCACCTGCCGCCGCTGCCGTACAGCGTCATTATCTGTGACGCTATGTACCTCGCCTCGTCATGCTCGTTGTCGGCGGAATAGAGCGTGAGCATCTCGCCACGGTCGCCGTTCGTCCACAGCTCCTTGCCCTTTCTGCCGATGTTATTGCGTATGACGGCGTTTGCGGCGTCAAGTATGTGCGAGGTGCTGCGGTAGTTCTGCTCAAGCCTTACGGTGCGGCAGTTTTTGTACTCGTCCTCAAAGCTCAGGATGTTTTCGATCGTAGCGCCGCGGAATTTGTAGATGCTCTGATCGTCGTCACCGACGACGCAGATGTTGCCCCAGTACCCGGCAAGGGTCTTTGCAAGCAGGTACTGCTGACGGTTCGTGTCCTGATACTCGTCTATAAGCACATAGCGGAAGCGCTGCTGCCAGTGCAGGCGCACGTCCTCGTTCTCGGTGAGCAGCTTCACGGTGTAGAAGATGAGGTCGTCAAAGTCCATCGCTCCGGCGGCAAGGCAGCGCCGCACATATTCGGCGTAGATCTCCGAGAGCTTCACACGGCGCATATCGCCGACGGCTCTCGCCCGCTGCCTGTACTCCTCCGGCGACAGTCCCTCGTCCTTTGCGGCGCTGATCTCCGAGAGTATCGAGCGAGGCTGGAACTTCTTATCGTCCAGCTCCAAGTCCTTTATAATGTGCTTCATAAGCGTCAGGCTGTCGGAGGTATCGTATATGGTGAAGGTGTTCGGAAAGCCCAAAAGCTCCGCATCCCTGCGCAGAATGCGCACGCAGGCGGAGTGGAAGGTCGATGCCCAAATGTTCTTGGCGTCGGAGCCGAGCATACGTTCAAGTCTTGCTTTAAGCTCGTCGGCGGCCTTGTTCGTAAAGGTTATGGCAAGTATCTGCCACGGCGCTGCGGGGCTGTACGATGCAAGGAATCTACCCCGCTCGCTGCCGGAGAGCATCTCCTCTATATCCGCTTCACAGGCGCCGACGGGTATCTCCGTCGTGTCCGACGCAGAGCCGTAGCGCAGGATGTTGGCAATGCGGTTTATCAGCACCGTGGTCTTTCCGCTGCCGGCACCTGCCAGTATGAGCAGGGGTCCCTCCGTCGCCATGACAGCCTTTCTCTGCATGGGATTGAGCTTTTGGAAATCCTTCGCTATAACGCTTTGTCTTGCTTCGATATATCTTTTTTCAAAATTCGTGTCCATGTACGGTATTCTAACATGGATTTTCGGTTTTAACAAGTGTCTGCAAGCTCCTGCCGCAAATGTTCTATCGCACGTCTCTCAAGCCGTGAGACCTGAACCTGCGACACGCCCAAGACACGGGACGCCGCCTCCTGCGTCATGCCGTGGAAGTACCGCAGATACAGCGTTTTGCGTTCCTTCTCCGGCAGCCGCTCTATCGCATAGCGCAGGGAGACGTGTTCGAGCATCCGCTCCTCGGCGTCGGCGTCATACAGCACATGCTCAAGCGTAAAGCCGTCCGCTCCCGTCTCCCGCTGAAGGCTCTCGGCGGGACCCGTTGCGGTCTCGGCAAAGGCGATCTCCTCCGGCGAAAGTCCCGTCTCGGCGGAAAGCTCCGACAATGCCGGCTCTCTGCCGAGCTTCTGCTCAAGCCGATGCCGTGCCGAGCGTATCTGCTGCGACTGCTCCTTTATGCTGCGGCTGACCTTCACGGCTCCGTCGTCACGCAGAAACCTCCGTATCTCGCCGGATATCTTAGGCACGGCGTAGGTCGAAAACTGCGTCCCGAAGGACTCGTCAAAGCCGTCTATCGCCTTTAAAAAGCCGACGCAGCCGAGCTGATACAGATCCTCCGGGTCGATGCCTCTGCCGAAAAAGCCCCTTGCGACGCTCCAGATAAGCCCGGAGTTTTCCTCGCACAGACGCTCCGCCGCCTCCCTGTCGCCGTCTGCGGCAAGGCGCAGCAGCTTTAAGGTCTCCTCCCTCATCGGAGCTGCTTGCGCTGCTTTATGTATCTTTTCATGCTTACGTTCGTTCCCTTGCCTCTGTCGGAGCGCACCTTGAGCGTGTCCATGAAGCTCTCCATGATGGTAAAGCCCATGCCGCTGCGTTCCTCTCCGCCCGTCGTGTACATGGGCTGCATCGCCTGCTCAAGGTCGCCTATGCCGCAGCCCCAGTCACGGACGTTTATCTCCAGCAGCCCGCCTTCGCACAGCTTCATCCTCAGCACTATTTTGCCTATCGTGTCGGGGTATGCGTGGACGATGCAGTTCGTCACCGCCTCCGACACGGCGGTTTTGATGTCGCCTATCTCCTCAAGCGTGGGGTCGAGCTGTGCCGCAAAGCAGGCGGCTGCCGACCTTGCAAAGCCCTCGTTTGCACTCAGACTCGGAAACTCAAGCTTTATCTGATTTATGATCTTCACGTTGTCACCTCTCTTTGCACTCTGACCGGCACCAGTCGGTCTATGCCCGATGCGTCCAGCACTTTAAGCGGCTGCGCCTGCGGACACTCTATCCTCATTCTTCCTCCGCAAAGCTGAAGCCTGCGGTTCGTTCTCACGATGACGGCTATCCCCGACGAGTCCATGAAGCTCAGCCCGCTCAGGTCAAGCACGAGATCCCTCGGAAGGTAGTTGTCTATCGCCTCGCCTATGCTCTCGACCGCATACCGTGCGCCGTGGTGGTCAAGCTCACCGTACAGCAGCACCCTCAGTCTGCCCGCCGAGTATTCGGTATCGATTTTCATTCGTTCACCCCTCAGATGTAAAAATGACGCCGTGCATTGTTATGCACGACGTCATTTTACTATTGTTTTTTTGCACAGCCTGTCGATAACGGGCGGCGGCAAGCGGAGCTTACAGTTTTTTCAGGCTTTCCTCGAGGTTTGCTATAAGCGCCTCAAGCTTTGCCTTCTTCTCCCGCTCTGCGTTTACGACCGCTTCGGGCGCTCTCGACACGAAGTTTTCGTTGGAGAGCTTCATGTTCTGCGAATCGAGCTGCTTTCTTGCGTTCGCAAGCTCCTTTTCCATGCGGGCCTTTTCCTTTTCAAGGTCGACAAGTTCCGCCATGGGCATGAGCAGCTTTGCGTTCCCCGTGACGACGGACACCATACCGTCGGTGTTTTCAGGGAGTGTGTCCGTCACCGTAACGTCCGAGGCGTAGGCGAGCTTCGTGATAAAGCCCTTGCCGTCAGCAAAAGGCTTTGCGTTGTCGGTCACAACGATGAGGTGGCACTTTCTCGAAGGCGGAACGTTCATCTCCGACCTTCTCGCTCTTATCGCCTTGACTGCGTCCATGACCGCCTCGAAGTCCGCCTCGTCCTGCGGGAAGTCGAGCGCCTCGTTAAACGAGGGGTACTCCTCTACCATCAGCGCCTCGCCCTCATGCGGGAGCGCCTGCCAGATCTCTTCGGTGATGAAGGGCATGAACGGGTGCAGGAGCTTGAGTATCTCGGTGAGAACGTAGAGCAGCACACGCTGTGCGCTCTCCTTCTTCTCCTCGTCGTCACCGTTAAGACGGGGCTTTGTAAGCTCTATATACCAGTCACAGTAGCTGTCCCATATAAAGTCGTATATCTTGCCCGCAGCGACGCCAAGCTCAAAGCTGTCCATGTTGGCACAGACCTCTTTCACGGTGCGGTTGAGCTTCGAGAGTATCCACTTATCCTCGGTCTCAAGCTTTTCGGGCAGACGGTTCTCGGTGATGCTCAGATTCATCATCACAAAGCGGGAGGCGTTCCATATCTTGTTGCAGAAGTTGCGCATCGCTTCGCACTTCTCGACGTAGAAGCGCATATCGTTGCCGGGGCTGTTGCCGGTTATGAGGTTGAATCTCAGTGCGTCGGCGCCGTACTTCTCCGCCATCTCAAGAGGGTCGATGCCGTTGCCGAGGCTCTTGGACATTTTCCTGCCCTGACTGTCTCTCACAAGTCCGTGGATGAACACGGTCTTAAACGGCTCCTCCTTCATCTGCTCCATGCCGGAGAATATCATTCGTGCGACCCAGAAGAAGATGATGTCGTAGCCCGTGACCATGACGGAGGTGGGGTACCAGTAGTCAAGCTCAGGGGTCTTGTCCGGCCAGCCGAGAGTGCTGAAGGGCCAAAGTGCGGACGAAAACCAAGTGTCAAGCACGTCCTCCTCCTGGTGGATCGCAGTGCTGCCGCAGTGAGCGCACTTCTCCGCATCGGTGCGGGAGACGGTGATCTTGCCGCAGTCGTCGCAGTACCATGCGGGGATCCTGTGTCCCCACCAGAGCTGACGGGAAATGCACCAGTCGTGGACGTTCTCCATCCAGTTCATATAGGTCTTGGTGAAGCGTTCGGGGACGAACTTTATCCTTCCGTCCTTAACGACGTCTATCGCCGCCTCCGCCAAAGGCTTCATCTTTACAAACCACTGGGGGCTGGTGAGCGGCTCAACGACGGTGCCGCAGCGGTAGCAACAGCCGACATTGTGACTGTAAGGCTCAACCTTCACGAGGTAGCCCTGCTCCTCAAGGTCCGCAACGATCGCCTTTCTCGCCTCGTAGCGGTCCATGCCGTTATACTTGCCGCCGTTTATGATCTTGGCGTCCTCGTCTATCACGAGTATCTGCTCAAGACCGTGGCGAAGTCCGACCTCATAGTCGTTGGGGTCATGGCAGGGGGTCATCTTAACGGCGCCGGTGCCGAAGCCCAGCTCAACGTATTCGTCCGCAACGATGGGGAGCCTTCTTCCCACGAGCGGCAGTATCGCATTCTTGCCGACAAGCTGCGTGTAGCGCTCGTCGTCGGGATGAACGGCAATGCCGGAGTCGCCGAGCATGGTCTCGGGGCGGGTCGTTGCGATTATCAGATCGCCGTCGGAGTCCTCAAGCGGGTAGCGGATGTGCCAAAAGCTGCCGGGCATATCCTTATACTCGACCTCCGCATCGGAAAGTGCGGTACGGCACTTGGGACACCAGTTTATTATGCGGTTGCCCTTGTAGATAAGTCCCTTCTCGTACAGCTCGCAGAAGGTCTCACGGACGCTCTTTGCTCGCTGCTCATCCATGGTGAAAACGCTTCTGTCCCAGTCGCAAGATGCGCCCAGCACCTTCTGCTGCTCTACTATCCTGCTACCGTACTTGTTCTTCCAATCCCAAACACGCTCAAGGAATTTCTCACGTCCGAGATCGTAGCGGGAAAGTCCCTCCTTCTTGCGAAGCTCCTCCTCGACCTTTATCTGCGTTGCGATGCCCGCATGGTCGGTACCCGGCACCCACAGTGCCGCATAGCCCTGCATCCTCTTGTAGCGGGTCAGGATGTCCTGAAGCGTACTGTCGAGAGCGTGTCCCATGTGGAGCTGACCGGTCACGTTCGGAGGGGGCATGACGATCGAAAAGGGCTTCTTGTCCTTCGATATGACTCCCTTAAAATATCCGCCCTCCTGCCACATGGCATATATCTTCTTTTCCACCGAACTCGGATCGTAAACTTTCGGCAATTCTTTCATTCGTATTCCTCCTGTCCGTATTTTTACAAGCGCTGAGCAAAAAATAAAGCGCCCCGATAATATCAGGGCGCTGTAATCTGCGCGGTACCACCTGAATTCCGCATAATATGCGGCACTCACGGCTCTGTAACGGGAGCTACCGTTTCCGCTTAAAGTCTTCGGCGGAAATGCTCGGGGCCGACCTTCGGCGGCTCGCATGGGAACTTTCACCTGCCGTTCCCTCTCTGAAATGCGATAAGCGCTTACTCCTGCCCGTCACTGCATTTTTCCTTCGGATATTATACCCGCCGTGACTTAAAAAGTCAATCCTTTCTTTCGTCACCCCAGAAGAAGAGCGCAACGGTTCCGGGGCCTGTGTGGCTGCCTATCGTCGTACCGATGTTGTTGATCTCGACCTTGCCGTTGAGCTTCGGGAACAGCTCCTCAACGAGATCGGCGACGGCTCTTGCATCGTCATAGCAGGCGGACTGGGAAATGTAGCATTTGCCGGAATAGTCGTGACCGTCCTTGGCAAACTGCTCCATCTTGGAGACGCACTGACGGATGACCTTCTTCTTCGTGCGGATCTTTTCCCTGGGAATAAGTCTGCCGACGTTATCCATGTTGAGCAGCGGGCAGATGTTAAGAACGCTGCCAACAAAGCCCGCAGTCTTGGAAACTCTGCCGCCCTTGATGTAGAAGGTAAGGTCGGTGGAGAAGAACCAGTGATGCAGCTCAAGCCTGTGCGCTTCGAGCCAGTCACGAAGCTCGTCAATGGGCATACCGCCGTCACGCAGATCGGCAAGCTTGTCCATTATAAGACCGTAGCCGGAGGATGCGCCGAAGGAATCTACGATGTAGATCTTGCGCTCCGGGAACTCCTCTCTGAGCATCGAAGCGGCGGTCAGTGCGGAGTTGATGGTGCCGGAGATGCCGCTGGAGAGCGTTACATGGAGGATGTCCTTGCCTTCCTTGAGGAAGGGAGTGAAGAAATCGACATACTCGGAAACGTTGACCTGACTGGTCTTGGTCTCGGCGCCCTGCGCCATGCGCTTGTAGAACTCGTCAAAGGGTATGCTCTGACCGAGGTCGTCGGGGTAGTTTTCACCGTCGAGCTGATAATGGAAGTAGATATACTTTATGTCACGGTTCTCAAAATGTTCCTTGCTCAAGTCTGCGGTCGAGCAGCAGCTGATTATATAATCGGACATTGTTTTCACCTCAAAATACTTAAAAATTTTAATGCACCTGTATTATATACAGGTGCATTGAAAATTGCAATACTTTTTTATCCGAGCATCTCCGCAAGCTGCTCTGCTGTCTGTACGCCGACACGCTTTTCGGTCTGAGCTCCGTTATTGAAGGCAATGAGAGTGGGGATGCTGAATATGCCGAAGCGCTTTGCAAGCTCAGGCTGCTCGTCGACATCGACCTTGCAGACCTTCACGTTTCCGCCCATCTGAGCGTCAAACTGTTCGAGAATGGGTGCCTGCATACGGCAGGGACCGCACCACGTCGCCCAAAAGTCGACAATGACCTTGCCCTCTGCGATGCTTGCGTCGAAGTTTTCCTTTGTAAGATGTAAAACTGCCATAATAAATATCTCCTTTTTATTTTTTATCTAAGTATTCACAGGCGGAAAGGGCTGCGATATTGCCCTCGCCCACCGCCTTGGCTATCTGATACGGCGCTCCCGTGCAGTCACCTGCGGCAAAAAGTCCCGCAATATTCGTTGCGCACTTTTCGTCGGCGACTATCCTCCCGCCTTCGGTTTTTACACCGGGGAGCATACTTCCGACGGACACGGTGCTTTTTAAAATGAACACGCACTCGACGGGGTATTCCTCCCCTTCATGGCGCAAAAGCTCCGCCTTTTCGCCGCCTTCTATCTCGAATCTGCCGCCGTTGAATTTCAGCACCGTGCAGCCGATGTCCTCAAGGAAGCGCACGTCCTTCTCAAACTCCTCGCCGGAGCCTATGGCGGCTACGGTCCTGCCACGGTAAAGCATCCCGTCGCAGGTGGCGCAGTAGCTCACTCCCCTGCCGAGGAATTTCGTTTCGCCCTCGCATAAGGGTCTGCGGCTAATGCCTGTTGCGGCAACGACCGCACGGGCTTCAAAAACATCGTCGCTCGTGGAAACGCCGAAGCTTCCGCCGAGGGGCAGAACGCTCAGCGCCTTACATGAGATAAGCTCCGCACCCGACTGCTCAAGCTGCTTTATAAAGACATCGTTAAGCTCCTTGCCACTGCCGACGATACCGGGGTAATTTGTAATATGCTCCGCCTTATAGAGATTCGTCGTCTGAGGAGGGTTTGCGATAACGCCGACGCTTTTGCCTCGATTCCTCAGCGTCAGCGCAGCGGAGACGCCCGCAGGGCCTGCGCCTATCACGATAACGTCATATGCTTTCATGGGAAACACCTCGTTTCATTATTCCCTTTTCATTGCTATTTTACCACACCACCGCCGTTAGCTCAAGTGCATTTGCAACATTATAAATTATTGTTGTAATTGTCGGGGCAATCGTATATAATCATATTCAATCGAAAAGATTTGGAGAATCGACACATGGAAGATACGAGCAAGAATTTCATTGAGAATTTTATAGACGAGGATATTGCCGAGGGCGGCCGCTTTGCGGGCATGAAGGTACACACCCGTTTCCCGCCCGAACCCAACGGTTACCTGCACATCGGTCACTGCAAGGCGCTTATTATCGACTTTGGCACCGCCGAAAAGTACGGCGGTCTGTGCAACCTGCGTATGGACGACACCAACCCCGCCAAGGAGGATACGGAGTATGTCGACGCCATTCAGGAGGACATCCACTGGCTCGGCTTTGACTGGGGCGACCGCTTTTTCTACGGCTCCGACTACTTTGAGCAGACCTATGAGTTTGCCATTGAGCTTATTAAAAAGGGTCTTGCCTACGTCTGCGAGCTTAGCCCGGAGCAGTTTAAGGAATACCGTGGCGACACCACAAAGCCCGCAATAAGCCCCTACCGTGACAGACCTATCGAGGAGAGCCTCGACCTCTTTGAGCGCATGAAGAACGGTGAGTTCCCCGAAGGCAAATATACGCTCCGTGCAAAGATCGACCTTGCCTCCGGCAACTTCAATATGCGTGACCCCGTTCTCTACCGCATACGCTACATCGAGCATCACCGTCAGGGTACTAAGTGGTGCATCTTCCCCATGTACGACTTTGCGCACCCCATTCAGGATGCGCTTGAGGGCATCACGCACTCGCTCTGCTCCCTTGAATACGAGGATCACCGTCCGCTTTACGACTGGGTCATAAACAACGTCTCCGTCCCCTCAAAACCCCGTCAGATTGAGTTTGCAAGGCTCGGCATCAACTACACCGTACTCAGCAAGCGCAAGCTGCGCCGTCTCGTCGAGGAGGGCTACGTCTCCGGTTGGGACGATCCCCGTATGCCGACCCTCTGCGGCCTGCGCCGCCGCGGTTACACCCCGGCCTCCATACGCAACTTCTGTGAGCGCATCGGCGTGAACAAGGTCCCCAGCACCGTTGAGTTCCCCTTCCTTGAGCATTGTCTGCGTGAGGATCTCAACGACCACGCACCCCGTGCAATGGCGGTGCTTCGCCCCGTGAAGCTGACCATCGTCAACTACCCCGAAGGCGTGAGCGAGGAGCTTGAGATCGAAAACAACCCCAACGACCCCGATGCCGGTACCCGCAAGGTGAGCTTCTCCCGTGAGCTGTACATCGAAGCGGAGGACTTCCTTGAGACCCCGATCCCCAAGTACAAGCGTCTCTACCCCGACGGTCCCGAATGCCGCTTAAAGGGCGCATACCTCATAAAGTGCCTCGGCTGCGTGAAGGACGAGAACGGAAACGTCACCGAGATACTCGCAAGCTACGACCCCGAAAGCCGTGGAGGCGACCCCGCCGACGGACGCAAGATCAAGGGTGCGACCATACACTGGGTCGATGCCGCAAACTGCTGCGACGCAGAGATCAGGCTCTACGGAAACCTCTTCTCGGACTCCGACCCCGATGCCGCCGACAAGGATTATTTAAGCTGCCTAAACCCCGACTCGCTTGAAATCCTCCAAAACTGCAAGCTTGAGAAAATGCTTGAAAGCGCTGTGGCTCCCGCTCAGTATCAGTTCCTGCGCAGCGGCTACTTCTGCGTTGACAGCAAGGATTCGACGCCGGAGCATCTCGTGTTTAACCGTGCCGTTTCGCTGAAAGACGGATTCAAAAAGTAAATGTAAACCTAAAAAGGCTCCCGGACGGGAGCCTTTTTCATATATTCAGAAGATATATCACACCGTACAGCACAGGCTGATGGAGAAGATAAATAAACAGCGACTGCCTGCCGCACCACGACAGGAAGCGGATGGGCGCAGCGGAGGAATTGACCTTCGGCATAAGGCTGCGCTTTTCGGCGTACAGCGTTCTGCCGAGGAAAATGCCGACGAAGAAGTAGCCGAGATTCGGCAGCAGCGGGAAATAGTCGGAGGAGCTGAAGTCCGGTCTTACTATCCCCAAGGGGAACAGCCATGCACAGTCGGTCGAGACGCCCTTCACATAAAAGCCGAGCGCAATGAGCGCCGCCGCAAGCAGCAAAACCACCCACTTTGGCATATGCTTCTGCACGCTGCCTATTATCATGCACAGACCGAGGCAATGCAGGATGCCGAAGCGAATGATTATCCCCTCGCCCTCCATGCCGACCTTGTACATACCCCAAGTCACGAGCGTACACAGCATTCCGGCGGCAAAGACTATGAGTCCCCGGCGCAGGCTCTTGCTGCCAAGCGTAAGGCATATGCCTGATATGAGTATGAACAGCAGACTGCCCCACTCACGAACAAAGTCGAACACCGCATTCCCGGTGCTGCCGAAGCCCTTTATGTCAAGCACGGCATGGACGACGATCATTCCGAGTATGCATATGCCACGGAATGCGTCAAGCTCCCAAATTCTCTGTTTCTTCATTCTTCTTGCTCCTCAAGTTCAGCAGCACTATTGCGGAAAGCACGAGTGCGATACCCAGTCCGCCCGCAAGCGACAGCTTCTCGCTGTACACCGTGACCCCCACGAGCGTTGCGACCACGGGTTCGATCGACGCCATGATGGACGCCTTGCCGTTTGACAGCCCCGACAGTCCGTAGGTGTACAGAAGGTACGGCAGATAGCAGGTCACAAGTCCCGTCGCCGCTGCAAACGCAAAGTCTTGCAGGCTTGCGCAGATCGGAGCGGCAAAGCTCCCGCCGTCAAATATCACGGCGGCTAAGGCGGCAAGCAGGCACGAATAGAAGTTTATCGTAAAGGTGCCGTAGTCTCGGTTTATCGCAAAGCGCCCGAATATGCTGTACAGTGCATAGCAGATGCCGGAGGCAAGTCCGAAGACAATACCTATGCCGCTAAGCTCTGCCCCCGATGCTATGCCCGACGTTAAGCAGCAGCCCGCAAAGGCAAGGAGCATCGCCGAAAGCTTGCGCACACCGAGCTTTTCGCCGAACAGCGGTGCCGACATGAGTATGACGAAGCACGGTGCGGTGTAGAGCAGGATCGCAGCGGCGGAAAGGCTCATGTAGTCCATCGCCTTAAAGTAGCACACGCCGAAGGTGAACAGCGACAGCACACCGCTGCCGAAGAATATCCAAAGGTCACGCAGCTTAATGCGAAACGCCTTGCGGTCGGTACACAGTATGGTGACGCCAAACAACAGCGTTGCAAACACGCAGCGCACCGCAATGCAGCCCGCAGCGGAGACTCCCATACCATCGAGGCTCCGTCTGAAAAAGCCCATAAAGCCCCACAGCGAGCCGGCAAGCAGCACCGCTGCGGCGTATCTGTTCTTCTTCACAGTAGGCCTCCTATCCAGTTTGCGATCGGAGTGTAGACCACCGGCAGCAGCAGTGCCGGAAGCATATCGTTGACCCTTATCTTAGTTTTGGAGATGCCGAGCATATTGATGCCCATGCCGATAAATATGGCTCCGCCCACCGCCGACATATTGGCGACCACCTCGGCGCCGAGGTAGGGCGAAACGAAGGCGGCAAACAGCGTAACGACGGCTTCCCAAATGAAAACGGGGATGAACGAAAACGGCACGCCCGCTCCCATTGCGGCGGCGAGTGCGATGGCGCTCACCATGTCGATGACGCCCTTTGTTATAAGTATGGTGTAGTTGTGGTTAAGTCCGGCTTCGATGGAGCCGAGGATCGCCATGCTGCCGACGGTGAACAGCACCGATGCGGTGACAAGTCCCTCGCCGAATTCGCCTTCTGCAAAGCGGGTGTTTTTGAGCTTTTTGTGTATCGTCTCGCCGAGACCGTCAAAAAAGCTTTGCAGCTTCAGTGCGTGACCGATAAGACCGCCGACCGCAAGGCAAATGACGACCGCCAGTATGTCCTGCACTCCGGCAGCGCCGTCGATACCGATGACGAGGATTACCAGTCCCATCGACACCATGAGGGTGTCGACAAGCTCGCCCTTTATCTTGCTGCGAAACAGCAGTCCGACAAGACCTCCGAGGATTATCATTACCGAATTTGCGATTACTCCTAACACGAAACCACTTCTCCTGATGTCTTAGCCTTATTTTCGAATGTAAACAATAATAGTTTTGCTGCGGAAAAATGTCAACAACAATATTGTTGAAATATTCTTCAATGCGTGTTAAAATATTTTACATGCGGGTATGATGGAATTGGCAGACATGCAA
Source organism: Clostridiales bacterium (assembly GCA_004556755.1). GTDB lineage: Bacteria > Bacillota > Clostridia > Oscillospirales > Oscillospiraceae > F23-B02. The sequence goes on along the minus strand of SFFW01000010.1, from coordinate 8,194 downwards.
GATTTAGGTTCTTGTGCGCAAGCGTGCAGGTTCGACCCCTGTTACCCGCACCACGTCGAAAATCCCTAAGTTTCAACGACTTAGGGATTTTCTTTTCCGTTCTTAGGAGCGCTTGCGTTCTTTATCGTCACTTATCCAACATCTTTCGGCTTAACTGCTCATTGATTTAATATTCATATGCCTGTACAATTAGATAATTATCCGACCCTTAAAATAATACGGGAAGCAAAAAGGCAGGCAGAGCAAAATGAGCTTACTTACAACAATAATAGTGACGTTTTTAGCCGGAGTGGGGGCCGGACTCGGCACGGGCTTTGCCGGGATGAGCGCCGCTGCGGTCATCAGTCCTATGCTCATAACATTTCTCGGCATTGAGCCGTATATGGCTGTGGGCATTGCGCTCTCCTCCGACGTGCTGGCAAGCGCAGTCTCGGCATATACATACCACAAGAATAAGAATCTTGATATCAAAAACGGGCTTATCATGATGGTGAGCGTCCTCGCATTCACTGTTGTGGGCAGCTTCATTGCGAGCCTTGTCCCCTCGACGACGATGGGAAACTTCTCGGTGTTCATGACCTTTCTGCTCGGCGTGAAGTTTATCGTGCGCCCGGTGATGACCACGAAAGACGATATGCTGCACGTTTCGGCAAAGAAGCGAGCCGTGCAGTCCGTCGTGTACGGAATGATAATCGGCTTCATCTGCGGCTTCGTGGGTGCCGGCGGCGGAATGATGATGCTTCTGCTGCTGACCACGGTACTCGGATACGAGCTGAAAACCGCAGTCGGGACGAGCGTTTTTATCATGACCTTCACGGCGCTGACCGGCGCAGTATCGCATTTTTCGATAGGCGGCGCACCTGATTGGACGGTGTGCTTTCTGTGCGTGGTGTTCACGCTGATATGGGCACGCATAGCTGCGGTGTTGGCGAACAAAGCCGAACCCAAAACTCTCAACCGTGCCACGGGTATCGTACTCGTGCTTCTCGGTGCTGCGGTGATGGGATTTAACTTGCTGGCATAAGCCGATTGGAACCGAAAAGCAGACGGATCTCCTTGAGATTCGTCTGCTTTTTAATTATTCACTATTCATTATTCACTGTTCACCAATTACCTTCCGCCGTCCATTTTTGAAAGCCTCTCGTTATAGTCTCTGACTCGTGCGGCATTAGCGTTTGACAAATTATACAGTGCGTTTCTCAGCGACGATATTTCGGCTCCAAGCTGATCTACTTTTTTATAATAGGAAGTATCAAGCACTTTGCCTACTGTATATTTAATTCCCAACGCAAACAGTGCCAATACGATCACGATAGGAACAAACTGAAACAATATTGCCTGGGCCGGTGCTCCGGCATAACCGGAAAAAAGATCAATTGCCACAATTAAAATCAGTATCCCCAAAACTATCGTCAGAATCTTGCTCGGTTGCTTTAAGCTTTTCTGCTGCTCACTTAATGCATTTATGCGACTCTCCAAGTTTCTTTTCTGCGCTTCAAACTCATACGACTCCTGCTGCATCCTCTGCCTCGTGTCGTTGAGCCTTTCGCTAAGCCTTCGCTCAAGCTGAGCGGAATAGGGCTTGTACTCTGCATCCATAGCGCTCTTTTCTTGCGGAGTAGCTACGGTGCAGGCTTTGTCATACATGCTTTTCATCTTGGAGAGTTCGGGACGACCTATACTGAAATCGGTGAATTTCCTGCTGTAAACCCGCACCAGTCCCCACCAGCCTCGGTAATCATAGGGGCATTCCTTGGTCAGCTTGCTGAAAACCTCCTCCGCCGAAGTGTAGTCGTCGAATTTGAGAAAGGTTTCGCCGGACTTTACCCTGCTGTCCCTTGAGCTGTCATCGTTTATATGTACCACGTCGGCATGAAGGTGTCCGATGTTGGTCACATAGGTGGTGTTATAGTTGTTTATCGCCTTTTCGGTAATAAAAGGAGTGTTGCAATATTTGCATATCGCAGCCTCACAGTTCGGGTCAACTTCCAATCTTGCACCGCACTGTGTGCAAATTGCAGGCACCAACGGCATACATATCCCTCCAAATCAAAGTTCATTGTTTCCAAATCATTGAAATTATGACATAATCGGCACAAAAAATCAACAATTGCCGTAAAATTTGTCGGCTTATGCGATTAATAAAATGCATCGGCAGCTGGAAACCCGCTGCCGATGGTTTTGTATTTAAGCGTGTCTTTAATTTTATTTAATGTCGGAGTCGTCAAAGGGGTCGCCGCATTCGGGGCAGAACTTAGGCGGGTGCTTGGGGTCTTCCGGCTCCCAACCGCATTTGTCGCAGCGATAGAGAGGCTCACTTGCGGGCTTTTTAGCTCCGCACTCGACACAGAACTTGCCCTTATTTACCGTTCCGCAGGAGCAGGTCCAGCCGTCGTCCGGCTTCTTTGCTCCGCACTCGGCGCAGAATTTACCCGTATTCACGGCTCCGCAGGAGCAGGTCCAGCCGCCCACTGCGGGAGCGGGTGCAGGTGCTGCGGGGGCTTGCTGCTGCTGAGCCATGGCGTACAGATTCTGAGCGTTCATGCCTCCGCCTGCGTTCATCGCCATGCCCATGCCCAGAAAGCCGGTCATTGCGCCTGCCTCATTGGACGCTGCGGACTTCATCGCCTCCGCCTGTGCGCCGACGAGGGTCGCCGCAGCCATACCGGGATCCCGCATGATCGCAGTGCGCTGTGCCTGCTTTATCATCTCCGCATCTTCTTCGGGCAGAGTGATGGGGTTCATCGCTATCGAAACGACCTGAAGTCCTCTCAGCTCGCCCCACTTCTTATTGAGCGCCTCGTTCATAAAGGACGACAGCTCCTCGGCATGTGCCGGGACCTGGTTCGGGCGCATCTCAAGTGCGGACAGCTTTGCAAACGCAGGCTGCAAGGCGCTTATAAACTCAGTCTTGAGCTGAGAATCTATCTCGCTGCGGGTGTACTCCTGCTCGACATTGCCGCAAACGTTCGTATAGAACAGTATCGGGTTAGCGATCTTGTACGAGTACACGCCGTTGCAGCGTATGGAAACGTCGATATCAAGACCGATCTTGCTGTCGACCACACGGAACGGCAGCGGATTTGCGGTGCCGAACTTGTTGTCGATGATCTCCTTGGTATTAAAATAGTAGACTCTCTGATCCTTGCCCGTGTCGCCGCCGTAGGCAAAGCGCTTGCCCATCGTCTTAAAGGTCTCGATAATGCTCTTTCCGAGGCTGCCGGAAAATAAGCTGGGTTCGGTCGAGGTATCGTATGTAAACTGACCCGGCTCGGCGCAGACCTCAACGATCTTGCCCTGCTCGACGATTATCATACACTGACCGTCCGCAACGGCGATGCCTGACCCGTTTGAAATGATATTGTCGTTCCCCTTGGTGTTCGTGGTCCTCGACGTGACCCTCTTCTGACCCTTTACGACAAGCACGTTCTTATCAATGGCGTCGCAGTAGAAAAATTCCTTCCACTGATCGGCAAGGGTGCCGCCTATGGCTCCCATTCCGGCTTTAATAAGTCCCACTTTTTTATCTCCTTTCAAAAACAATATTTGCTTTGCCTTTAACTATACCATACTTCTCTTTAGATTGCACTACATTTTTCTGCCGCCTTATGTTATACTGGCTTCGGTGATAATATGAACATTAAACGAAGCAGCGGGATACTTCTGCCGCTGTTTTCCCTCCCAGCGCCCTACGGTATCGGCGATATGGGCAAAAAAGCATATGAATTTATCGATTTCCTCAAGAGTGCGGGTCAAAGCTACTGGCAGGTGCTGCCGCTCGGTCACATAGGCTGCGGCGCTTCACCGTATCAGAGCTGCTCCTCCTTTGCGGGCAACCCGCTGTTTATCGACCTTGAGGAGCTATGTACTCTCGGACTTCTCTCCGAGGACGAGCTTGGGTCCGCACGCAGACCGTGCGACGGCAGCAACGTTGATTACGGCGACGTGACGGAAACGCATATGCGGCTTCTGCGGCTTGCCTGCGAGCGTGACACGGGCGATATCTCGGACTTTGAGCGCAGTAACCCGTGGCTTTCCGACTACGCCCTTTTCATGGCGTTACAAAAGCACTTCGGCGGCGCTCCCCTTTCGGATTGGGACGATGACATTCGCAGGAGGCAGCCGCACGCCGTCGAGCGCTATACCGAGCTTCTTTCGGATGACATTCTTTTTTATAAGAGGGTGCAGCTTTACTTTTTCCGTCAGTGGGACAGGCTGCGCTCCTACGCTCACGAAAACGGCGTAGGCATCATCGGCGATCTGCCGATATACGTCGCCGCCGACTCCGTCGACGTGTGGAGAGAGCCGCAGTGGTTCCTGCTCGACGCTAAGGGCTTTCCGACCGAGGTCTCCGGCGTTCCGCCCGACCTCTTTTCAAAGGACGGTCAACTTTGGGGCAACCCGCTCTACGATTACGATGCAATGAAGGCCGACGGCTACGGCTGGTGGATACGCCGCATCGGTGCGGCGTCGAGGATGTTCGACGTGCTGAGGATCGACCACTTCCGTGCCTTTGAAAGCTTTTGGGCAGTCCCCGCCGATGCGGAGACCGCCGTCGACGGCAGATGGGTAAAGGCTCCCGGCATGGAGCTTGTGGGGACGCTCACATCCTGGTTTTCGTCCACGCAGTTCATTGCGGAGGACCTCGGCATCATCACACAGGAGGTCAGAAAGCTTCTCTCCGACTCAGGACTTCCGGGAATGACGGTGCTTGAATTTGCCTTCGACCCCGACGGCGGCAGCGCCTATCTTCCGCATCGCCACGTCAGGAACTCCGTCTGCTACGTCGGCACGCACGATAATGCGCCCATACAAAGCTGGCTTTCCGAGGAAGCACCGGAGCGTCTGCGCTTTGCAAGGGAGTACCTCGGCACCGATGACCTCCGCTCTGCCCTCATGCGGGCGGGGATGGCATCCGTCTCCGACCTTTTCGTCGCTCAGATGCAGGACTGGCTGCACAGCGGCACACGCACAAACACTCCCGGCACCGTCGGCGGCAACTGGTGCCTGCGTTTAAAAAGCGGCGACCTGACCGACTCTCTCGCTGCCGAGATCTATGAATACACTCGAATTTACGGACGTTTAAAATGAAAAAATTAAAAGAATTCTTTAAGATCATCAAGCTTTCCTCCTGCCTGTACTGTCTTGCCGGCAGTGCGGTGCTTGCCTTCGGGCTGTACAATATTCACTCCTTTTCCGGCGTTACCGAGGGTGGCATGCTCGGTCTTACGCTGCTGCTATACAACTGCTTCGGCATCTCACCCTCAGTCAGCGGTTTTGTTCTCAACGCCGCATGCTACATCATCGGTTTCCGCATTCTCGGAAAGGAGTTTGCCTTCTATTCCGTCGTTGCGGCTCTCGGCTTTTCCGGCTTCTATGCGATATGCGAAGCATTCCCTCCCCTGTTCCCCGGCATCGCCGAGCTGCCGCTTTTGGCGTCAATACTCGGTGCAGCCTTCGTCGGCGTCGGCGTTGGACTGAGCGTCCGTGTAGGCGGCGCTCCCACGGGCGACGATGCGCTGGCGCTGTCGGTGTCGGCAAAGACGCACATCGGCATACAGTGGGTGTACCTCATAAGCGACCTTATCGTGCTGCTGCTATCGCTGAGCTATATCCCGTGGCGCAGACTTATCTACTCGCTGCTCACCGTCGTGATCTCCGGGCAGATAATCGGCCTGTTCCAAAAGTCGGCGCCTGCTGCTGACCCCTCCCCTGATAAATATTGCACATAATTTAACGCCCCAATATGGTAATTTTGCTGTTTTTGAGTTTTTGTATAAATAAGCTTGCACATTTTAAGCCTGTTTTGTATAATGTTATGCGGTAATTTGTGCATTACGAGGGGAGATTATCAATAAGGAGGAATAACATGAAAAAGCGCATTCTCAGCCTGCTTTTGGTGATGATTATGGTATTTACTCTTATACCTGTCTACTCCATGGCAGACACAGGCAAGGCCGATACCCAAGGCGCCGATATAAAGGACATTGTCGGAACGATAAAGGACCTGATCGGCAACGGCGGCAGCGGCGATATCAGCGACATTATCGGTGGTCTTGACAAGGATCAGCTCATTGACGTCATCAAGGGTCTTATTGGCGACGACAGCAACATCGGCGATATCATCGGCAGTCTCGATACGGATCAGCTCATCGAGATCATCAAGGGTCTCGTAAACGGCGGCGATATCGACATCGGCGGCATCCTCGAAGGTCTTGACAAAGATCAGCTCATCGAGATACTAAAGGGTCTTATCGGCGACGACAGCAACATCGGCGATATCATCGGCAGTCTCGATACGGATCAGCTCATCGAGATCATCAAGGGTCTCATAAACGGCGGCGATATCGACATCGACGGCATCCTCGAAGGTCTTGACAAAGATCAGCTCATCGAGATGCTAAAGGGTCTTATCGGCGACGACAGCGGCATCGGCGATATTCTCGGTGAGCTCGACATTGACAAGCTCATCGAGATCATCAAGGGTCTCATAAACGGCGGCGATATCGACATCGACAGCATCCTCGAAGGTCTTGACAAAGATCAGCTCATCGAGATACTAAAGGGTCTTATCGGCGACGACAGCAACATCGGCGATATTCTCGGTGAGCTCGACATTGACAAGCTCATCGAGATCATCAAGGGTCTCATAAACGGCGACCTTGACTTCGAATCGCTTATCAAGGACCTCGATCCCGCCCTCATTCTCAAGCTCATCTCCGCTCTGTTCGGCAGTGACCTCGACATTGAGGGTCCCTCCAACGTCACCGTTACCGAGGGACAGGACGCAAGCTTCAGCGTCAAGGTAAATCTCTCCCTTGCAGATCAGCTCAAGGGCATCGAGTACAGCTACATTTGGATCGAGCCCAGCTCCCTCAAGGACATTGACTTCGGCAGCGGCAAGGTGGACATGGTCGCCATCATCAAGACAATCCTCTCCAAGGCTCTCAGCACCGAGGACACTCTTGTGATTGAAAACGCAAGTATGAACGACAGCGGCAGGCAGTTTGTCTGCATCGTCTACAACCTCACGGAGAAGGCTCTCGGCGTTTCCGACATTGCGACCCTCACCGTGACCCCAAACACCGGCTGCACTCACTCCGACATGACCTTCCACGCAGCGGTTCCCGCAACCTGCACGACTGACGGCAGCGTCGCATACTACGAGTGCAACAACTGCCACAACCTGTACCTCGACGCAGAGCGCACCGTTCAGACCAACGCAAAGGACGTTATCGTTTCCGCTACCGGTCACACCAAGGTCATCGACACTCCCGCAGTTAAGGAGACCTGCACCGAGCCCGGATGCACCGAGGGCAGCCATTGCAGTACCTGCAATGAGATTCTCTCCGTCTCCACCGTTATCCCCGCCGCAGGACATAAGTTTGAGGGAGGCATCCAGTGCACCGTCTGCGGTGAGTACGTCCCCTTCCCGTTCGTTGACGTACCCGAAGATATGTGGTGCCGCAGCGAGGTTGAATACGTTTGGAAGCACGGCCTCATGCAGGGCGTGACCGCTACCACCTTTGAACCTAACTCCGGCATGACCCGTGCAATGTTCGTCACCGTTCTCTACCGTATGTCCGGCTCTCCCGATGTCACCGGTCTCACCGAGCCATTCACGGACGTTGACGAAAACTACTGGGCATACAACGCAATAGTTTGGGCATACAACAAGGGCGTCACCAAGGGTGTGACCGCCACCACCTTCCAGCCCAAGGTCGACATCACCCGTGCGCAGCTCGTCACCATGATTTACCGCAATGAAGGCGAGCCCGACGGCTCCGCTCCTCTGAACTTCGTTGACAACGCAGCGATCGCAGAGCCGTACCGTGAGGCGGTCGCATGGGCAATCAAGAATAACATTGTTCAGGGCTACGAGGACGGCACCTTCCGTCCCAACAATATGGCCACCCGTGCGCACATGGCGGTCATCATTGCCCGATTCTGCGAAAACTACAAGCCTTTCTTATTCGATACAACACGGAGCATCCCGTCTGCATTGCAGGCGGGATGTTTTTTAATGCGGCAGAAAGCCGAAGACTTGCTTCGGCTTTCTGGTACACCATATCACAGCTCTTCGCTTTTGTGAACACCCGTCACGGAAAATTCCGCCCACTCCGCAACGTTCGTTGCGTGGTCGCCGATGCGCTCAAAGTATTTTGCGATCATCAGCAGATCAAGGGCGTACTCG
>SFFW01000026.1 GCA_004556755.1 Clostridiales bacterium | reverse complement strand
AAGTCGGAAAAAGGTCTGCGCGTCCTCGTCCGTCATGGTGATAAGCTCCGGCACGATGCTTTCAATAAAGCCGCCCCGCGAACACAGGCGGTGGTTGCGTGCCTTGCGCTTCTCAATGGCAAGCCTGCGGTCAAGCATCTTGCTTCGGTTCTCATACTGCCGGATTTTCTTCTGCGTGAGTTCCAGCTCGGCGTTGCATTCCTCGATGGTCTGCGGCGTTTTCTTCTTCGTCATGGGTGGTCGCTCCTTTCTTGATTTTGGGTAAAAGAAAAGCACAACCGATTTTTGTCGATTGCGCTTTGAGAGAGTATGAGCAAGTTTATTTTGATTTCTTTAACAATCGAATTTACTTCCTTTTTACTGCGCCACAGTGAACAGCGCAAAGAAATACCCTTTCTTCTCCATAAGCTCGTCGAAGCTGCCCGTCTCGTCGATGCGTCCGTCCTTCAGGACGAGGATGCCGTCATAGCGGCGGAGCAGGGATTCCTCCAGCGTATGCGTCACGATGATGCGGGTCATACCATGCAGGTCAAGAATATCGTTTGTGACCTGATGGGCCGTCTGTGCGTCCAGCGAAGCCGTTACCTCGTCAGCCAGAAGGACGGAGGATTTTTTCAGTAGGCTTCGGGCAATGGATATGCGCTGCTTTTCGCCGCCGGACAGCCCGCTGCCGCCCTCGCCGCAGAGATAGCCTTCTCCCCGTTCCGCAATCAGCCCCGTTAGATGGGCGTGGCGAATCGCCTCGTCAAGCTCCTGCTGTGGGAAACTGCGGAACATGGAAACATTATCCTTTATGGAGGCATTGAACACGAACACATTCTGCTGTACGGCTGAAATCGTTTCATACAGCGATTCCGGGGCGATGCTGCGAAGCTCCGTTCCGTCAAGCAAGATGCTTCCAGCATATTCCCTGCTCCCCGCCATCAACAGATGAAGCAGCGTTGATTTTCCGCTGCCGCTGCCACCCACAATAGCATAGGCTTTGCCGGCCTTAAACTCGGCGGAGATCTCGTGCAGCACATCCTTTTCTCCGTCATAGCTGAACGACACCTGTTCGAGACGAATGCCCTTCTCCAGCCGGGAAAGCGCCGCGCTGCCGCCAGAGGCGGGATTCTTTTCCAGTGCTGTCGCCAGCTTGCCGATCAGCCCCAGCGCCGCCTTGCGGCTTGCCAGCAGCCCCGGCAGCTCCGCGATGGGCTGAATCATAAAGTTCATCAGGTTTACGAAAATGATCACAACGCCGGGGGTCAACCCATAGCCGGACAGAGCGAGGTACGCTCCAATGAGAAACACGCCGAGCTGCGCAAAAATGCCCGTCACAGCGCCGATCATACCCACGAGGATCTTGATCCTCCGTTTGCTGAACTTATCTCCCTCCAAAGCCCGGTTGCTTTCGGCAAAGAGCTTATAGACCTCCTTCTCCGCCTTGAAGCTCTTAACGACCGAGAATCCGCTGAGGCAGTCGTGCAGCGCGGCGGTAAAGTCCTTGTTTCGCTCCGACACACGCTTTTCAGCTTCTTGCAGCTTGTTTCCCGTCAGAAGGGAAGCGACCAGCGGCAAAATCGTAATGCTGATGGCGATGGCGGTCATAACCGGGGAGTACCACAGCATCATGGCGAGCGCGCCGATGAATGTCACGGTTTTTGTGATCAGGGAAAGCTGTTGCGCAAGATAGTCCGCCTCTATGCTGCCTGCGTCGTTGGTCAGAGCCGAAAGATAGGCAGCCGTACTCTCGTCCCGAAAGGATGAAATGCTCTTTTCCGTGAGCTTCTGAAAGGCGAAATCTTTATACTGCCGCATGGCTCTCTCAATAAAGCGGGGCTGTGAAATATAGTCCAGCAGAAACGCCGCTACGCAAAGCAGCACAAACCCTCCGCTGATTTTTGCGAGCGTTCCGATGGCAAGCGCACCAGGAACACCGGATGCCGCATCGATAAGCTGCTGCATGATCCACGAAAGAATCAAATTGAGCGAGCCTGAAACCAATGCGCCGAAAACAGCGACGCAGAGAACAGGGATGTTCCGATGATAAAACTGCGCTGAGAGTTGCTTTTTCAGCGGTTTATTCTTCATGGTCATTTACCTCCCTCCACATAGTGGATAGTATATCGTCCCCGATGGCAGCAAGCGTGTTTTGAATGCCCATCATTGCCGTTGCGCCGATATTATCGTGTGCGCTGAAAGGTTTTATGTGGTCAACAAAGAGAATGGCCTCCGCTTTGTAGTCCGGCGCTGCATCAAAGCGTTTTGCAAGCTCTTTCGCATGGCACAGGGAATGACGGGCGGCGCAGCGGTCATCGGCTTTCACCTGCGTATAGGCAAGGCATACATGAAACACACTGTTTATCTTGTCGAGGAAGCTGTTCTTGTCCTCATTTCTCAACCCGGAAAGAACATGATCTCCCCAAAGCAGGATTGCCTGTGCCGAGTTGTAATCCTCTTGCTGAAAGAACACGTTTATGTAGCCCATAATGGTGCGTATGATGGCTGTGGTGTTTTTCAGCAGTGATTCAGACAGAAACGGCACAGCTTCATCCGGCCGCTTCCGGTTGGTCGCCAATATCAGGCCAATCACATCGCTGTACAGGCCGCCTGCATTGTGCGCCTTCAAAAGATTTACGGCTTTTTCGCCCTCGTCCAGCATCAGATATACATCTGCCATTTCCCCATAAATCGTAAGAACGCTGATCTGCGGGTCTGTGTTCTGCGGCAGCAACAGGCGCGATTGCTCCAAGAGTTCCAAGGCTCTCAGCAGCAAACTTTGATTTTGAAGCTCCACGCCGAACACACAATACAGCTCGGCACTTTCGTGAACGACATTGAAGTCGTGTGGGTATTTTTTTAGCGCTTTTTCCGCTTCCGCAAGCCCCTTTTGATTTTTTTCATGAAGATATTGTTTTAGCCTTTCCACGCTTGCCTGCAAGCGATTGTCCTTCATCTCATAGCCCAGCAGCACGTCCACCGACGTGTCAAAAAAGTCCGCCATGGCCATGATCATGGTTAATTCGGGCTGGGAGAGCTTTGCTTCCCATTTATAAACCGCGCCGACCGTTACGCCCAACACCTCCGCAAGCTGCTCCTGTGTAAGAGATCTCTGCTTTCGGAAAGCGCGAATATTTTCAGCGAGCTTTATTTCCATTCGTCTCACCCTTTCTGCCTTTATAAATTGATTATAGCAGAAAAATATGACGAAATGAACATACCGCCCATACGAATTTGATTTTAATTATTATACCATCGGTATGTGTTTGGCGTCGTATCATTCCTGCTGCCTCTGCCTATGAACACCGCTCTTTTTCGCCGCTTCGCTTGCCGCCTTGCGGCGTTCCTCGCTGTATGGTGCGGTCAGCCGAAAGGAGAACCGCCCCTTGCGGATTTCAAATTCCATGCAGCCCGTGTCCGGATCTGCGTCGGTCTGGCGGCACTCGCCGGGGTGAGCTGAGGCATAGGCGGTCAGCCTGTTCCTGAGGTCGGTGTTGTGGGTGCGGATATAGATGGTGGGTTCTTTCTCGTCAAAGTAGATTTCGGTGGTCTTTTCCTGCTTCGTAAGCCCTGTTCTCATGCAAGCTCCTTTCTGCGCCTCTGTTACGCAATAGGGGTGTTTTTCGGGTGTTTTCTCCGGCTCTTGACTTGGGGAAAACGGCGATTTTTCAATGGAAAACGCTCCGGCGATACATTCCTCGTCCGAAGCGTTCCCAGCGTCAAATATGCGATTTTTCCGGCTCTTGACCGTCAATCATAAATCAGCTCATGCTTGATGATTTCCTCGGCTCGGCTGCGGATGGAGTTCATGGACTGCACCCATAGCATCTGGTCGGACGCTTTCAGGGCTTCGTCCACGCCCTCGGCTTCCGCCATCTGCTCAATGATAAGACTGCATCTTTCCGTTGCCTGCTCGTTCAGATCGGCAAGGTAGGTGTGCAGCTTGCAGGAGAGAACGAGTTCGTTGTAAAAACCGGGACGGTACATCCGCAGGTAGGCTTGATGCAGCCTGCCCCAATGCCCGACAGGGCGTTTTACGAGAATGTAGTCGATGCCGTTTTCGTGGATTCTTGGCTTCAATTCCTTCATGCTGGTACTTCCTCCTGTCTTGCTTTCTTTTTGTGGTACTCGTCTCTGCGCTTGGCAAGGGTGGCTTCATATCGCCGGATGGCTTCGGGGTCTCCGGCTTCCGCATCGGCTTTCATTTTCTGATAGCATCTGACGGTAGCTTCACTTTGATATTTCCGCTTCTCCGCCAGTTTCCTTGCGGCTTCTTCATCGGTCTTGGCAAGCTCCACAAGGGCTTCGTGTTCAGCCTTGCGCCGGGCAGTCCTTGTGCGGACATACTCCGCTTTTCGTTCTGCCATCATAGCGGCATATTCGGGGTCAGCCGCCATTCTCGCTTCCTCACGCTCCTTTTTGCGCTGTCTGGCTTCGGCTTCCTTGGCTTTCAGAGCTTCCCACGCTTTAGCGGCTTCCGGGTCGGTCTTTGCCTTCTCTTTCAGCTCGGCTCGCGTCAGCTTCTTTTTCCGGCTGTCCCGTTCCATCCGCTTGCGCTCCGTTTCAAGCATCTTTTCACGCTTGATGCGCTCCTTTTCCTCTAATCGGCTGATATATTCCGGGTCGGCTTCTCTGGCTTCCTGCAACTTCTGACGGTGTTTCTGATTTCGCTCACGCTGGATTGCAAGGTGTTCTTCGTATTTTGCGACCGCTTCGGGGTCTCCGGCTTCCGCAGCCGCCCGCAGAGCGTCCAGCTTCTGCTTTCTGCGCTCTGTTGATCGCTTGCCCTTTTCCTGCTTCTTTCGCTGCTGCTCGGCTTCGATGGCGGCGATGCGTTCTTCCTCGGAAACAGCTTCAACAGGCGGGTAGTAGTTGCCGATGAAATTGAAATGAATGTCAATGTTCTGCTGGCGGTAGATGGTTCGACCGCCTGTGGCTTCGTGAACCTCGATCCTGTCAATGAACGCATAGAGCATGGTGTCGGTAAGCGGGATGCGTCCACCTGCTTGATCTCGTCCTGCTGAACCAGACTTTCCAGCTCTGCAACACGCTTTTCCAACACAAGCTGTTCTTCATCGTACTGCCGGATCATGCGCTGTGCCTGTCGCTCCGGCAGTAAGCCGCTCAAGGTACTCTCATATAGCTTGCTGATTTTCTCGTCCAATTCAGTCATCCGCTTCTTCGCTTCGGCAAGCCCCTGCTGTCCGTTGTCCGCTGTCTTTGCCTGATGCTCATTCCAAACGGCTTTGAGCTGGTCAATGAACTCGGCTTCGTTTTCAAGTACATATTTGCTCACCGCCTGAATTGCCCGCAAAATCGCCGCTTCCAGAACCGATGTTTTCACATAGTGGGAGACGCAATCGTTTGTGGCGCTTCGGTAGTTGCCGCATTGGAAAGCG
>SFFW01000009.1 GCA_004556755.1 Clostridiales bacterium | reverse complement strand
TCAAGATACTGTTCTGGAAATGGAAGTTCAGTTTTTCCTAATAGAAGCTCCACCAATTCACGGTCATTTTCAGCCCCAACCTGTTCAGTGATAAAAATTCCTCCACATTTCAAAACACGATGTATTTCTTTGGCATTAAAATCACCGTGACGATTAATGACAATATCAAATTCATAATCACCAAATGGCAACATATCCTTTCCATCACCTGCACGAAAATCAATACCGAGAGGAAGCAAGGTTTCTCTGCATAGCTGAATATTTGGGGGATAGGCTTCGGTTGCACTTGTCTTTACATAAGGATGGCGGAGAGATAACAAGAATTCACCACCACCAGTATCTATATCCAGCAGTTTCATTTCTGGTTTTAAGTAATCCAGTATGATGTGTTGACAATTCCAAGGCAAGTCCGTTTCTTCCGTATATCTTCCCTCAATGTGAGAAAAATCCCATCCATGGATATGTGCAACACTTTCTTCTTTTTTCCAAATGTCTATCAATTCTTTTTCTTTCATCGTAACTACTCCTATTTTGAATATTTTTGTTTTGTACATCAATTATAGGTGCAGCCAACTGACAACATCATAAAATAAGCTCGATACAATCTGTTGCCAGATTTACAACTGCACCGAGTAGTTACCTCGAATAAGTCTCATTGTGTGAGTTCACCGCCTTTCGAATTGCTTTGTATCAGTATATCACTTTTTGAACAAAAAAGAAAGTACGGCTGGGAGTTTCTGTTCCTCGCTGCGAACATCGACGCCGTCGAGACGGCGGAGCATTACGGCATCAATGCTGAGCGTGCGGTGAATTACAAGGCGTCTTCTACGGGAACGGTCGATATGTACGCCTGCGTTTCCGAGGCGATAACCGGAATCCGCAGCGGCGGCGGTCTTAAAAAGGGCTGGGGCAAGTCGCTGGAGAAAAAATAAACACGAACACCGGGAGGGCGGACTCAGATAAAGATAAGCCGCCCTGTAAAAAGTCTTTTGCCCCGTGGCTTCGTTAAAAATGCTCGTAATATATATCCATTATTCCTGCGCTTTTTGCCTTGCCACAGAACAAAATCCAATTTTACAGGGTGCGTAGCAGTTTTGAGCGAGATATTTTTCGTTCAGACAAAACGACAAAATCTCGGTAATACTTTGTGTATTACCGAGATTTTTTGTGAAGTATGGGCGAAAAAGAGCCGCTCAAAACCGACTTATCCTTATCTGAGTCCGCCCAAGCGGAATCCCGCTTCCGGTGTTTTGTACTCACTTCTTGCGTCTTTTCGGCCGGGTCAGGTCGTAGCTCATGTCGAGCAGCGCACGCAGTATGTCGTCTGGTGCGCTGCCGTCAAGTGCGACGGTGAGCCAGTTTTCCTTGTTCATGTGATATGCGGGGAAAATGCCGCTTCCGCCTTGAAGCGATGCCACTAAGACGGGATCGCACTTGAGGTTTACGACATCAAGCGTTCCGAAGCCCGAAAGTCCGAGCCGGCCTCTCGGCAAGTCCATTATAAGGGCAAACCATTTGCCGCTGCCGGGGTGCCGGAACACTTCGAAGCTTGGGTATTTCTGCCACGGACGATCGGTCGCCGCAATGTAGTTTTCAAGAATTAAGCTCTTTAATTCTTCGCGCTTCACGGCCGCACCGCCTGACTTTGCTTATACTTCGGCACGGTAGATGAAGGTGACGACCTCGGCCCTGGAGCAGTCCTTGTCGGGCTTGAAGAGACCGCCGCCGTAACCCTTGGTGACACCCGTTTCGTATGCCCACATGATCGCATCGTAGTAGGCGTTGTGCGGAACGTCGGTGAAGGGGTTTTCGATGCTGACCTGAGTCTTGCCCTCGTAGCGCCAGAGGAAGGTCACAAACTGCGCTCTCGTGCAGACGGCGAAGGGACGGAAGGTACCGTCGTTAAAGCCGGTGGTGATGCCCTGCTCGGACGCCCAAAGTATCGCCGTGTAGTATGGAGCAAGCGCACCCTCGGAGGAGACGTCGCTGAAATTGTTTATGCTGCTCTTGGGTGCGGGGCAGCCTGCGACACGCCAAAGGAAGGTGACGACTTGCGCTCTGGTGCAGCCCTGATCGGGCTTGAATATGCCGTTGCCGTAGCCTGCGGTGATGCCGTTGTCGGCAGCCCACAGAATAGCGTCGGCATAGGGCGCATGGCGGCCCTCATACTCAACGTCGATGAAGGGGTAGGGCGCCTTTTGGAGCATATTCACGCAGTCGACCGTAATGGCGAACATATCGCTGATGTTATGATGCACTATTGCAAGCTTTACGGCTTTGCCCTCGTATGCCGAGAGGTCAAAGCGGTATTCGGTCCACTGAGGGGATGTGGTGTAGTCGCTGCCGAGCTGCGTAAAGTCGCCGCCGTCAACGGAAATGTAGACGCCGAAAACTTCCTTGGAACACTGAGGGTCCTTTGCCTTTGCGCAGAAGGAGAAGATGTAGTCCTTGCCAACCTTCGTTTCGGGTGTTATGAGCCAATCGTCGGGACTGACGGGCTCACCGTCTATGTAAGAATAGGAGGAAACGGAGCCGTCTCCGCAATGGGTGTCGTAATTCGTTGTACCGTATTGCACTTCCCAGCAATTACCGTCGCCGTCGGCGTCCTTGAGGCTCCAGCCTTCGGGCAGACCTGCTGCCTCAAAGCCCTCGCTCCAAACGACATTGTATTTGCCGAAGTCATGTGCGGGGGCGGGGACACCGACGGGGATGTCCGCCGTAAGGACTCTGCTGTCGGCGCTGACGTAGGCCTTTCCGTCAAACTCGATGCTGCCGTTGCAGACGATCTTTCCGGTGTACACGAAGCTGTCGCCCTCGGCGGCCTTTGCAAAGGCGGAATACTCGGAGGTCTGGAATACGACGTGGAGATAGTATTTGCAGTCCTTGTCATACACCGTGGCGTGTTCGCCGTCAACGTCGGGGTTATATACGCCGTCGCCGTTGATATCGCTCCACCAGTAGAAGTCCTTGAGCATCAGATCGCCGTAGGAATAGTCGGGCTGCGAGAGCTTGCTGCCCTGCCTCGGTGCATCGTACATCACGTCAATGTTGTCAATGACTCGAGTCTCCGCAAGCGCCGCAACGGGCAGCAGCGAGAGTGCCATTAAAAGGCACAGTACGATAGCTACAAACCTTTTTTTCATAGTCATGCTCCTTTCGGAATTGTTAACAAGTCAATTATACATGATTTGTACGGACAAGGCAATTGCATTTGCGAAAATCTGCCATGTTCGCCAAAAACACGAGCCCGTTTTTGGCATATGTTCCCAATCTGCGGTATTTGTGCAGGAGTGTCGGCTTGTCACTTGATTTTTTGCGTGAAAAGCTGCATAATTAAATGATACAGTTTACCGCAAAGGATATGGATATGAAAACACTGAAAAACAAGTATCTTCCCGTCCACGACCGCTTCGTGTGGGCGGAGCTTATACTCATGCTGCTGTGGACCTTTCTCATGTGCGTTTATATCGCACCCGGCTCGTTTACCGCAGAGCTGCGGATAATGCTTCAAAATCCGCTGCTTCTGTTTCTCAATATCATGCCGCCTGCCGTGCTGCTTCTCGTTTTATACTTTGTGACGGCGAACAGCTTTATCTCCGGCGGCGTGACGAATCTGATCTTCGGCCTGCTGAGTTATGTAAACCTGCTGAAAATCGACGGCAGAGACGACCCCTTCGTTCCGGCGGACATCACGCTCCTGCGTGAGGCGCTCACCGCAACGGGCGAGTACCGCCTGGATATGCATTACGGCATCGTTGCTATATTGCTGCTGTCAACCGTCGTGCTTCTTGCCTTGGGAATCGTCATCGGCAGGGGAAAGCGCCCTCGCACACTCGTGAGGATCGGCGGAGCGCTGCTGTCGCTTGCGGTGTTCTTCGGCTGCTTTTTCACACTCTACCGTGACCGTGAGCTTTATGCGTCCTTCCCCGTGAGCAACGAGTACAACATCACGACCGTGTTTAACGAGCTGGGCTTTAACTACTGCTTTTTGTATAACACGGAGCTGTACTCCGTCGATAAGCCGGAGGGCTACTCGCAGAGCGACATAGAAAAGTTCATCGACGAGTTTGAGCCGACTGCGCCGGAGACGGACGAGCGTCCGCAGGTGATATATATAATGTGCGAGGCGTTTTCGGACCTTAACGCCGACGATGCTTTTGCCTACACCGAGGAGGACAGTCCTTTAAGCGGCTACTTCAAGGTGATCGAAAGCCCGAACAGCATAAGCGGCAAGCTCGTCGTTCCGAACTTCGGAGCGGGTACGGCGAACACCGAATTTGACGTTATCGGCGAAATGCAGACGAACATGATCAGCCGCACGAGCAATTCCGCCTTGCGCAGCTTTCACAAGAACACCCCCTCCGTGGCGTATGTCATGCGCTCCCTCGGCTACGGGACGCTGTTCATGCACCCCGGCGAGAGCTGGTTTTATAACCGTGACAGCGCAATGAGCTTCCTCGGCTTTGAGGACAAGATTTTTGCGGAAGCTTTCGGCGAAACTCCGAACCTTGACACCGCATTTCTCGAAACGCTGAAATCGGAGATATCCTCCCGTACCTCGGACGGCGAAAAGCTTTTCACTTACGCTACCACGATACAGAATCACCAGGCGTACAACTACACAAAGTATCCCACCGTCGATATTAGCCCGGTCAAGACGAACGTTGAGCTGAGCGCCGAGGCGCAGGAGTATCTGTCCGTTTACAGCTACGGTATCGAATGCTCCTCGAATATGCTATTTGAGCTTACCGAGTACCTCAACGCTCTCGATGAGCCTTACGTTCTCGTGTTCTTCGGCGACCATCTGCCGAACCTCGGTCCCGACTATCTGAGCTACCGTGAGCTGGGACTTGACATAGGCAAGAACGAAACGCCGGAGCAGGTGCTCGACTCGTGCAGCGTGCCGTATATCATCTGGGGCAACGACGCATATCTCAAAGGCGACAGCATGGCGGACAGAGCGGAAAAGCTCGATCTGCCGGAGGACGGCAGAATAAGCGCCTGCTTTTTGAGCTCTGCCGTTATGGAGCTTCTCGGCTACGACGGCTGCGACGCTTACACCTCTTTCATGTGTGAGCTTCGCCGTGAGCTGCCCGTAATTAAGTCCGGCATCGTGTGCCGTGCCGACGGCGAGATCACCGATTCGCCGACGCCTCAGGAGCAGGAGCTTATAAATAAGCTGCACTGCTGGCAGTACTACCGCATGATGACGGAAAAAACCTCGTGATGCGGCGCTGTTCCCCCTTGAAAAATATTATGTAACCTGTTATAATCTGATTTGATACCGATTTGTTACCCTTGGAGGTCTCGATATGAAAAAAGGATTCAGAATACTCGCAGCGGTGCTTGTGCTGTGCAGCCTCTTGTCCCTGCCAGCCTATGCCGTCACGCCGACGGCGGACACCGGCAGCGGTCTCGGCGTTTTTGAGGACGTTGCGCAGATGACGAGCTACACCTTCTCCGATCTCGAAACCGGACACTGGGCGTACTACGGCATCAAGGTCTCCTACGATAAGGGCATACTTCTCGGCTATCAGGACGGCACCTACCGCCCCGAAAACGAGGTCACATGGGGACAGGCGATCGTTATCGCCGCAAGGATCCACGCAGCATATTACGGCAATGCGCTGAACGTTCAGGAGCGCCCAGGCGACTACTGGTACGATCCGTACTACCGCTACTGCGCCGCAAAGGACATGATCCCCTCAAGCTGCCCCAAGGGTGTTAACCTTGACCGTATTGCGATACCCCGCTATGCGCTTGCGTACATATTCAGCCGCACCGTGGACGCAGAGGATATGCCCACGATAAGCGACAGGCAGATAACCGACCTCGACACCATCCCCGCCGAGTACCTTGACTCCGTCAAGCTCATGTACTCCTCCGGCGTCATGAACGGCTGGAAGGATTACAGCTTCGGCGGCAACCGTGTCACCACCCGTGCGCAGATAGCAATGGTCATCGCACGTCTGCTTCAGCCGGCTGACCGTGTGGGCCATGACTCGAAGATAAACTCCGACATGGCGGCGTTTGAGGCAAACCTCGAAAACGACAGTCCCGCAGTTCAGGTCGGCAGCAGCTACTACTGCGTGTATAAGTACTACGAGGACACCTCAACTCAGCTTTACGCACTTTACCGCACCGACGGCAACAACAATATCAGCCGCATTTACACCTGCAAGTCCGGAGAAAGACTTGACAACCTCAGCCTGTATAATGGCAAGGTCTACTTCTGCGTCAGCACCATGGGCACCGCCGACGGCAAGCTCATGTGCCTCGATCCGCAGAGCGGAAAAATGACGACGGTCTACACCGGCAACGCCGTCGAAGCATACTGCTTCTACGACGGCGGCATCTATGCGCTGATGTTCACCGGCTACGCAGAGCAGGTAGCGGATTATAAATTCACCTTCGGAACGATCTCCGGCGGCGAGTTTATCGGTGTACGGGACTTTGACTATAAGGACGTCATGTACTTCCAGCCCTACGGATGGAACGGCTGCATATACTTCAAGCTCACAAGCGAGATAACGCTCAAGAAGCCCGACGGCACCGACGGCGACACCGCACTTGCCTCAAACCTCTGGTGCTACGACATCGCACGGGGCGAGTTTATAAAGCTCTCCGACATCAACATCAACACGAGCTTTTTCGACGGTCACGTCATGTACTTCATGGCGTATGACGACGAGGGCAACTACGATCTGAACCTCTATGCCATGTCGGTGCAGGCTCCGGCGGTCGTCAAGACCGTTGGCACCTTCCCGGCGCAGACGGGCGTCAGGTACAGAAGCATTTACAAGTTTGAGGACACCTTCTACTGCCTCTCGTCCTTTAACCGCAACCTGTACAGCATGGACAAGTCCGGCAGCTCCCGTCTTGCACTCATGTGCGGCGGCGTGTACGACAGCCTTTGCTTTACCGACGATAAGGCGATACTCATCCCGAACACGCTTGCGACGAGCAACGTAAATGAGATAAAGGTCTACAACGCAAAGAGTCTCTCCTCCAGAGCGCTTTACGGCGACTGGATGGGCGAAAGCTGCTACTACAGGGGCGCACGCTTCGTTCCCGATGACGGGCAGCCGTACTACACGTCCGGCGACGAGAGCGTCAGCACGATAAGCGACATCTCCATCACAGTGCCTCAGGCATTCGAGCGAGACGGCGACTTCATCGTCCGTGCAAAGGTCGTAAACAACATGGCGGCGACCATTGACTTCCGTATGTACGTCGTCAAGGTCTACTGCGGCAACGAGCTTGTCGCATACGACGTAAATAAGATGGTCTCCATGGAGATGAAGCAGCACGATATACAGACCTTCACCTTCGTGATAGGCAAGCAGGATGTTCTCGGAAGCATCGACATGACAAGGGACGATATAACGATCGAGATCGTACCGACCTACACGGTGAACGTCGAGGATACGGGCGACAACGTAAAGGAACCCGATCCCGGCGAAATACTCCCTTGAATGAATATTAAAAAACTCCGAAGCCGGCTTCGGAGTTTTTTTGCATTTTACTTGTCGGCTTCTTTGCCGGGCTTGGATCTGAAGACGTAGAACTTCTGACCGAAGTAATTCGTTGCGGCGAAGAACACGAGTCCGACCACCATGGCGACGTTGTCACGCAGGGATGCGGAGTAGGACGCAAGCAGCAGTCCGCACAGCGGCTTTGCGATGCCGTGGGAGATGATGTAGCAGGCTGCGATCTCAAGAACGTAGCGCCAAACGACCTTGGCATCCCCGCCCTTGTAGCGGAAGGTGTAGTGTTTATTCAGGAAATAGCTAAGCACGCTGCCGAAGAAGTAGTTTGCGACGGTCGACACCCAGAAGTTGAGGTGCAGAAGGTTAAGGCAGATAAGACCGATGCCGTAACCGAACAGCGTATTTATTATGCCGACTATTACGAATTTGATCGTCGTAACGTCAAACAGCTTGTGAAAGATCTCTTTCAACATGAACCTCAAGCTCCTCAATTTCCGAATTCAGAACGCAGAGACCGATATACAGCTCTCCGCAGCGAAGGCATATCGCACCTTGGGACAGGGGCGATGCCTTGCTCAGTGCCGCAAGACCCTCTCCGCTTGCCTTGACGACGGCCTCCTTTTGCACCCACACGGAGCAGAACGCATCGGCGGGGGCGGGAGAGCGGGCGATGCTCTCGCACTCGGCTTCGCTGAAAAAGCGCTTTGCGGCGCTCATGTGAGACGCTGCGTCGGGCGTTTCAAGATCGGCGCCGACGGGACGGTCCGACACGGCGCAGAGAGCAAAGCTGCCGCTGTGCGAAAGGGAAAAGTACACGGAGTCGCCCTCGAAGTATGGCTTGCCCTTATCCGTGGTCTTGTAGTCCGTTCTGCCGCAGGCAAGCTTTAAAAGAAGCTCGACGGCGAGCGACGCACGCTGCTTTTCCTCACTGCGGCAGCGCAGCGCCTTGCTGCGTCGGGCGGGCGAAACGGCGGCGAGAGCGGACGAAAGCTCAAGCCCGCTCCCGTCGGCGATATACAGCCTTACCTTTGCCATCTCAGGCACGCATGGCGTTTATGGTTCTCGAAATCAGCTCGTCAAGCTCCCAGCCGCACATCTCCGCACCGCGGATGATGACGTCTCTTGAGCAGCCGGCGGCAAACTTCTTGTCCTTGAATTTCTTCTTGACGGACTTGACCTCCATGCCCTCAAGACCCGTGGGGCGCATGAGCGCAGCGGCGCCGATGAGTCCCGTAAGCTCGTCCACCGCATAAAGCACCTTTTCCATGTAAAGCTGCGGCTCGACGTCTATGCATATACCGTAGCCGTGACTTATGACGGCGTGGATCATGTCCTCGTCAATGTCAAGCTCATGCAGAAGCTCGTTTGCCTTGACACAGTGCTGCTCCGGGCACAGCTCGAAGTCTATGTCGTGAAGCATACCGACGGCTGCCCAGAAATCGGCTCTTTCGGGGTCAAACTCCTTGGCAAGCTCGCCCATTACCTTGGACACGGTCTCGGCGTGCTGTATGTGGAACGGCTCCTTATTGTAACGTTTCACCAGCTCTTCCGCCTGCTCAGGCGTCGGAATATAGCTCATATGATCACATCCTGACATTAAAAGATAACATATAATAACGCAAACGCTTTCGCATTTCAAGAGGGATAACAATAAAAATCAGACAGCTCGGGAGCTGTCTGACGGTAGCTGCGCTCAGGGCGTTATGGCGTTTGAGGGGTTGGGGCTTGCGCTCATGTCGGGACTCGGGGTCGTCGGAGTCTCCGTTACGGGTGCGCTGCTGTGCGGTGGGTCAGTTATCATGCCGTCGGGGTCGCTCGAAACCCGCCCACGCTCGGCGTTGCAGGCACAGAATACGCTCACGATAAGGCACAAAACCGCCACTATGATTATTGCTTTTCTCATGTTACACCTCCGTTACCGCATTATTGTTCCCCGAAAATCCGAGGATATGCAATTGAAAAATGAGGATTTGCGTGTTATATTAAAATTTATGGAAGATTTAAAGAAAAACGAAATATTTACCGCAGAAATATGCGGTTACGGCTCCGACGGCGCAGGTGTCGCACGGATCCTCGGCAGGGCGGTGTTCGTTCCGGGGACGATCGTCGGAGAGATTTGGCGTGTGCGGATAGTCAAGGTGAGCGCCGCTGCGGTCTACGGCAGAGCCGAGGAAGCCGTCTTGCTTTCACCGGAGCGCATAGCGCCGGAGTGCTGTGCATACCCTCGCTGCGGCGGCTGCACCCTGCGTCACATGAGCTATGAGGAGGAAAAGCGCCTTAAGCTGCGCCGCTTAAACGATGCGCTGACGCACATCGGAAAGCAGAGCGTCACGGCGCAGGAGATCATCGCCGCCGAGAATATTTGCCGCTACCGCAACAAGGGTATATACACCTTTAAGGAGGGCGTAAGCGGCATGGAGTGCGGCTTCTACGCCAAGCGCAGTCATGCGCTCGTGCCGGTGGAGGGCTGCCTCATACAGAACGAAACGGCGGATGCCGTTGCGTCCTCGCTCCTGCGCTTTGCGAGGGAAAACCGCATCCCGGCATACGACGAGGAAAGCGGCAGGGGCGTTCTGCGTCACGTTTTCGTCCGCACGGCGGTGAACGGCTCGGACGCCGTCGCCTGCGTCGTTGCGGCAAAGGGACTCGGCGTAAGGACGCAGAGCATGGTGCAGCGCCTTAAAAACGACTGCCCGAACCTGAGCGGGATCGTGCTTTGCGTGAACAAAAAGCCCGGCAACGTGGTGATAGACGGCGAGCTTTACACGCTGTGGGGAAGTGAGGTCGTGCATGACAGCCTCGGCGGCATTGAGTACGAGGTGTCGGTGCGGTCGTTTTATCAGATAAACCCGCCCCAGGCGGAGCGTCTGTACGAAAAAGCGCTTGAGTATGCCGAGATAGACGGCGGCACGGTGCTTGATATGTACTGCGGCGCCGGGACGATAAGTCTGTACCTTGCGAAAAAGGCGCAGAAGGTCATCGGTGCGGAGATAGTGCCGGAGGCAGTGGAGAACGCACGGCGCAATGCGCAGCGAAACGGTATAGAAAACGCCGAGTTCATATGCGCCGATGCGTCGGACGCAGCAAAGATGATGGCGTCGAGGGGCATCCGCCCCGAAGCGATCGTGACCGATCCGCCGAGGAAGGGTATGGACGAGTCCGCAATACGCACGCTTTCCGGCATGGGAGCCGAGCGCATAGTCTATGTTTCCTGCAACCCAGCAACGCTCTCCAGGGACATCCTGCGCTTTAACGACTGCGGTTACGAGCTTAAAAAAGTCACGGCGGTGGACATGTTCCCCCGCACGAGCCATGTCGAAGCCGTGGCGGTGATGAGGAAAGGAGAGGCTAAATGATAAGATTCAACAACGACTACAATCACGGGGCTTTTGAGTCCGTGTTAAAGGAGCTTGCCGCCACCAACGGTACAAGCTATGCCGGATACGGTGAGGACGAGTGGTGCGCAAAGGCGGAGAGAGTCATTAAAAAGCTCGTTTCAAACGAAGATGCGCTCATAAAGTTCGTCCCCGGCGCAACGCAGGCGAACCTCGTCGTCATTTCGGCGGCGCTGTCTCCCGTGCAGAGCGTCATTGCCGCCGACACAGGTCACATCAACTGCCACGAGGCGGCGTCCATCGAGAACACCGGACACAAGATCCTTGAGCTGCCGAACACCGACGGCAAGATAGACGCACGGCAGATCGCCGCTTGTGCCGCCGCATACTACGACGGCGGGACGCCCGAATATCTCACCGAGCCTAAGATGGTATATCTGTCCTTCCCGACCGAAAAGGGAACGCTCTACTCAAAGCGTGAGCTGCGGGAGATAAGCGAGGTGTGCAAACGCTACGGAATGTATCTGTTTGTGGACGGCGCAAGGATGGGCTACGGTCTCGGCTCCGAGCGCAACGACCTGACGCTGCGGGATTTTGCTGAGCTTTGCGATGTGTTCTACATCGGCGGAACGAAGTGCGGTGCGCTGTTCGGCGAGGCACTTGTCATCACCGAGGCGTCGCTTAAATACCGCTTCAAGGCGCACATGAAGCAAAACGGTGCGGTTCTGGCAAAGGGTTGGCTTATGGGACTGCAATTTGCGGTCATGCTCCAAAACGGCGAGTATTTTGAACGGACAAAGCGTGCCGATGAGCTTGCGATGCAGATAAAAACGGAGTTTGAGCGCAAGGGCGTTCCGTTTTGGGTAGACAGCTTTACAAACCAGCAGTTTGTCATCCTGAGCGACAGCCAAAAGGAGGCGCTTGCGAAGGGCTACTACTTCGAGGAGGAGGGTACCGTACCGCAGGGTACGGTCGTGCGCTTCTGCACGAGCTGGGCAACGACTCAGGCGGAGGTCGATACCCTCGTCGCCGACATCGCCAAGCTGTGACGGGAAAGGAGTACGATGTGAACTACGATCTTGACAGATTCCGCAGAGCGCAGAGGGGAAGCTATGACGAGGCGCTTTCCGAGATAAGAGCGGGACGGAAAAACGGACACTGGATGTGGTACGTCTTTCCGCAGCTTTCGGGGCTTGGCATGAGCGCCACCTCGCTGTACTACGGCATACGGAGCTTGGGGGAGGCAAGAGCCTATTTTGACGATCCCGTCCTCGGCGCTCGGCTGCGTGAGATAAGCGAGGCGCTCCTTGAACTTTCCACCTCCGACGCTTCCACCGTGTTCTGGTACCCGGATGATCTGAAGCTGCGCTCGTGCATGACGCTCTTTGCCGCTGCTGCTCCCGAATGCGAAACCTTCTCCCGTGTGCTGAGTAAGTTCTTTGACGGGAAGCCCGATGAGGCGACGCTGAGACTTTTATCGCAGGAAAACGGCAAAAATTAGCGCAGCGGCGTAAAAAATGCTTGCTATTGCGGCATAGCTGTGTTATAGTAATAAAGCTAATTTGTTGATTTTCGAAAGGATTGATATATAAATGGGAACCGTTAAACTCATTCTCACCATTCTTCAGCTCGTATCCGGTCTTGCAGTTACCATCGTCGTTCTTCTTCAGAGCGGCAAAAGCGCAGGACTTTCCGGCGCCATCGCCGGCGGTGCGGAAACCTTTATGAGCAAGGGCAAAGCAAAGACTTGGGACGCAAAGCTTGCAAAGGCAACTAAGTGGTTCGCCTTGGCGTTCGTTCTCCTCACCCTTACGCTGAATCTCATAAAGTAAGTTGTGAAAATGACGGCGGTGCAGCTTTTGCTGCACCGCCTGTTGCATTTTTTGACACGGAGGCGCTCTTATGAAAAACAAAACTTACGTTCTCAAAAATGCGGTCATCCTCGACGGCACCGAAAATATGCAGCCGATAACGGGGAAAAAGCTGCTCATCGAAAACGGAATCATTGCGGACATTTTGCCCGACGACGCCGACACCGGCAGCGCTGAGGTCATTGACCTTAACGGCAAGTACCTCATGCCGGGGCTTATAAATCTTCATGTGCATCTGCCGGGTTCGGGTATGCCCAAGCACACCAAAAAGCAGAACGCCGAAAGCGTGCGGCGGCTCATGTCCTTTGCGCCCAGCAGGGCGGTGGTGTACTCTCTTTGCCGCGGCTTTGCAAAGACTGAGCTGCTCTCCGGCGTCACCACGATCCGCACCGTCGGCGGTCTCGGAGACATCGACGGCAGGATCAGGGATGCGATAAATTCGGGACGCACCTTAGGTCCCCGTATGCTCGTTTCGAACATGGCGGTATCGGTGCCGGGCGGTCACATGGCGGGCGTTTTGGCTTACGAGGCCGAAAGCGTTGCCGACTGCGAAAAGTACGTCCGCCTTATCGCAAAGGATTCGCCCGACCTCATAAAGCTCATGATAACCGGCGGCGTGCTTGACGCAAAAAAGCGTGGCGAGCCGGGCGAGCTTAAAATGAGTCCCGAACTCGTGAAGGCGTGCTGCGACACGGCGCACGAACTCGGCTACAAGGTCGCAGCGCACGTCGAAAGTCCGGCGGGACTTAAGGCGGCGCTCTACGGCGGCGTGGACACGATAGAACACGGTGCGCAGCCGGACGACGAGACGATGGCGGAATTTTTAAAAAGCGGAGCCGCCCACGTCTGCACCATCTCTCCGGCAATACCCTGCGCACTGTTTGACAGGGAGATAAGCGGTGCAAGCGAGACGGTGCAGTTTAACAGCCGTGTCGTGCTTGACGGCGTTATTGCCTGCGCAAAGGCGGCGCTCAAAAACGGCGTCCCAGTCGGGCTTGGAACCGACACCGCCTGCCCCTACGTCACACACTACGACATGTGGCGTGAGCTTGCGTACTTCGTAAAGTATGTCGGTGTTGACAACGCCTTTGCGCTGCACACCGCCACCTGCATTAACGCCCGCATTGCCGGCATTGAGGCGGAAACGGGTACGGTCGAGGTCGGGAAATCGGCTGACCTTTTGATATGCGAGGGCGATCCGCTCCGTGACATCTCCGTCCTGCGCAATCCCTCCGCTGTCGTGATGCGGGGCAGGTACATCGACGCACCCCGTGTGAAGAAGTACCCCAATGTCGAAAAAGAGCTTGATAAATATTTATAATTGTTGTACTATTATTCAATAATCCGCACTATTATTCGGAAAGAGGTGTATTGATATGCAAAGAGACAGGCTCGGAAGCCGTCTTGGATTCCTGATGCTCAGCGCTGCATGTGCCATAGGCTTGGGCAACGTTTGGAAATTCCCCTACATGGCGGGTCAGTACGGAGGCGGCGCCTTCGTCGTCGTGTACCTTGCCTTCCTCGTACTTTTGGGGATCCCTGTGCTGCTGACCGAGTTTACGATGGGCAGAGCCGCTCAGAAAAGCCCCGTGAAGATGTATCAGGCGCTTGAGCCTAAGGGCAGCAAGTGGCACATCCACGGCGGCATCGCAATGGCGGGTAACTACCTGCTTATGATGTTCTATGTCAACGTCGCAGGCTGGCTGATGTACTACCTCGTTGCGACCGCCACAGGCAAGCTCGAGGGTCTGAACGCACAGCAGGTCGCAGCCGAGTTCGGCAGCTTCTGCTCCGATCCGGCGCTTATGCTCGTGTGCATGGCGGCGGCCGTCATAATCGGCTTCTTTATCTGCTCGTTCAGCCTGCAAAAGGGGCTTGAGCGCATAACGAAGTACATGATGATCGGGCTTTTCATACTGATGATAGTCCTTGCGGTGAACAGCTTTTTCATGGACGGCGCAAGGGAGGGTCTTAGCTTTTATCTAAAGCCCGACTTCTCGAATTTCAGCGTTGAGCTTGTCATCGGCGCAATGACGCAGGCATTTTTCACCCTCGGTCTCGGCATCGGCGCAATGGCGATATTCGGCAGCTACATCGGTAAGGAGCGTTCGCTCCTCGGCGAGTCGGTGAACGTCGTAATTCTCGACACAATCGTCGCCATCACTGCCGGACTCATCATATTCCCCGCCTGCTTCAGCTACGGGGTCGAGGTCACCTCCGGTCCTCCGCTGATATTCATAACTCTGCCGAACATCTTCGCAAATCTGCCGCTCGGCAGACTGTGGGGAAGCCTGTTCTTCCTGTTTATGTGCGTTGCCGCAATAAGCACCGTGCTTGCGACCTTTGAGAACATCATGGCGTGCTGCATCGACCTTTTCGGCTGGAGCCGCAAAAAGGCTGCGCTCATAAACTGCATTGCGATGCTCATTCTTGCGACGCCGTGCGCACTCGGCTTTAACCTGTGGAGCGGCTTTATGCCCTTCGGCGAGGGAAGCAATGTCCTGAGCCTTGAGGACTTCGTGCTGAGCAACGTGCTGCTGCCGATCGGCGCTCTGTGCTTTGTTTTGTTCTCGACCCTGAAAAAGGCGTGGGGCTGGGATAACTTCGTTGCGGAGGCAAACTCCGGCAAGGGCATGAAGGTCAAAAAGTGGATGAAGGGCTATATGTGCTATGTGCTTCCGCTTATCATTATCGCACTGTTTGTGACGGGTATTTTGACATTCTTCAAGGTGATTTAAGGTATGGCATTTGACCTTTCGGGGAAGCTCTCGAAGAAAATGATGAGCGACCCCAAATTCCGCGAGGCGCTCGATGAGTCTAAGCGTGTGCATCTTCGGACCTTCGGCGAGATACTGGAGCCTGCGTTTACGGATGACCCCACCGGGGAGATCGAGCTTGTCGGCGCTCTGAACTTTATCAGCCGGGGCGAGTACGACAAGGCGCTGCGAAAGCTGCTGCGTATCGAAAAGCGCTGCGCCTGCCCGGAGGATACCTGCGCCGTGCAGTTTTTCGCCGGGCTTGCGTATGAGCGGTCGGGCATGACCGTACCTGCCATACAGCGCTTTTTCGCTTCCACCGCTGCCGTACCGGGGCATTACATGACGCACGTCATGCTTGCAAGGCTCCTGCACACGAACAAAAGCTTCGATGCGGCGCTGACAAATTATCTGCTTGCCGTGCAGCTTATCGAAAGGCTTGAACAGAAGGACGAGGTGCCTGCCGTGAATCCGAGGACGCTCAGGAGCGCAATGATCGCAGGCGCAGCGGGCTGCAGCCTTATGATGGGCGACTACGACGATGCGGAGTGGGCGCTGTGCGAGGCTGAGTCAAACGGCTTTGACAGCCCGAAGCTAAGCGTCCTCTACGCCATGCTCTACGCCGCAACGGACAGAAAGGCGTTGGCACATGAGAAGCTCTCGGAGCTGAGAAAGCGTGATCCGGAGCTTGAAAGCAGAGTCGCACTTGAGGTCGAAACCGTGATCGCAGGGAAAAATCCGAGGTTTGCCGTTTTGAAGGATGCGCTGAACGCCGTCGATTACGAGGGCTTCTGGCGACGCTTTGCCGAGCGGGAGCGGCGCTATGCCGTGATGATCTCGTCCGGCTCTGCGACCGCACTTGCCGCCGCAAACGAGCTGAGTCGTGAGCTTACGGAGCTGTTCGGATTCCCGAATGCCGAGCTTGCGGTCGCCGTTGGCTGCGAGAAGGACGGCTTTGAGATCACCGTGTCCGACAACTACGTTCTGTCTTTAAGTGTCGGCGTGGAAAAGCTGCTCTCGGTGCAGCCGGAGGAGCTTAAACACGATTGGAAGTTTACCTCGGTACACTGAGGTCGGAGGAACGCATGATAGAATTTGTTTTACTTGACATTGACGATACGCTGCTTGACTTCGGCAAGGCGGAGGCGGCTGCGCTGTCACGCACGTTTTCGGAGCTGGGGATACCGTCCGACACTGCGATGATACGGCGCTACAGGGAGATAAACGACGAGCAGTGGAAGCTGTTGGAGCGTGGCGAGATCAAAAGGGAAGAGGCGCTCGTGCGCAGATACAAGCTGCTGTTCGATGAGTACGGCATTACGGCGTCGCCCGAGAAGGCGGAGGACAGGTACGAGTTTTTGCTCGGCATCGGGCATTACTTCGTTGACGGTGCGCCTGAGCTGCTTCAGGCGCTTTGCGGGAAGTACAGACTGTTTATCGTGTCAAACGGCACGGGCTCGGTTCAGGACAGCCGCATAGAAAGCGCCGGAATCGCCAAATACTTTGAAAATATTTTCATCTCGGAGCGCCTCGGTGCGGACAAGCCCTCGAAAAAGTTTTTTGAGCTTTGCTTTGAGCGCATACCCGGCTTTGACAGGGAACGTGCGATAATTCTCGGCGACCGTCTGTCGTCGGACATCCTCGGCGGCATAAACGCCGCTGTGCGCACCTGTTGGTTTAATCCGACCGGTCTGCCGCAGGACCCGAACATAAGACCGGACTTTACGATAAGCAGTCTTGCGGAGTTTCCGCCGCTGCTCAAAGAGCTATGATAATGAAAAGCACCCGAAAGCTTGACTTTCGGGTGCTTTTTGCAGAGACAAAATAAAAAGGCGACGGTAAACCGTCGCCTTTTTATTATTCCTCAGGGCTTGAAGGGGCAAATTTCGTCGTGGATTTTATCCATGACTGCAAATTCGTCGTCGGAATCGGGCTCGCTGCCGAGAACGATGGACTTAATGAACTCGTAAAGGCACATTGTTTTTTCCTCCTAAGTGGTGTTGACTATTTCCACTGTTATATTACTAAATTCGACCTCGTTTGTCAAGAGACAAAATCTTTTATAACTTTAAAAAGATAGTAATTTAAATAACAAACAATATTTGCGCTACGGTTTTAAAAGATGCGTACAGATATTGCACAAGTTAAAGAAATATGTCTACAAAAATTCAAGCCAAATATTGAATTTATAACCGAAATTTAAAGTCGATATGCATTTTTATTCGATTTTGAATACAAAGTAAGAATTTTAACTAAAAAACCCCAAAGGCTTTGCCTTTGAGGTTTTCATATGGCGCAGGCGTATAGGCGCCGGCTGTAATAAATGCATTTACTCAGCGCTTTTTCTTGCCGAAGATGCCCTTTGAGCCCGTCTGCTCGCCCATTCCGGCGGCAAACTGACGCAGAAGCTCCTTCTGAGCAGAGGTGAGCCCCTTGGGGACTGCGACACGGAGGGTAACGAACTGGTCGCCTCTGCCGTCGCCTCGCAGAAAGGGGATGCCCTTGCCCTTGAGTCTGAAGGTCGTACCCGTCTGCGTTCCTTCGGGAACGGTCAGCTTTACCTTGCCGTCAAGCGTCGGAACTTCGATCTCGGCGCCGAGCGCCGCCTGCGTAAAGGACACGTTTTGCTCAAGCAGCACGGAGCTGCCTTCACGCTCAAAGTATGCGTGCGGCTGAACGATTACGGTCACGAGCAGGTCTCCGGCAGGACCGCCGTTTATTCCGGCGTTGCCTTTGCCACGCTTGGAGAGCGTCTGTCCGTCGTCGATGCCGGCGGGGATCTTGACCTCCTCCTTTATCTGCCTGCGAACGCTGCCTGCGCCTCGGCAGGTCTTGCACGGGGTGCGGATGATCTTGCCTCTGCCGTTGCACTTGGGGCAGGGGGAGGTGGACTGCATTGCACCGAAGGGGGTGCGCTGCGTCGTTCTGACAGTGCCGGTGCCGTTACATTCCTTGCAGACCTCCGGGGTCGTGCCATCCGCACAGCCGCTGCCTTTGCAGTCGGCACACTGCTCGACACGTCCGATGAAGATCTCCTTCACGGTACCGAAGGCGGCCTCCTCAAACTTGACGTTCACGGATGCCCGTATGTTGTCACCCTTGCGGGGGGCGTTGCTGCTCTTACCGCCGCCGCCGAAGCCGAATATGTCTCCGAATATGTCGCCGAAGCCCCCGAAGCCGCTAAAGCCGCCGAAGTCGCCGAAGCCTCCGAAACCGCCGCCGTAGCCCTGCGAGGGGTCAAAGGCTGCGTGACCGAACTGATCATACTTTGCACGCTTGTCGGAGTCGGAGAGGATCTCATACGCCTCGTTTATCTCCTTAAAGCGGGCCTCGCACGCCTTGTCGCCGGGGTGCAGGTCGGGGTGATTTTCCTTGGCAAGCTTCCTATATGCTTTTTTAAGCTCATCCTCGGTTGCGGTCTTGCTTACGCCGAGAACCTCATAGTAATCTCTTTTTTCTGCCATAAATATACCTCAAAATGTGGGCGTACAGGGTACGCCCACATTTATACTCAAGCGAATTACTTCTTGTCGTCGTCCACTACGGTGTAGTCCGCATCGTAGTAGTCCTGACCGCCTGCTGTGCCTGCGTCACCGCCGGCTGCCTGAGAGGGATCAAAGCCTGCTGCCTGTGCCTGCTGATAGATCTTGCCGAACACGTCGGTCAGCTCGGCGGTAGCCTTCTTGATGCTCTCGGTGTCGGTGCCGGTGAGTGCGGTCTTGAGGGACTGAAGCTTGCCGTCTATCTCGCTCTTGAGTGCCGGGTCGATCTTGTCGCCGGCTTCCTCAAGTGCCTTCTCGGTCTGGTACACGATCTGATCACCCTGGTTGCGGGTGTCGATCTCGTCCTTGCGCTTTGCGTCCTCCGCTGCGTACATTTCGGCTTCCTTGACGGCCTTGTCGATGTCCTCCTTGGACATGTTGGTCGAGGAGGTGATGGTGATGTGCTGCTCCTTGCCGGTGCCAAGGTCCTTTGCGGAGACGTTTACGATGCCGTTTGCGTCGATGTCGAAGGTGACTTCAATCTGAGGAATGCCCCTGCGTGCCGGAGCGATGCCGTCAAGGTGGAAGCGGCCGAGGCTCTTGTTGTACTGAGCCATCTCACGCTCGCCCTGAAGGACGTTGATCTCGACAGAGGTCTGATTGTCGGCTGCGGTGGAGAACACCTGGCTCTTCTTGGTCGGGATGGTGGTGTTGCGGTCGATAAGACGGGTGCATACGCCGCCGAGGGTCTCGATACCGAGGGACAGCGGGGTGACGTCCAGAAGGAGGATGCCCTCAACGTCGCCGCCGAGAACGCCGCCCTGAATAGCTGCACCGATTGCAACGCATTCGTCGGGGTTGATGCCCTTGAAGCCTTCCTTGCCGGTGAGCTGCTTTACCATCTCCTGAACTGCGGGGATACGGGAGGAGCCGCCGACCATGAGAACCTTGGTGATCTGGCTTGCGGACAGACCGGAGTCTGCAAGTGCCTGCTTTACGGGACCTGCGGTCTTCTCAACGAGGTGATGGGTCAGCTCGTTGAACTTTGCACGGGTGAGGGTGAGGTCGAGGTGCTTGGGTCCGGTCGCATCTGCGGTGATGTAGGGCAGATTGATGTTGGAGGTGGTGACACCGCTCAGCTCGATCTTTGCCTTCTCGGCTGCCTCACGCAGACGCTGCATTGCGACCTTGTCGCCGGACAGGTCGATGCCCTCTGTCTTCTTGAACTCGTCAACGAGGTACTTGGTGATGCAGGCGTCGAAGTCGTCGCCGCCGAGACGGTTGTTGCCTGCGGTCGCAAGAACTTCGATAACGCCGTCGCCGATCTCAAGGACGGAGACGTCGAAGGTGCCGCCGCCGAGGTCGTAGACCATGATCTTCTGATCGACTTCCTTATCGAGACCGTATGCGAGTGCCGCTGCGGTAGGCTCGTTTATGATACGCTTTACGTCCAGTCCTGCAATGCGGCCTGCGTCCTTGGTTGCCTGACGCTGTGCGTCGGTGAAGTATGCAGGAACGGTGATGACCGCTTCGGTCACGGGCTGACCGAGGTAGCTCTCGGCGTCGGCCTTGAGCTTCTGAAGGATCATGGAGGAGATCTCCTGAGGAGTGTATGCCTTGTTGTCGATATTTACCTTGTAGTTGGAACCCATCTCACGCTTGATGGAGGAAATGGTGCGGTCGGGGTTGGTGATCGCCTGACGCTTTGCGACCTGACCTACCATCCTTTCGCCGGTCTTTGCGAATGCTACGACTGACGGGGTGGTGCGTGCGCCTTCTGCGTTGGCGATAACAACGGTTTCGCCGCCTTCCATGACGGCTACGCAGCTATTGGTTGTACCGAGATCGATACCTATAATCTTACCCATAATAATATCCTCCTATTTGAAAATGAAAATAATATACTTTTTTATATAATCAGTTTGCCACTTTGACCATGGCAAAACGGATTACCTTGTCGCCGAGGGTAAAGCCCCTCTGGAACACTTCGACTATCTCGTTTTCGCCGAAGCTCTCGTCCTCAACGTGCATGACCGCATTGTGCTTTTTGGGGTCGAACTTCTCGCCCTCCGCTGCGATCTCGGTGACGCCGAGTCCGTCCATCGTGGATTTGAACTGCGCCATTATCATCTCGACGCCCTTGCGGTACGCCTCGTCCGCAGTCGCCTGCTTTAAGGCACGCTCAAGATTGTCGTACACCGGAAGGAACTTGCGCAGCGTGTCGACCTTGATGTCGGTGTAAAGCGAATCCTTTTCCTTCTGGCTTCTCTTGCGGAAGTTGTCATACTCGGCGGCGAGGCGAAGGTATCTGTCCTTTTCCTCACGGACGAGCTTTTCGGCGGCTTCCTTTAAGTCGGGAGCCTTTTTGGACTCCTTGTCCTTTTCCTTTTTGGGCTTGGACTTCTTTTCCTTTTTAGGTTCCTCCTCGACGGGGGCTGTCTCCTTGCTTTCTTCGGCGGCGCTTTCCTCGACGGGGGCGGTGTCCTCGACGGGGGCGGTGTCCTCGACGGGGGCGGTGTCCTTTTTCTCTTTCTCAGTGCTCATCTATAATGTCATCTCCCTTGATTATCAGCTTGTTGTGCATTCCCGACGGGGGAGCCTCTCCGCCGCCGAGACGCTTTGAAAGACCTGCCGCAAGGAAGCTGAGCTTAGCTGCCACTGCGGAATAATCCATTCTCGTGGGTCCTACCACTCCGATAAGCCCCTTCGTATTGTCGCCCATGTCATAGCTCGCTATGACGACGCTGGAGTCTTTAAGCTCCTCGGCGACGTTTTCGGGACCTATCAGCACCGTGATGTCCGAATTGGGATCGATAACGTTGCCGGATATTAAATGTCCGCCGCCGGACAGGTAGCTCATCAGGCGGTGCGCCTTGTCGGGATCTCGAAACTCCGGCTGACTAAGCAGCCTATTTTCGCCCGTAACGAAGGCTTCGACTCCGCTTTGTCCCGCAAGTATCTCCATCGCAAAGGAGGCGATGACTGCGGTGAGTCCCATCGTATCGTCCGCCGCACGCTCGGTGCTATTGATCAGCAGCGGCGTTATCTTCTCGTTCGATATTCCGGTGAAGTTTGCGTTAAAGAGAGAGGAGAGCTTTGCGATCATCCCGGAATCCACCGAGATCGGCAGGTGTACAAGCTTGTTCTTAACGGTATTGTTGCTCAGCATCGCCACAATTATGAACGTGTTGGCATCAATATATATAAGATCAAAGCGCTTTATCGTGGCGGGGGCATAGCTCGTGAGCATGAGGCTCGGATAATCCGTGAGCTGTGACGCCATTTTGCCGACGTCGCTCATCATGCTGTCAAGCTGCGTCATCTTATCGTTCAGGCGCCTCTCTATCTCCTCCGTCTCCTCAAGCGAAAGCTTCTGCCTGTGCATAAGCTCGTTGACGTATATCCTATAGCCCGCAGGGGTCGGCACACGTCCGGCAGAGGTGTGCGGCTGCTCAAGATAGCCCATCGAGGTAAGCTCCGACAGCTCGTTGCGGATCGTTGCGGAGCTGCATCCGAGGTCGGCGATGCGGGCAATGACCTTGCTGCCGACGGGTTCTGCCGTTCTGATATGCTCCTCGACAAGCGCCGCAAGTATTTTCTTTTTACGTTCGCTTATGCTCATTTGGCACTCGCACCTCGCTAATGCTGGCACTCTCTTTATCTGAGTGCTAATATAGCACTATTTTTTGCCGCTGTCAAGGCTTTTATTCAAAAAGTCGCAAGAAAAATTATATATTTTTTTGCACAAAAGTTTGCGAGGGCATTTTTAAAGCGCCGCTTGCATAGGCTGTTAAAAAAGCAAAGGAGCGAAAACATGGCATACGAGGAAAAAAGCAAGGCGGCGCCCAAAAATCACGGTCTGAGCATGGAAAATCGCAGCAAGCTGTCGGTGACGGGGGTCGAGGACGTGGAAAGCTTCGACGAGACCGAGGTCGTCATGCAGACGGCGCAGGGCAATCTCGTGGTGCGGGGCAGCGGACTGCATATCGGGAAAATCAATCTTGACGCAGGGGAGCTGAACGTCGAGGGGCTTATAAGCGAGCTTTTGTACGAGGAGACGCCCTCATCCTCCGGCGGCTTTTGGTCGAGGCTTTTCGAATAAATGGAGCTTGAGGTAAAGCGCCAGCTTTTGCAGCTCGTCGCCGCCTACGCAGCGGGGCTGGGGCTTGGCGTTATCTACGATGTGCTCAGGGCGATACGCCGCCGCTTGGGGCTGAACTGGTTTTTCGACCTGCTCTTTGTCGGCGCTTTGGGCTTTGTGCTGTTTACGCTGGGCATGAGCGTCGGCGACGGGGAGCTGAATCTCTTTATGGCGGGCTTTGCCGCCTTGGGCTTTTACACATATATGCGGCTGCTAAGCCGTCTGTTTTTGCCGGTCTTTGCAGCATTTACGGGTCTTTTGGCGCTGATTTTGCGTCCGTTTCGCATTGTCGGAAAATTTTTTGCCGATCAAGCAAAAAATGTCTTTTCAAATTGCCGAGCATGGTTTACAATGAAAAGAAAATCGGACCGTGATTCGGGAGGCGATGCGATTGAGGCCGAAGCTGCTTACGATAGGCGGGGCGGTGATTGCGGCGCTGCTGATATATGCGGCGTGGAATCTTGCGGAGACGATGGACGCTCTGCGAGACGCAAAAGATATGACTGAGCTGCTGCAGCATGAAATTGACGATACTCAGGCGGAGACAGACGAGCTTGAGGAAAAGCTTTTGAGCTGCGATACGGATGAGTTTATTAAAGGTATAGCGAGAGACAGACTCGGACTGGTTGAGCCGGGCGAAATCATATTCATAGATAATTACAGGTAAACGGGGTAAAACGATTCATGCAGTTTGAAATTGGAGAAGTGCTGGAAGGCAAGGTAACGGGTATCACCAAGTTCGGAGCTTTTGTCGCTCTGCCGGGCGGACAAAGCGGACTTGTGCATATTTCCGAGGTGGCGAATGCGTATGTCGCAGACATACACGATTTTCTGAGCGTAGGTCAGACCGTTAAGGTGAAGCTTATCAGCATAAACGACGGGAAGCTGAACCTCTCCGTCAAGAAGGCGGAGCCTGCGCCGAAGCCCGCCTTCGAGCGCCAGAGACAGGAAAAGCCCAACCGTCAGCCGCAGCGGACGGTGCAGGCGCCTCCGCAGACACAGGAG
This sequence comes from Clostridiales bacterium, assembly GCA_004556755.1. Lineage (GTDB taxonomy): Bacteria > Bacillota > Clostridia > Oscillospirales > Oscillospiraceae > F23-B02. The sequence continues at coordinate 31,090 of SFFW01000009.1, read as the reverse complement.
ACAAGCGCCGACAAGAGCTTTGAGGATAAGCTCAAGAAGTTTATGCAGGAATCGGACAGCCGCATTGCCGGAAACCCCATGTATGCGGACAGGGGCAAGTCCCGCCGCCGCAGATAAGTGCGCCTTACGGCGCACTTTTTTACGGGAGAAAAACGCATGAAGGAAATTACGATAGGAAAAAACGACGCAGGTCAGAGACTTGACCGCTTCGTCGGCAAGGCGGTGCCGCTGCTGCCGGAGTCGCTGCTGCAAAAGTATATACGCTTAAAGCGTATAAAGGTGAACTCCAAGGGTGCAAAGCGCGACACGAGACTTTGCGAGGGCGACGTTTTGAGTCTTTACATAAACGACGAGTTTTTTGAAAAGCCGAGGGAGGAAAACTCCTATTTGAAGGTCGGCACGCCGAAGCTCACCGTGGTCTACGAGGACGAGAACATCCTGCTTGCCGACAAAAAGCCCGGCGTTCTGTGTCACAGCGCAGGACAGTGGGATTACAACACGCTCATCGCAAACATCCAGGCGTATCTGGCACAGAAGGGCGAGTGGCAGCCCAAGGCGGAAAACTCCTTCGCTCCGGCGCTGTGCAACCGCATCGACCGCAACACGGGCGGCATCGTGATCGCAGCGAAAAACGCCGAGAGCCTGCGCATTCTGAACGACAAGATAAAGGACAGGGAGATAGAAAAATTCTACCTCTGCGCCGTCACCGGTACGCCGAAGCCCTCCTCCGGCAGACTGGAAAACTATCTGTTCAAGGACGCAAAGAAAAATCAGGTCTATGTAAAGGACAAGCCCATGCCGGGGGCAAAGCCCGCTGCGACGGAGTATCGGGTCATATGCACCAAGGGCAGACTGTCGCTCGTGGAGTGCAGGCTTTTAACGGGTCGCACCCACCAAATAAGGGTGCAGATGGCGCACGCAGGCTGGCCCCTGCTCGGCGACGGGAAGTACGGCAGGGAGCGGGTGAACCGTGAGTACGGCGAAAAGGGGCAGGCGCTTTATTCCTACCGCCTGCGCTTTGATTTCCCCACGGACGCAGGGATATTAAACTACCTCAGAGGCAGAGAATTTGCCGTGGAGTCCGTCGATTTTGCCGAAAAATATTTCGGTATTGCCGAGCTTCGTGACATTTAGAGCAAAATGCAGAAAAATTGTTGATTTTTGTTGACTTTACGGCGTCATGTATGTATATTGGTAGCGATGCAAAGGGCATTCCGGAGGCAGGTTCCGGAATGCCCTTAAACAATTTTAGCGCATTTGCGCCGGAAATGGGGGAGGATAAATGTCCAAAGAACTCATTCGCCTTGTTAATTGCAAAATGGCGTTTGACGATGAAATCGTTTTAGACGATATTAACCTGTATTTTAATGATAAGGAATTTCTGACGCTGCTCGGTCCGTCCGGCTGCGGCAAGACAACGACGCTCAGGATAATCGGCGGCTTTATCAAGCCGACCTCCGGAGACGTTATGTTTGACGGCGTCAGGATAAACGATGTCCCGCCTCACAAAAGAAAGGTCAACACGGTCTTTCAGAAGTACGCTCTGTTTCCTCATCTCGACGTTTACGAAAACGTCGCCTTCGGTCTGCGCATAGCAAAGGTGCCGGTGGAGGAGATAGACGAGCGTGTCACCGAAATGCTTGAGATAGTGAGCCTCAAGGGTTTTGAAAACCGCAGAGTGGCTCAGCTCTCCGGCGGTCAGCAGCAGCGTGTCGCAATTGCTCGTGCGCTCGTGAACCGCCCCAAGGTGCTGCTGCTCGACGAACCCCTGGGCGCTTTGGATCTGCGTCTCCGCAAGGATATGCAGAACGAGCTCAAGCGTATTCAGCAGGCGATGGGCATTACTTTTATATATGTAACTCACGATCAGGAGGAGGCGCTTTCTATGTCCGACACCGTCGTCGTCATGGACAAGGGCCGCATCCAGCAGATCGGTACGCCGGAGGATATTTACAACGAGCCTAAAAACGCCTTCGTTGCGGATTTCATCGGCGAAAGCAATATCCTCGACGGCGTGATGCTTGAGGACAGACTCGTGAAGTTCTTCGGCAGACGCTTTAAGTGCGTTGACGCAGGCTTTGAGAAAAACGAACCCGTGGACGTCGTTATCCGTCCGGAGGACATCGACATCGTGCCGCCGGACAACGGTCACCTTTGCGGCACCGTCACCTCGGTCACCTTTAAGGGTGTGCATTACGACACGATCGTCGATTTTAAGGGCTTTAAGTGGCTCATTCAGACGACGGACTACCACTCCGTCGGCGAGTATATAGGCATACGCCTTGAGCCGGAGGACATTCACATCATGCACAAGAGCGAATACTCCGGTATGTTCGGCGATTACAGCTCCTACTCTGCGGAATACGACGAGATGGACGATCCCGACCTGTATCCCGAAGGTGAGGAGGAGACGGCGGCGGAGGAAAGCGAAGATGAAGACTAAGCTTGCCGCACCTTACCTCGTGTGGATGGCGCTGTTTACCGTCATCCCGCTGCTCATCGTGGCGTACTACGCCCTGACCGATTCGCAGACAGGTCAGTTCACCCTCGCAAATCTTCAGAACCTCGGAAATTACATCCCCATCCTCATAAAGAGCATTTGGCTTGCGCTCATCTCCTCGATCATCTGCCTCGTTATCGGCTACCCAGTGGCGTATTACATCGCAAGCCGCTCCGAGCTTAAGCAGCGCATACTCTATATGCTCATCATGCTGCCCATGTGCATCAGCTTCCTGCTGCGCACGCTTGCGTGGGTCGCACTGACCGAGGATACGGGTATTATCAACAACTTCATCATGGCACTCGGTCTAAAGCCGCTGCCGCTTATCCGCAACAACGGCGCCGTCGTCCTCGGCATGGTCTACAACTACCTGCCGTACATGATAATGCCGCTGTACAGCGTCATCGTCAAGATCGACGGCCGCCTCGTCGAAGCGGCGCAGGACCTCGGCTGCAACAATGCGGGCGTGTTTAAGAGGGTCATTTTGCCGCTGTCGATGCCCGGCATCGTCTCCGGCTTTACCATGGTGTTCGTGCCTGCCGTGTCCACCTTCTACATCTCGCAGAAGCTCGGCTCCTCCGGCACGACCCTTATAGGCGACGTTATCGAGAGCCAGTTTAAGACCGCATACAACCCCAACCTCGGCGCAGCGCTCAGTCTCGTGCTGATGGTCGTCATCTTCATCTGCATCGGAGTCATGAACCGCTTCGGCGACGACGAGGAGGTGATCACGGTATGAGGCGCTTCAACAAGATATTTACCGTGGTCGTCCTGCTGTTTCTGTACATCCCCATGATCGTGCTTGCGGTCGGGTCGTTTAACAGCGGTATGGACATTGCGGTATTCAAGGACTTTACCCTGGATAACTACCATGAGCTGTTTTCCGACGGCGTGCTTCTGCCGCTGCTTCTAAACTCGGTGATAGTCGCCGTCATCGCTTCCGCCATTGCGACCGTTTTGGGTACGGCGGCGGCGATCGGCATAAACTCCATGAGTCCCAAGCTGCGAAAGCTGTCCATGAGCATCACGAACATCCCCATGACGAACCCTGAGATCGTCACCGGCGTTTCGCTGGCGCTGCTCTTTGCCTTCGTCGGTACGCTGCTGAAGATAAACAACATCCTCGGCTTTGCGACGCTGCTTATAGCGCACGTCACCTTCTGCCTGCCCTACGTCATTCTGTCGGTCATGCCGAAGCTGCATCAGATGGACCCGAACCTAAACGAGGCGGCGCAGGATCTCGGCTGCACCCCGGTGCAGGCGTTTTTCAAGGTCGTTATCCACGAGATAACGCCGGGCATCATCTCCGGTGCTCTCATGTCCTTTACCATGAGCCTCGACGATTTCGTCATCAGCTATTTCGTCTACGGACCCAAGTTCGTGACGCTGCCCGTCGAGATCTACAACTACACCAAAAAGCCCCTGCACCCCAAAATTTACGCACTTTTCACCCTCCTGTTTGCGGTCATTCTGATCGTTATGGTCGTTATGAACCTGCTGCAGGCGAAGGACGAAAAGCGTGTCCGTGACAACAAAAAAGCGTTCGGAAGAAAGAAGGTGGGTGCATGAAAAGATTCTTTGCAGCCCTTTTAACCCTTCTGATGCTCCTTGCACTCGCACCCGTTCTGCCGTCGCCGACGGCAAGCGCCGAGGAGGTCACGATAAACGTCTACAACTGGGGACAGTACATTTCCGACGGGAGCGACGGCTACATCGACGTCAACGCCGCATTTACCGAGGCGACGGGCATCAAGGTCAACTACATGACCTTCGACTCGAATGAGACGATGTACACAAAGCTCAAGACCGGAGGCAGCAGCTACGATGTCATTATCCCCTCGGACTACATGATAGCAAGGCTCATTGAGGAGGATATGCTTGAGGAGCTGGACTTTGACAACATCCCCAACTACTCGCTCATAGGCGACGCCTACAAGAACACCGCCTACGACCCCGACAACAAATACTCCGTGCCTTACACATGGGGTACCGTCGGCATTATCTACAACTCAAAGTATGTCGATGAGGCGGACGTCGGCTCGTGGGACCTGCTCTGGAACGAGAAATACTCCGGTAAGATCCTGATGTTCAACAATCCCAGAGACGCATTTGCGATCTCCGAGCTGCTGCTCGGCATCGACGTCAACTCCGAAAACGAGGATGAGCTGCGCAGTGCAGCCTACAAGCTCATCGAGCAGAAGCCCCTCGTGCAGAGCTACGTCATGGACGAGATCTTCGGCAAGATGGAGAGGGAGGAGGCGTGGATAGCGCCATATTATGCGGGCGACTACCTGCTGATGGCGAAGGAAAATCCCGACCTGCGCTTCTACTTCCCGGAGGAGGGCTTTAACCTCTTTATTGACGCAATGTGCATCCCCAAGGGCTGTCAGAACAAGGAGGCTGCCGAGGCGTACATCAACTTCCTTTGCTCGGCCGAGATAAGCGGCGAAAACCTCGACTACCTCGGCTACTCGACCCCGGTCCCCGACGCAAAGGAGTTCATGGACCCCGAAACCGCCGCAAGCGACATTGCTTATCCCGACACCGAAACGCTGAGTCATGGCGTTGCGTTTATGAATCTGAGTCAGGCCACCTCGCAGCTGACCGACTCTCTGTGGCTTGAGGTCAAGACGCAGGGCAGCGTCGATACCTATGCGATCGTGTGCATGGCGGCGGTCGCCGCGCTGACGGTCGTTTACTTTGCCGTACACGAGGCAAGGAAAAAGAAACGGCTCAGAAATCGCTGCAAGCGATGGAAGGAGTAAATACTTAAAAAATAAGCTCTGCTTTGCAGGGCTTATTTTTTTATGCTCTTTTCGATGTTATGTAAACCGACAGGTGAGGCGGGAGAAGAGAAATTCGGCACAAAAAAAGCTGCTTATATCGGAATGTACAAGTTTACCGGCGATGCGCCCTACGGTTGAGAGGTGATGGGAATGAAAAAGAAAGCGGATGCCGAAAAAGCTTCTGCGCTTCTGTCAAAGCTTGCGGCTTCGGTGCCCAACGACGCCGTGAAGCTCCTGTTCCTCGATGACGAGGACTTGTCCGTTCTCGAAAGTCTGGATCTTTTCCTGCTCAGCGAGATCAAACGCTCGCCGTCGGGCGCCGTGGAAATGAAATTCGTGGACAGGCTTGCGGTCATCAGGGAGCTTATGGAGCTTAAAAAGACCGAAAACGCCGCCGCGGAGGACAGCTTCTATGCGGCGCTTGACCGCTCTGCAATGCTCTTAAAGGATGAACCCAAGGACAAATGAAGTTTGAATCGTTTTCAAAGACCCAGCTCACCGCACTGTCGTGGTGGAGCGACGCATCGCCGTACGCTACTTCGCCGTCAGCGTCGCAAAACGGGAAACGGACGAGGGCTTCGCAATGTGGGTAGACAGGAGGTAAAAATGAAACTTTTTTCCGGAAAAAAGAAGGATCCTCCGCCGAGAGTTCAGATAAGGAGCGTGCAGTCGCACCCCTTTAATCTCATCGACGGCTACGTTCCGCTCGGCGGCGGGGAGATCATGCTCTATCGGCAGATAAGAGAGGCGGTGCCGGTTGTCGACGCTGCGATCATGAAGCTTATCCGGCTCACCGGCGGCTTTACGCTTTCCTGCCCCGATAAAAGGGCGGAGCGTGAGCTTAACGAGTTTGCCAAAAGGGTCGACGTCGGCAGAGGTCAGCAGGGCTTAGTTTTGAAGGTATCGGCGATCAGATCGTTTCCTTTGTTAAGGGCAGCGGCGCCGAAAAGGGCGTTTTCGTAAAGCTCGGCGCTTCTTCCACCGTCGCAGCGGCGGGTGACGGCGACTGCTTTGCCGGTCTCTGCGTTCACGCAGACGGCGGCTTTGCCGACGTACAGCTCAAGGGAAGCGTCACCTGCGCCTACACCGGCACCGCACCCGAAGTCGGCTTTGTTAAGCTCGTTTCGGCAGGCGGCGGCAGCGTCAAGAAGGACAACGGCGGCAGAGAGTATCTCGTGCTGAAGGTGGACACCGCAGAGCTTGCCGGAGACATTTCCGACGAGAGCGGCAGACTTTTAAACGTCCTGTGCGCCGCCGCAGAAGCGGAGCTTCGCAGCAGGCTCAAAAACGGTGCGCCTCCCGCCGAGCTTGAGGAGGTATTCGTGACCGCCGCCGGAATGCTTGCGCTTGCCATGCTCACCGAGATGGAGCGGGCGGAGGACGTGTCCTCCTTCACCGCAGGCAGCGTGTCGGTCACCCTCAGGGGCAGCTCCGTCTCCGCTGCGGCGCTGCGCCGTCAGGCGGAGAATATGCTCAGAGGCTACATCGACTCCGGCGACTTTGCATTTTTGGGGGTGCAGGGATGAAGACCGACGGACTTTTTCGTCGCTTCGGCGACAAAATTTCGGTAAACGGCAGGCAGGGCAGCGGCATACTGCTGCCGATGCACCCGAAGGACCCCGAAATAAACAAGCGGCTGCTGCCGTCCGGCGTCGTAAACGGTGAGAGCTATCTGCTCATGACCGCAATGCCGCTTTCCGAGGGCGACACCGTTTCCTGCTGCGGGTACTCCTACGAGGTCAGACGCAGTACGCAGGTGCGGCTCATGGGGGACGTTTCGCATTACGAGGGCATTCTGCGCCTTGCGGGGAGGGCTTAAAATGTTTGATTCCATACTCGACTCCGTCGTCGGCGTTTTGAAAAGCGCAGGGCTGAACGCAGTCAGAAGCTACCCCGCAGCGAAGCTTGCGGAGCTTATCGAACATGACGCCGACTTTCTCTGCTGCGACGGCACCGACGGCGAGAGCTTTGCCGACATTGCGCAGACGCTTAGCACAGCCGGAGAAGCGGGGAGATTTTTGATCGCCGTGCTGGAGTACGAAAACGCCGAGGCACAGCTTCTCATAAACAAGGCGAAAAGCATAAACGCCGAGAACGTCATGCTCATCGGAAACGCAGGCGACACCGAAGGCCAGCTTTCCGCTGCGGCAGCGGGTGCACTTTCGGCACGCAGCGACCCGGCGCTGCCCGTAAACGGTGTGGCGCTCAAGGGCGTGACGCAGCTTAAATATGACTTCACCGATGCGGAGATCGAGCTGCTGCTTGAGTCCGGTGTCACACCGCTTGAGATGTTCTGCGGCGAGGCCTGCTTTGTCCGATGTGTCAGCACAAGGACGATGACCGGGGGAGTGCCGGACGCCACATACCGCGACATAAACACCGCAATGGTGATAAACCGTGTGCTGCCGACCGTCAGGGATGCGCTGCGCCGCCGCTTTTTAGGCAGGAAAAACGACACGCACACCAAGGCGGCGATACGCAGTCTCGTCGCAACGGAGCTTCAGAAGCTCAAAAAGGCGGAAACGATCGCCGCTTACGGGAACATCACCGCCGAGGCGAGCGAGGACGATCCCGGCATCTGCGTCGTGAGCTTCGACTTCTCCGTTTCCAAGGGGCTGCACATCATTGAGCTGACAGCTCATGTGAATCTGTGAGGTGTATATGCAGAGCTATGTAAGTTTTCCGACAAGCTGCGATATATATCTTGAGCTTGACGGCAAGAAAATTGCGGTGGTGCAGAGCTACCGTGCCGAGTCCAAAAAGCAGAGCAGGCTTATTGAGGCGTTCGGCGAAAAAACTCCCGTTGCGGTGGTGAGCGCAGGTATAAGTCACCGCCTGAGCCTCACGAGACTTTACGCAACGGACGAGGCAATATGCGACGGCATCGACTTTCACACGCTCGACGACTTCTCCCTCGTCATAGCAAAGCCGGACAGGAGGATCGTCTACTCCGGCTGCCGCTGGGAGAGCATCGAGGAAAACGGTGAGCTGGGCGAGACCGTCGCCGAAAAGGTGAGCATCATGGCGGCGGACAGAATGGAGCTTGAGGCATGACGGCGTCAATGCTTTTACGGGATGCGGCGCAGCCCATGCAGCGGCTGCGCTGGCTGGTGCTTAAAGAGTTTAACATTCTGCCCTTTTCCGATGAGGGAAGGGCGGTGGATGACGGGGAGCTGCTCAAAATGGCGGCACAGCTGGTCCTTGACCGCAGGCTTAGCCTTGCCGACGTAAACCCCTCGTTTTCCGCAGAAAAGTTTTCGGAGGCGATGAAGCGTGGATAATGAAATGACGAGTCTTGCAGCGGAGCTTCTTGCGCTGCTCACGCAGGAGGGCGTTTCACATAGCTCAAAAAGCGCTTACGATACCGCCGCTGAGAGCCTTGCGCCCGAAGCCGAGGTCCCGTTTTCGGCGGAGCCTTTGCCGAGCGCGCAAAGGAGCCTCACGATAGAGGAGATCTCCAAGGGCTTTGAGCGGGCGTCAAGGTGCTATGACTCACATTTTGAGCTTTATTAGGAGGTGGAAGCGTGCTTGCATCCATGAGATTCAAAAACTACATATGGCCGCACAATCCCAAGCGCTTCGAGATAGGCTTTGAGCGGAAGATAAGCTGCATGAAGCTGCCCTTTTCGGGTCACGTCGTGCAGGATCTCGGAAGCTGCGCACGGGTGTTCTCCGGCGAGGGCGAGTTCTTCGGAGAGGACGCATACGCACAGTTTCGCCGCCTTGCCGAGGTCTTTAACGAGGGCGGTGCGGGGCTGCTTTCGCATCCGCTGTGGCCGAGCGTCAGTGCGGTATTTCAGAAGCTCAGTCTGCTTGAGGAGCCGGGGGAAAACTACGTTCGCTATTCCTTCCGCTTTGTCGAATACAGCGACGGCGGCACGGCGCAAAGTCTGTCGGCAGCCGAGACGGGAACGCAGGGCGGCGTTTACACCGTCGTCGAGGGCGACAGCATAGGCAAGGTCGCACGCAAAATCGGCATAAGCTCGGATCGGCTTATGCGCTTAAACCCGGAGATCAAAAATCCGAACCTGATCTCCGCAGGGCAGGTCCTCAGAACGGAGTGAAGCTATGACGGGCTACATATACGATAAAAACGGAAAGGAGACCCTCCTGCCGCCGCTTCTGTCGTGGGACATCTCCATCGGCAGCGGTGAGCCGTGCGACTCGTTTGAGGTCTGCTGCGCCTATGAGGCGAAGTACCTCAAGGCGCTCTCGCAGGCCTGCCGCTTCCGTGCCGCACACGGGGGCAAGACCGTGTTTTCCGGACGCATCGACGAGTACGAGGTGCGCATTTCCGACGACGGCGGCACGGTGTCGGTCTGCGGACGCTCATTAGCTGCGCTCCTGCTTGACAACGAAGCCGAGGCGTCCGAGTATTTAAACCTCAGCCCGGAGCTTTTGAGCGAGCGCCACATAAAGCCCTACGGCATAAGCGTGTCGATAGGCACGGGTCTTAAAACGCTCTCCGGCTTTGCGGTGACGCAGGGTGAGAGCGAGTGGAGCGTCGTGAAGCGCTTTTGCAGTCTGTGCGGCTGCCCGGAGCCGAGGTTTTCGCAGGACGGAACGCTGCTGCTCGGCGTTCACGGCGGTGCTGCGGTGACGATCAACGACCAAAGCCCGATGGCGGAAATTCGCCACAGGGACTGCCGCTACGGGATGATCTCCGCCGTTTTGGTCAAAAACCGCAGCACGGGGGCAAAGTACGGCGTTTCCAATCAGCCCTTCATAGACAGGGGCGGGTCGAGTCGGCGTATAATCACCGTGCCGAGGAAAACGGGGGCGGAGGCGATGCGCTACACCGCAGCCTATCAGATAAAGCAGTCGGCAAAGGGAAAGTTCACCGTGAGCCTCAAGCTGCCGTCGCAGTTTCCGGCAAAGCCCGGTGACACGGTGCGCTTTGACAGCAGACGCTTGGGCTTAAAGGGCGGTTTTACGGTCACACGGCTGCGCTCCTTTGCCGGCGGGAGCGAGGCGGGGAGCGAGCTTACGATGGAGGTGCGCACATGAGGATCGAGGAGATCGGAAGAAAGATAAGCGACGGAGCTGACATTTCCGTTGCCCGGGTGAGCATCGGCGGAGAGGACCCGGCGCTCGTCTCCGGGACAGAGTACCGAGGGTGCGAGCTGCTTTGTCCCGGCGGGGTGCTGAGGCTCCCGAAAACGGGGGAGGAGCAGCTTCTCATAAAAACCGAGGACGGCTCCGTTCTGGCTGCGGGCGTGTGCGGCGTCGAGATCCCGGAGGGACTTTCCGAGGGCGACATACTCATCAAAAACGGGCAGGCGTCGCTGTGCCTTCGCAGCGACGGCAGCATTGAAATATACGGCAAAGTGCTTATAAACGGGAGTGAGCTTAATGGAACTGAGACTTAAGGACGGCAAATACGACAGCATCGGAGCGAGGCTTTGCACGGTGAGCGGAGCCGAGGAGCTTGCACAGCGTGTGATGATGAAGCTTGCCGCAAGACGGGGCAGCTTTTGGCCTCTGCCGGACTACGGCAGCAGGCTGTACAGGCTCGTAAGCGGCGAGCGTCCAAAGGACAGAGAGCTTGCGGTGCGGCAGTACGTCGCCGAGGCGCTCTCGGACGAGAGCGGCGTTACGCTCACCGACGTGCAGATAAGCTATCCGAGCGACGACACCATGCGGCTCAGACTTTACTTTTCGTGGAGCGGAGGCAGCTTCTCCACAGACCAGATCATAAGGAGCTAAGCTATGAAAACAACGGAAGAAATATATGCGGCGCTCAAAGAGAACTTTGAAAGCGCTTCGGGGCTTGCCCTAAACGACGGCGGCGATATGGCGCTGCGCTTCATGGCGCTGGCGGCACAGCTTGAGAGCCTGTACTACGAGGCGGACTTCGTTGCGACGCAGGGTATGCCGCAGACCGCAAGCGGCGGCAATCTCGACTACTTTGCTTCGCTCAAGGGACTGAGCCGTGTTCCCGCAAAAAAGGCGACGGGTAAGATCACCTTCTACGGCGCAGAAGGAGTGACGACCACCATCGAGAAGGGCACCCGCTGTCTCGGCAACAACGGCATGGAGTACGTTACGATTGAGGAAAAGCGCCTTAAGGCTACTCCGGGCATACCATACGCATATTCTTTTCGGGTAATGTTTGCATATGCCCAACAACACCCATAGTTCCCGTGATATCCGGAAAAGGTAAATCCTTCTTCTCGAAGCCAGGCTAAAAATGGTGCATTACAGTCTCCGAGTGATTTGTCGCAGATGAGGAATACCTCTACCTTACCCTGCCCGATGTGTAGTTTCTCTTCCATAATACAGTCTCCTTTGAGTTGTTCTCATAAAGAAAAGACCCATCGTCCGATGAGCCTTTCAGAAACCGTATTGCCCATCGTTCAGCCTTTAGCACCTTGCCTTGCAGTAGGTTGCTGTGCGGTCAACGGGGCTGTCCCTCGCGCACTCTTTATGGTGATGCTTATTATAACACTACTGCCCCAGAAGTGCAACGGGTAGGGCGGGTCAAATCTCCAGAAGCTCCCATCTGAGGAAACGGCGCGGGGTCATTTACAAAAAATCGGGAAATCAAGAGACCATATACCCCCGGAAATCAAGTTTTCGGGTTTTCAAGTGTAGAAATCAAAGGAGGTGGCGCACATGGCCAACGGACACGGTGGTGCCCGGCCCGGAGCCGGACGAAAGAAAAAAGCCCTGTCAGAAAAAATCATAGACGGTAACCCCGGCAAAGCCCCGCTGACCAAGCTGCAATTCAGCGTACAGGATAGCGCCCTGCACGGTGAAGACATGCCTCCTGTTTCCGAATGGCTTACGCAGACCACGAAGAACAGTCAGCAGAACATTGCGCAGCAGGTCTATGAAAACACATGGAAGTGGCTCAAAGACCGAGGCTGCGATCAGTACGTCAAGCATGTATAAACGCCCACAGTTCCTGACGATGATGCAGGATGCGCGGGAAGGAAAATTCGACGTGATCTACACAAAATCCATATCCCGCTTCGGACGAAACACCGTCCACCTACTGGAATCGGTCCGGGAGCTCCGCGACCTTGGGATAGCGGTTATATTCCAGAATGAAAATATCAACACCCTATCCAACACAAGCGAGCTGTTCATGACGATAGCAGCAGCGCTGGCCGAGAGCGAGCTCGAAGAGGACTCAAAACGGCAGCGCTGGTCATATCAGGACAGGTTCCAGAATGGCTGGATCAGCATCGGGAGCTGCATGTACGGATACCGAGCCGTCGAAGGCAACCAGCTCGAAATCGTCGAAGATGAGGCTGCCGTGGTCCGAGAAATCTTCGGCATGTACCTCGGTGGCATGGGAACCGTGGTGATCAGCAAAGTGCTGAACGACCGGGGACTGAAAACCTCACGTGGGAACGCTTGGAGCCCTAACGCAATCCTCGAAATCATATCTAATGAAAAATACACCGGCGACGCTCTGATGGGAAAGCACGTCCGCATCAATGGCGTCCACATGAAAAATGACGGTGGTCGGTACTCACAGCAGTACATGATAGAAAACTCTCACGAAGGTATCGTGAGCCATGAAATATTCAGTAAAGCACAGGAAGAGCGGGCTCGCAGGAAGAACCCGAAGAAGGTCGGAGTCCAAGCGGATCCGCACGACTTCACTGGTCTGATAGAGTGCGGAGTATGTGGCATGCGCTTTAACCACAAGGTCAATAGCAGCGGCCTAAAATGGGCAAACCCCATATGGGCCTGCCACAATCAGCTGAAGTATACGAAAAAAGCCTGTGACAATACCCGGATAAAGGAAGACGTCCTCTGCGAAAAATTCGTGGAGGCATATAATCACTTCGTTACAGAGCGGCCCATCAGCAATTCGCTCAGGCTCATGGAGGTAAAGCTGAAGAACCTGCAAGAAGAAGAACAGGACTTAGCTGGACTCGCCTTGAAGCACCTGATACCGGATACAGCCTTCCGAATAGAGCAGAAAAAGCTCAAGGCCGAAATGGCAGAACTCACCGAAGCAATATGCGCACAGAAAAGCAAGAGCGTTACCGGTGCGGACTTCACGGTGATAACAGAATACGATCCCGAAAAAGTTAAGAAATTCATCACGAAGGTCATTGTGCGAAAAGGCACGGTGACCTTTGTGTTCTATAACGGCGTGGAGATCACGCTGGAATACAGTAATGGCACACCGGGCAACAAACCCGGCTGGAACGCAAAGGAGGCATAACCATGGCACAGGCAGCAAGAAGAGTCGTCAGAGCCATGCCGCAGATCGCGGTCGTGCGGCTTGATGATACCCCGCAGCAGAAGAAAAAGAAGGTAGCATCCTCGGTAAAACATTCAAGCCAGACGTGCTATCCAAGCGCAGGATGAAGAACACCGGCCAGTCGCCCATGTACTATGCAGAGAACACCCATCCAGCGATCATCACACAGGAGATGTTTGATATGGCGCAGGCAGAGATGCAGCGCCGCAGGGATGAAAAGGACACAGCCGTCGGTACCAGCCGATACACCAGTAAATACCCGCTCAGTGGTCTGCTGGTATGCGGTACCTGCGGCCACCGGCTACGCAGGCATGTACGCACCGTCGGCAGCGGAAAACGCGTCGCAGCTTGGGGTTGCACCAACAGGATCAGCAACGGCCGAGCAGTGTGCGACAGCCACCATATCAACGAGGATGTACTGGAGCGCACCATCCGAGCTGCATTCGACGGAATGGACGATGTGCTGGATGTGATTGAGGAAAGCTGCGCAGAGGTTCTGGAGGTCGATAACCACGCAGAGATGGAACATGTGCAGCAGGACATCATAACCATACAGGAGGCCGTCCTTGCCCTCCACAAAGCCCAGCAGCAGGGTGCGGTGAGTGAGATGGACTATGAAATCAAAATCGCCTCCTACAGCCAGCAAATGGACGAGCTACAGGAGCGTCAGCGAGAACTCAAAGCAACAGCCGGGCGATTCGCAGAAGTGAAATACTGGATGGATACCTTCAAAGAGCATGTCCACAGCGGAGAAAAGATGGACATCTCCGACGCAGTGGTGCTACGCCAGCTCACCGGCAGAATCGTGGTGTACGATGATCGGCTGGAAATCCACCTGCGGATCGGCGGCACACTGGAGCAGAAATATCTGTAAGTGAAAAATACCGGCAAGAATTGCGCATTGTCGATGGTATAATAAAGTAATTCGCAAATGCCGGTAACAACGGATATGTCCGTTTTATGGTACACATCATACTGTATTATAAAGATGAACATACTGGTATGACATTGGAATTTTCAAAAACCTATTTACAAATCAGAAAAAAGATGCTATAATTTTATTACCGAAAAGGTAATAAAAAGAGGTGATCTGTTTTTTTGAATGGAAATTCTGTATAAAAACAAAACTGCAGAGCAGCAGTTTTCATCTAAGTACAAAAGCAAATGGAGATATCCTGAACAGGTGAAGACAAAACTGCAAGCTGCAGAAAACGCATTCAAAGTAGCAACATCGCTACAAGATATTGCGAGTTACCCGCCTTTTCATTTTCATCCCCTGAAAGGCGACCGCAAACACGAGTGGAGCATATACTTAGGGAATACGGGATACCGAGTTGCATTGATTCCGTGTGATGACGACGGCAATACCATTACGAGTGGCGACATTATAGCTCAGTGCAAGAAAATAAAAGTGGTGTTGGTTACGGAGGTATCGAACCATTATGAGTAACATTATAAATTATAGTGACATTATGGCGTTCCATCCGGGATATTACGTTGCTGAAATCGTTGAGGATATGGGGATTACTCAAGATGAATTTGCAACACGGTTGGGAACGACAGGAAAAACACTTAGTAAATTGATAAGTGGTCAAATTAATCTATCAAATGACCTTGCAAAAAAACTATCTGCAATGCTTGGAAGCAGTGTTGATTTTTGGTTGAATTTGCAAACCGCATTCGAGGAAAAAGTCATCGAAATTGAACGTCAAAAGGAACTGGACGAGCAAGCAGTAGTCGTTTCGATGATTGACTATTCTTTCTTCGAAAAAGTCGCAAAACTTCCCGCGACACGATCTGTATCTGAAAAAATAACAAACCTTTGTCGGTACTTAGTTGTTTCAGATCTTAGAATTTTAGCGCAACCTGACTTTTTGGCAAATTTCAGAACGGGTATTAGTAACATTGAAGAAAAGAATATCGTGAACGCACAAGCGTGGCTGCAAACAGCTATTAATTTCGCAAAACAAGTTAAAACTGAGCCGTTTAGCGCAGAAAAACTAAAATCTTATTTGCCAGAGATAAGAAACATGACTGTACAAGATCCGGATGTGTTCCTTCCAAGACTGCGCAGCATATTTGCAGAGTGCGGTATAGCTTTCGTGCTACTCCCGCATCTTAAAAATTCTGGAATTAATGGAGTTGTAAAATGGATTGCACAGGATCGTGTTGTATTAGCAATGAGCGATCGGCGCGCCTACGCGGACACATTTTGGTTCTCGTTATTCCATGAGATCAAGCATGTACTGCAACAAAAAACAAAGACGGTTTTTGTTAGTGCAAGTTCTCAGGAAATGCGCGTTATGGATGCTAGATTGGAGACAGAGGCAGATGATTTTGCGCAGAACTATTTGATCCCGTTAAAGGATTACCGTAGATTTGCGCCTAATAAATACACATCAGATGCTCAAATAGTCGCCTTTGCTAGAAGTATTGGTATTCACCCCGGCGTGGTAGCAGGACGTCTTCAACATGATGGAATTATTGCCTCTAATAGATGTGCTGGTCTGCGTCAAAAGTATAAGATTATTTTGCAGTAACTTTTGGTGCAAACACCCTGCATTTACGCACCGTTTGGTGCTAACATCGCAGCAATTAGACAAGCGAAAGCTTGTCTTTTTGCTTTTTTGTGGATTCGAAAGGCGGCTCTTGGCAGCAGTCCGGGGGACTGCTGCAACCGCCGTGGCTTTTCCACAGAAAAGCGAATCCACCTTCCCCCACCAAAAATCGACAGGTCTCGGCAGAGATTTGTCGATTTTTACTTATTCACTATTCATTATTCACTTTTCACTATTCATTCTTTTGCAGGTCTTTGCCTTGCTTTTTTCGTTCGCATTAAATATAATGTACACATCCCGACATTTGAATCAAAGGAGCGATACTCATGAAATACATCACCAAGGCGGGCTGTAATTTTGAGATCGACTACGACGCAAACCTCAGCCGCTACACCGCAAAGCCCGAAAACAAGACACCCTATTACAGAAACTTCACCACCCAGCTTTGCCTCTCCATCCCGGAGCTGCTAAGCTTCTTCGACGTGTTTGGCATCGACATCATAAAGCCCGACTCCCTCGTATGGAACGACGAGGGCGAAAAGCTGCGCTACACCGCCGAGTACCGCTGTAAAGGCAGCATCGGCGATCCCGGCTTTACCCACCGCATAAGCCGCATGAACATAAGCGTCAAGGACTCCGGCGAGGGCGAATTTACCTTTGTCGTCTCCGACATCCTGCTTCCGTGGATAGTGCTTGACCCCCGTGACGGTGCAGCCAAGCCCGCTCCCGCCGAGGAGAACTTTGTCTCAAAGCTGCTCGGACTTTTCAAAAAATGATCCACACTCCGCCCGAAACCCTTCGGGCGGTTTTTAATTTTCACGTTTTGCGTCTTTCTCCCTCGTCTCCCTATTTTTGACCCGTTTTGCTAATTGCTCCCCATCACGCTCAATTATTTTTACGCTTTTGCATTTTAGTTTTTCTGCTTATTATGCGTTTGCGTAATTTCATTTTGAATAATAGCCCATATCGCATAAAATGTCAAGCAAAAATTTCTTAAAGGTGGATTTTTTGCAACAAAGTGTGTGAAATTTTTAATTTTCCTTGTTAATATTGCTCTAAAATTTGTGCAATAATTCAGCATTTCTCACAATTGTACTTTTATGGGCTTGGTACTAAAATCAATGAGGATAGGGAAATAAGGACTTTCGTCTTTCCCTTGATGTTTGTTTTTAATTTTTCGAACAGGAGAGAAAAATCTATGATTACCAACGAATACCTCAAGCGTGTATACGCAGACGTTGAGAAGCGCGACCCCGATCAGCCCGAGTTCCTTCAGGCTGTCCGTGAAGTTTTCGAGAGCCTCCAGCTCGTCGTTGACAAGCACCCCGAGTGGGAGAAGGCAGGCCTCATCGAGCGCTTTGTTGAGCCTGAGCGCATGATCATGTTCCGTGTTCCCTGGGTCGACGACAACGGCGTTACCCACGTAAACCGCGGCTACCGTGTTCAGTTCAACTCCGCAATCGGACCTTACAAGGGCGGTCTCCGTTTCCATCCCTCCGTCAACCTCTCCGTTATCAAGTTCCTCGGCTTTGAGCAGATCCTGAAGAACTCTCTGACCACCCTCCCCATGGGCGGCGGCAAGGGCGGCTCCGACTTCGACCCCCACGGCAAGTCCGATGCAGAGATCATGCGCTTCTGCCAGAGCTTCATGACCGAGCTGTACCGTCACATCGGTCAGTTTACCGACACTCCCGCAGGCGACATCGGTGTCGGCGCTCGTGAGGTCGGCTACATGTACGGTCAGTACAAGAAGATCGTTGACCGCTTCGAAGGCGGCGTCATCACCGGCAAGGGCCTGACCTACGGCGGCTCCCTCGCACGTACCCAGGCTACCGGCTTCGGTATCTGCTACTTCTCCGACGAAGTCCTTAAGTACAACGGCAAGTCCTTCGAGGGACAGACCGTCGTCGTTTCCGGCTCCGGCAACGTTGCTCAGTACTGCGCTCAGAAGTGCATGGAGCTCGGCGGCAAGGTCGTTGCAATGAGCGACTCCAAGGGCTACATCTACGATCCCAACGGCATCAACCTCGACGTTCTGTTTGACATCAAGCAGAAGAGAAGAGCTCGCATCTCCGTCTACGCAGACGAGGTCGCAGGTTCTCAGTACGTTGAAGGCTGCAAGAACATCTGGAACGTCAAGTGCGACATCGCAATGCCCTGCGCATCTCAGAACGAGATGGACGAGGCCGGTGCAAAGGCACTTATCGCAAACGGCGCATTCGCAGTGTTCGAGGGCGCAAACATGCCTCTGACTCCGGAAGCAATTTCCGCAGTTCAGGAAGCAGGTCTCCTCTACACCCCCGGTAAGGCATCCAACGCAGGCGGCGTTGCTACCTCCGGTCTTGAGATGAGCCAGAACTCCATGCGTATGAGCTGGAGCTTTGAAGAAGTCGACGAGAAGCTCAAGGGCATCATGAAGAAGATCTTCGAAGCATGCCTCGAAGCATCCATCGAGTGCGGCAAGCCCGGCGACATGATGCTCGGCGCAAACGTTGCAGGCTTCCTCAAGGTTGCCGACGCAATGATGGCACAGGGTATCGTCTGATCTACGAACCAATAGTTAAAGGGAGAGCGTGACGCTCTCCCTTTTTTAATATTTTCGACTTTTTTCAAAAAAGGGTGTAACCTTTTGTCTGCCCCGGTGTCTTATATACGAAACGCACGAAACGAAACCGGTTTTGTAAGGCAACACTAAAGCACAAGGAGTCCAAGGTGAAAAGCGACGTTATTGAGGAGCTGTTCAAAAAACACTATAACGAAGCCCTGCTGTATATGCTGTCGCTGTCAAAGGATCGCAGCGTCGCCGAGGAGATAGTGTCCGAGGCGTTTTTCAAGGCGCTCGAGACCGCAGACGGCGAGATACGGAGCTTTAAGTCGTGGCTCTTTACCGTGTGCCGCAACCTGTACTACAACGAGCAAAGGCGCACCCGTCGCTGCGAGGAGCTGCCGGAGGAGCTTGCGGGAGAGCGTGACGCTCTCATCGACGAGATAATCCGACGGGAGGACTACCGGGCGCTCTACCGTGCGATAGATCTGCTCCCGCAGACGCAGGCGGAGGTCATTACGCTGTTCTACTTTGAGCGGCTGTCCGTGAAGGAGATCGCCGGGATCACCGGTAAAACGCCGGATAATGTCAAGGTCATCCTGTGCAGGGCAAGAGAAAGTTTAAGAAAAAAGCTGGAGGTATAACAATGGATTTTGAAAAAGCGTACAAGAAGTTCCTTGACGGGACCGCAACGGACGAGGAGGTCCAGTTCGTCCGCACCGAGATCGCCAAAGCCCGCAAGCTGACGGAGATCATCGACAACGAAGCGACGAACGTCATCAGTGAGGCCGACGGCGGCGCATACAAAAAGGCAGCAAAGAAGCACAGCCTCAAAACGATACTTACCACCGTCGTGGTTGCGATACTTGCAATAGCCATTATAGGCGGCGCTGCGGTGCTTATCGTCCACTCGATAAGATCGAACAACGCCGACGGCAACACGAGGATCACCCGTGAGCAGGCCCGTGAGCTTGCGATAAGCTACGTCGAGGAAAATTACGCCGACGTTCCCGGCAGCATCTTTGTCGAGGACATTGACTGCGACCTCGAATCCGGCTTCGACATCGGCAAGGCGTACTACGAGTACAGCGTTGAGCTGAGCAAGGGCAGCCTTGAGTTTGAGGTCGAGATAAACGGACGCACCGGTGAGATCATCTACGTCGACGTCGACGACGATTGATCGGAATATAAAAAAGCTCCCGAAGCCTGCGGCTTCGGGAGCTTTTTCATTTCATAAGCGATTGACTATACAAGATTATGGTATTATAATAAAATGATTTATTATGTGATTTGACAACGGAGATTATAAGGTAGGTCAGGATAAATAGCATGAGGATTCTTTACATAGCCTTTGATAACCCTGCGGTGGACACGATACTCGGCGGCATGAACGAAGAAACGCTGTCGGGTCTGCCTGCGTTTTTCTACCCCTTCAAGCTGCTCTTGGAGCGTGGAAATACAATCGACCTGCTTCTGTTTTCAAACGCAGAGCATGAGGTCACGGAAAGCGAACACTTCAAAAAGGAAAATTTCTTTCAAATAAAGTCGAAGCACGGCGGAGTCTTGGGTAAGCTTGAGCTTCCGCTGCTGCTCATGCGGGAGACCCGCAAGCGCCTCAAGGCACGGCACTACGACTTTGTGTACGGTCTGTCGGAGGGCTCTCACATGGGCGTGCGCACGGCTGCAAAAATGGGCGTTCCCTGCGCCCTGCGCCAGTTTGGAACGCAGGAGATGGCGAACGTCCTCGAACCCGTAAAGGGCGTTTTCCGCCGCCGCTTAAAGGCGCTTAAGGATTACACGTACATAACGCTTTCGATGATGAGCCGCAAGAGCTTTTTGCTCGCCACGAACGACGGCAGCCGTGCCGACGAGCTGTACGACATCCTCGGCATCAAAAAGAAGAAGTTTGACTTTTACTTCTGGCGCTCGGCGGTGATGGTCCCCGACAAGCAGCCCAAGCCTGATACCGGCAGCGGCAGTTACCCCGACGTATACGACCCGAACTGTCTCTCGATGGTCGGCAGGATCGCCGACGTAAAGCGGCAGGACAGGGCAGCAAGGATCCTCGGTGAGGTGCATAAGCGAGGCGTCAAAATGCACCTGTACCTCATCGGCGACGTGAGCAGTCGGGAAATGTTCGACGCCACGAAAAAGGTTATCGCCGAGTACGGCATCGAGGACTATGTACATTTCGTCGGAGGCAAGCCGCAGAGCCTGTGCCGCAAATATGCGAGAAACTCCCTTGCGACCCTGCTCGTCAGCGAATGGAACAGAGTGAACATTTTCTATGAGGTGATGGGCGAAGGCAGCGTAGTGCTGACAAACAACAATCACTCCATCGACGAATTTATCGAGGACAACGAAAACTGCCTCGTTTACGATGCCGAGGAGGAGGCTGCCGAAAGGCTCATCGCCTTGGCAAACGACAGAGCGTTGATTGAAAAGCTCCGCAGCAGCGCCTATCGCACGGCGACGGAGAAGTTTATGACGGTCGATCGGCGCTTCGGCATGGAGGCGCAGCTTATTATGGATACGGCGCAGGGTAAGGACACCTCGAAGTATCCGAAAACCATATAACCGGAGAGATAGATATGAAAATTGCGGTCGCAGGCGTAGGATATGTGGGACTTGCCCAGGCGGTGCTGCTGGCACAGCGCCACGAGGTCACGGCGGTCACCACGACCCCGGCGAAAGCGGACAAGATAAACGGCGGTGTCTCCCCCATAGTCGACAGGGAGATCAGCGAGTACCTCGGCAAGGGACTCAAGCTCCGGGCAAGCACGCAGGCGGAGCTTGCGTACAAAAACGCAGAGCTTATAATAATCGCCACTCCAACGGACTACGATCCGGAGAGGAACATCTTCAACACCTCCACCGTCGAGTTCGTGCTTGACCTCGTCGGCAGGGTGAATCCAGATGCACTCGTCGTCATCAAATCCACGGTACCCGTGGGCTATTCGGAGAGCATCGTCGGGAAATTTGCCTGCAAAAGGCTTCTGTTCTCACCCGAATTTCTGCGTGAGGGCAAGGCGCTTTACGACAATCTGCACCCCAGCCGCATCGTGGTCGGCAGACCGAAGGGCGGCATGGCGACGAAGGAGGACGCTGAGCTGTTTGCTTCGCTCCTGACCGAGGGTGCTCTCGACAAGGACATCCCCGTGCTGTTCACCAACTCCACGGAGGCGGAGGCGATAAAGCTCTTTGCGAACACCTACCTTGCGGTGCGTGTCAGCTACTTCAACGAGCTTGACACCTACTGCGAGCTGAGAGGGCTTAACACCCGTCAGATCATCGACGGCGTGTGCCTTGACCCCCGCATCGGTGCGCACTACAACAACCCCTCCTTCGGCTACGGCGGCTACTGCCTGCCCAAGGACACGAAGCAGCTCGTCGCAAACTTCGGGAGCATCCCCAACAAGATCATCAGCGCATCGGTCGCCGCAAACGACGAGCGCAAGGATCACATAGCACGAATGATAATGAGCAGAGCCGGCGGCGGTGTCATCGGCATCTACCGCCTCACCATGAAGGCGGGTTCGGATAACTTCCGTGAAAGCAGCATACGGGGCGTCATCGCAAGACTCAGGTCGGCGGGCGCAAGCGTCGTGATCTTTGAGCCTACTTTGAAGTCCGATGAGTTTGATGGCATCCCCGTGGTAGCCGACCTTGACGAGTTTAAGCGGCGCTCCGACCTTATAGTCGCAAACCGTATGGAGCCGTGCCTTTCCGACTCGGCAGACAAGGTGTACACAAGAGATCTTTATTTCAGAGACTGATAGGGGTTGATGCACAATGTCCGAATATGTGCTTTCAATAATAATCCCGCACTACAACACGCCGAAGCTTCTCGACAAGATGCTTTCTTCCATCCCAAAAAGGAATGATATTCAGGTAATTGTAGTTGATGACAATTCCGACTTGTGTGGCAGAGAGCTGTCGGAACTTAAGGCGAAGTATGGCAATATTGAAATGTATACGAGTCCATACAGCACACATAGCACCGGGCTGTGTCGAAATGTGGGAATAGAGCGTGCCTGCGGTCGCTGGATCATGTTTGGCGATGCAGACGACTATTACGTTGAAGGCTGGCTCGAAAAAATAGAGCCCTTCTTTGACTCTGATTATGATTTGCTGTATTTTCTTCCGACAAGTGTTGATTTGGAGACCGGCAAATGCGGAACAAGGCATGAGATGTATGTCGGTAAAATGCAAGAGTACCTCCACAACCCTTGCAAAGAAAGCGAGCTGGTTCTCAGATACGACGTAGCGTCCGTGTGCTTAAAAATGCATAGCAGCAGGCTAATTAAGGAAGAGTGCATTCGTTTTGAAGAGAATCTGGCAGAGGACACGCTTTTTTCTGTTGAGTGCGGAATCAAAGCAAAAAGAATTGCGTGTCTTGGTGAGACAATTTACTGCATCACGCAACACAGCGGAAGCAAAACCTGCACCGTATCCAAAGAGCTGTATGACCAAAGAGTCAAAGTGAAAATCAGAAAATGCGGCATGCTGCATCGGGTTTTGCCCGCTAAAGATCTTCCGTGTGTCGGTCTGGAAAATGCGGGGCTGCAAATTTTGTATACTGCGTTTGCTGACGGAATGGGTTTCCGGAAAGTGTTTGAGTACGGCAAGCTTTTAAAAAAAGAAAATGTTCCGATTATCAATCGGCGGTTTTGCAATCCGTTTATGCTTGTTCGGAAGTTGTTTAGATCAATGCACAATCGATTTACAAGGAGAACACACTAAGATGGAGCATCTCGTTTCAATAATTGTACCGGTTTACAAGGTGGAAAATGTTGTGCAGCGTTGCATAAAGAGCATTACAGCCCAAACATACACAAATATTGAAATAATTATCGTTGATGACGGTTCTCCGGACGGTAGTGGTGCAATATGTGACTCTTTGGCGCAAGATGACAGCAGGATAAAAGTGTTTCATCTGAAAAACGGCGGCGTTTCATACGCCAGAAACTTTGGGATACAGAATGCTGCGGGCGATTTGCTTGCATTTGTTGATGCTGATGACCTGATCATGCCGACATATATTGCCACGCTCGTTGAAATGACGGAAAAGTACAACGCCGACATTTCGTGTTGTGCATTTAGAAGAATATTTAACGACGCTGATATAACCGTTTACACTTCAAATGCACAAACGGGCGAAAAGTGCTTAAGCGGTCGTGATGCCTGTTTTGAGCTATTTGGTTCAAGGTGCACTCAAATGGTTTCACCTTGGTGCAAATTGATTAAAAAACAACTTGTCTTGGACAACATGTTTCCGGTCGGAAGAATACACGAAGATTCGGCAGTCACCTTTAAATGGTTCTACAACAGCAAAACCGTCTGCATTTGTGATAGTGAGCTTTATTTGTACTATCAGAACCCAAACGGCATCATGAAAAGTGTAGAAGATACAAAAAATGAAGACAGACGATGGGCGCACACTTTGCAAGCCGAGTTTTTCGATAAGTGCGGAGAAAAAGCTCTTGCTAAATTGGCTTGGAGAAAGACCTTGTTGTCTTTATATGTTGACTCCATCAACCACGATGGGCGATGCGATGATGATTTGGCGGAATGCTTGAAGAGCGATAAGTTCAGAAAGCACATTTTTGCTATGGATAGACTGAAGTACTCGTCATATTTGTTGTGCCCGAAATTGTATAAATCTTGCAGGAGCCTTCTCAAAAACACATTGTTACGGTAATGGAGCAAAAATGTCCAGAACATCAAATTCACTGAGAAACATTAAAACTTCCTTATTTCTCAAACTCGCAGCACTGTTAATAAACTTCGTCACCAGAAGAATTTTTATAGATACGCTGTCGGTTGCATACCTCGGATTAAACGGCACCTTTTCAAATATTCTCTCATTGCTCTCGTTGGCCGAGCTCGGTGTCGGAAGTGCGATCACCTTCAGTCTCTACAAGCCTTTGGCGGAGAATGACAACGAGCTTACGCTGTCAATTCTGGCGCTGTACAAGAAGCTGTATACTATCATCGGTATAGTGGTCTTGATAATCGGAGTATCCCTTACTCCGTTTTTGCCGTACTTAATAAAAGATTTGCCCGATCTGCCAAACATAGAGCTGATATACATTCTCTTTGTTCTTAACTCGGCAATATCCTATTTCTTTGTGTACAAGCAGTCGCTTATAAATGCGGACCAGAAGCAATACATCATCGTTAAATACAATTACATATCAAGCATGGCGTGCGCTTTGCTCCAATGTGTGTTTTTGTATCTGACTCACGATTTTATCGTCTATCTTTGTCTGGCGATCGGCTGCGGAATAGTAAACAACGCCCTGCTTGCAAGCAAGGCCGATCGGCTCTATCCGTTTATCACGAGCAAAGACGTTAAACCGCTGCCGGCTTCGACAAAAAGCGAAATCACCCGCAATGTATCGGCTATGATGGCTCATAAGCTTGGAGCTGTTGTGGTAAACGGTACGGACAACCTGCTGATCGCTTATTTCGTCGGCGCAATATCGGTCGGTTTATATTCAAATTATCTGATGATCACCTTCGGTTTGACTTCGGCGTATGCGATGATATTTAACTCCATAACAGCAAGTGTGGGGAACTTAAATGTCTCTGAAAGCAAAGAGCATACCATGACAGTGTTCAAAAGGATCTCCTTTTTCGTTCAGTGGCTCTCAGGCTTTTCTGCAATTTCAATATTTGTGCTGTCAAACCATTTTATATCATCGGTTTGGCTTAAAAGCGGGTACACACTTGATCTGTCGATCGTCTTGGTAATAGCGCTGAACTTTTACGTTACCCTTATGAGGCGAGGCGTCCTCACTTTCAGAGAAGCAATGGGACTGTATTGGTACGACAGGCACAAGCCGATAGCAGAGTCTCTGATCAATCTTGCGGCATCGATAATACTGGCAAAAAGCTACGGAATATTGGGAGTCCTCTTGGGAACATTCATAAGCACCGTGACCACCTGCCTTTGGATCGAACCGTGTGTGCTTTACAAATACGGCTTTGCGTCGAGTGTACGCCCTTACTTCAAGGGCTACCTACTCAACACAGCAGTAACTTTGATCGCCGGTTACGCAACTTGGCGGATATGCGGACTGCTTCCGTCTGAAGGACTCCCTGCGTTTCTTGCGAAGGCGGCGATCTGTGCGGTGCTGCCTAATCTCGCATTTCTGCTCGTGTATATGAAAAGGCCGGAATTAAAGCACTATTTTATGCTGTTCAAGGGAATCGTTTGCAAGAAAAAGAACATTTAAGCAAAAACTTGTGCATCCTGAAAAGCCCACTGTGCGGGGGACACCGCACAGTGGGCTTTTTTGCGCTGCGGCTCAGGAGTAGACGAGCGCAAGGTGACAGGGAACGATCTCGCCGAGACGGCGCTTCACCTCGGCAAGCACCGACGCATCTTCGGGCGCAGAGTCAAAGACGATGCGCAGCGTGTAAGCCTCGTCCGTCTCCTGCGCCGTTGCCTTAACGCCGCAGAGCGGCAGGACACGGTTAAGCTCAGGCAGCGTCATGCAGCAGTTTGCGCTGCCGAGCATGGCGGCGACCGCCGCTCTGCGGTCCGAAATGCTCTCGCTTATCGGCGGATACGGCAGCAGCTCCTCGTACTCCGAAAGCTCCTCCTGTGTTGCCGTCTCGACCCTGCGGCGTCCGTCGAGGCGCTCAAGCCTGTCGTATATGCCGTCGAGCGCTTCACCCTCGCAGGCGATCTCGATGGCACCGTAGCCGCCGTCAAGATCGTATATCTGCAGCGGCGCAAGTATTCTTCGCAGAAAGGTCTCGTATGCCATTAAGCCTCGCCTCCCGTGACGGTTATCGCCCCGATTACGGGCAGCTCGTTGGGGTCAATGAGGAAGTCCTCCTCCGGCTGAGTCAGAACATAGCTTGCAACACCCGACACCGAAGCGATGATCTCCTCCAGCTCCGAGCGCAGCACGTCTCTGCCGAGGCGCTCGCCGACGAAGTACTTTTGGAGTGCGATCTTCACGTTGTCGCAGATGAGCTTCTGACTCTGCCCCGCCTTTGCCGTCACGGTCGCCGCAACGCCGATGGGAACGGTCTGCGGCGTGCGGACGAGAACGTCGGTGCAGACCTCACGGTTTTCGTCCATCAGCGCCTGCACCTCGGCAACGGTCGCCGATGCCGGCATATACTCATGCGTAGACACGATGACGTCCACGGTGCCGGCACCCCGCTCTTTGGGTATGACCTGTGCCGCAACGATCGAGTCAACGCTCATTGCAAGCTGCCTGTAATACTCCTTGTTGCCGCCGTTTATGACGGTCTTGTAGCTCATAAGCACTCTCTTGCGCAGCTCCTCGTCGCTCTCGGCATCCTTGCCGCCGAAGAACGGGACGGTGTTTTTGCAGCTTTTGACTCCGACGGGAGGCAGCATCATCGTAACTATGCCCCCGATGGCAATGCATCCGGCATCGCCTGCGACCGTCGCTTCGGCGGCGACGGTGCAGCTTCCCGATGCTGCGGTACATGGTCTGCTCAAACGGCAGCATAAACGACGACTTCCGGCTGAACATAACGAGGACGGTCGCAAAGTGGTACACAAGGAGCATTCCGGCGGGCGGACTTGAGCTGCGAAAGATCAGTGAGGGCAATGACCCGGCGTATGCGACGATGCTCGGCTACACGCTCGGAGGCGGGAACGAGTACGAACCGCTTTTGAGCATAAGCTACCGCAGCACGGTGGGGCTTGAGAGCTACTACAGCTACCGCAGCGCAGGAGCAGGACGAGCCGGAACGCTGTATGTATGCGACTACAGCGGGCAGGTGTGCGTTGTAGAAGGAGACGTATCCTACTCAACGTCGGCTGTGAGCGCAGGAGTGAGCCACATATACAACAGCTCGACCGATGGGGTCGCCGGCATCGGCAAGGGTTGGAGGCTGAACCTGCATCAGACGGTGAGGTCGGTGACGTACGAGAACACGAAGTACCTCGTGTACACGGACGCCGACGGAACGGAGCATTACTTCAGCAAGGTCGGCAGCGAGTACAGGGACGAGGATGGACTCGGACTCCGGCTAA
The DNA here is from genome assembly GCA_004556755.1 of Clostridiales bacterium. Classification (GTDB taxonomy): domain Bacteria; phylum Bacillota; class Clostridia; order Oscillospirales; family Oscillospiraceae; genus F23-B02. The sequence goes on along the minus strand of SFFW01000009.1, from coordinate 3,449 downwards.
GCGAGAGCGGCACAAACTACAGCATGAGCGACGCCGACGGGTACAACACATGGACGTTCACAAACGGTCGGCTCAGCGGCATCTGCGACAGCAACGGCAACAGCCAGACGATCGAGTACGACAGTGCCGGACGTGTAGTTCGGGTGTACGCAAAGCCGGACGGCGGCACGCAGGTGAAGGTCGCAGAGCTGAGCTACAACGCACAGAGCTACCTTGTGAGCGTGACGGACTACCGCAGTCAGGTGACGAGCTACGGCTACGACGCTGCGGGGCGGCTCACGGAGATCACGCACCCGGACGGAACGAAGGCAAGCTACGGCTACGACGCAAAGGGATACCTGAGCAGACTTTGCGACGGAGAAAGCGGCAGAGGTCTTGCGGTCACATATGCTGAGAACGGCTACGGACGGATGGTGAGCAGCGTCCGTGAGTTTGCGGGAGCGGAGCTGTACGGCGGCGGTTTTGAGCTGACGAAGCCCACGGGACAGCTTACGGAGTACCGCTACTACGGCGTTGACCATACGGCGAACACGTCGGACGACCTGCGGCTGAGCTTTGTGTTCGACTACGCCGGGCGGACGATATGCAGCTACAGCCGAAGCTCGGACGGGAAGCGGATGCTCGGCGCATCGACTGCGAGCTACACGCAGAACGACGGAACGAGCGACAAAAACAACCGCATGACGGCGTCGGGCAGCATAGGTATAACGAACCCGGTGCTGAGCATAAACGGCGGCTTTGAAGGTGTGCTTGACCTGACGGGAAGCGGCTGGCGCAAGGTGACGAGAAGCACGCTGACGAACAACCAGGTACACAGCGGCTACAACTCGGTAGGACTGTCGGCAAACGGCGGCGAGGCGTGGGTCGCAAGCCCGGTGACGCTGGAAAGCGGCAAGGAGTACACGTTCTCGTGCTGGATGCTGAACTACATCGTGAGCGACTGGGACGCAGATTCGTACATCGAGCCGATCCTCATAAACTCAAGCGGACAGGCGGTGACGATACCGGGCGTCGAGCGGAGCAATACCAAGACCGCACGAAGCATCGACCGAGGCTGGGAGCGTCTGAGCTGGACGTTCACTGCGCCGACGGGCGGAAGCTGCAGGATAGGTGTCAAGGTGTCGGGCTGCAGCGGTACGGTGTACATAGACGACATCCAGCTCGAAGCGGGCGACAGCGCATCGTCGACGAACTTGGTGCAGAACGGCAAACTGCAGTCCATGGCGTGGTGGAACACCGGAAGCGGTGTGAGCTTCGATGCGGCGACGGCGTCGCCGTTCGGGAGCGGAGTTCTGAAGCTGACGGGTACGCCGTCGGTGAACATTGCGACGAGCCAGACGGTGTATGTGTACGACAACAGCCGGTCGACCTACATACTGTCGGGCTGGGGCAAGGCGACGGCGGTCGGCGCAACGGGAACGGAGTACGACGGAGTAAAGCCGTACTTCGGAATGCTTGCGGCGGTGAAGTACGTCGGCGAAAGCGGAGAGGAATGGCACCTCGTGCCGTTCAACGGCGACTACAACGACTGGCAGTACGCAAGCGGAACGGTGATCCCGAAAAAGGAGACGGCGGTTGAGTACATAAGGGTGTACCTGCTGTACACGAGCAACGGCAACACAGCCTACTTTGACAACATCCGGCTGGTGCAGGAGCCGTGCGCAAGCTACAGCTACGACGACCGGGGCAATGCGGTGTCGGCGACGGAGGGCGGAGCAAAAAGCTCCTGCGAGTACCAAAGCGGTACGGGACTCCTGACGAAGTACACGGCAGCGACGGGAGTCGAGTACAGCTTCACCTACGAGGCGGGGACGCACAACGTCCTGACGGCACAGAGCGCCGGGGTGACGAGCAGCAACAGCTACAACGCAATGGGACTTGCGACGCAGACGAGGACGCAGGGCGCAAACGGCTGGTACCAAACGACGTCAAGTACATACGACACCTACGGGTACCTGCAAACGACGACGAATGTAAACGGCATAACGACGAGCAGGAGCTACTCTAACCATTTTCTGACGCAGATACAAAGCGCCGACCTGCCCACACAGGAGTACAGGTATAACGTCGCAAACGAAAGACTTGACAATACATTTTCAAGAGGTTATGCTATATTATACTACCTGTACGGCAGCGGAAGAGTGAGCGACATAGCCCGAAAGGGCAAGCTTGGGGATTCCGACATATGGCAGAGCAGCCACTTTGAGTATGACGCTTTCGGCAATGTGACGAGAGTGGGGATAAGCGGCGCAAACAACGAGACGGCGCAGAGCGTCGGCTCGACGGAGTACCTGACGCTTGCGACGTACAGCTATGACGGCAGCGTGAATAACGGACTGCTGCAAAGCATGAGCTACGGCAACGGCGACAGCGTGAGCTACAGCTACGATGAGTACGGGCGTCAGATAGGGCAGAGCTACAGCGAGGGCTTAAGCTATGCCTACCGCTACGGCGCCGAGGGCAACCTCATAAGCCAAAGCAGCTCTCTTGGTGAGCGCTACACCTATGACTACGACACGCTGGGCAGACTGATACGCAGCAGGGAATACAGCGGACAGGAGCTTGTACAGCGGACGGAGCATATCTACGACGAGGCAAACCGCCTGATGCGGCAAAGCTGGCAGAATCCGGGCGGGGAGTACACGGTGAGCTACACCTACCTTGCCGCCAACGGACTTCTCGGCGAGATGGGGATATACCTGCCGGGGAACCTGTACAGCGCAACGTCGACGAGCAATACGCCGGACGTGAAGCTGAGCTTCACATACGATGCGCTCAATCGCTTGAGCAGGCGAACGACCGTTGTAAACGGAACGGAGCAGTTCTACAGCGGAGCGTGGTATGCGGAGACTGCGGGCGGCGACGGAACGCAGCGGACGAATCAGGTAAAACACTATAACTACCGAGTGTCTGCAACCTCCGACCTCATAGCCGGGTACCAGTACGCCTACGACGCACGGGGCAACATCTCGACGGAGACGACGACCGCAAGCGGCAGCGTGCTGAGCTACACCTACGACGGGCAGAACCAGCTCACGACGGTGAAAAACGGCAGCGGAACGACGCTGTACAGCTACAGCTACGACACGATGGGGAACATCCGCAGTAAGACGGACGGGAGCGTAACGCACCTGTACACCTACGGAAATCCCCAGTGGGCGGACCTGCTCACGGCGTATGACGGGCATACGATCACCTACGACGGCTCCGGCAACCCGCTTAGCTACTATAACGGTGCTGATTACACCTTCACATGGGAGCAGGGCAGACAGCTCGCAAGCGTGACGAAGGGTAACAAAACCGCAAGCTATACCTACGATATGTCCGGCGTCCGTTCGGGTAAAGTCGTCAACGGTGTGAGCTACGAGTACACGACGCTCAGCGGGAAGATAACCCGCATGACGTGGTCGGGCAACGCCGTGGACATCGTGTACGACGATGCGGGAAGA
>SFFW01000025.1 GCA_004556755.1 Clostridiales bacterium | reverse complement strand
CGCCGGTGTAGATCTTTGCGATCTGCTCAAGGCTCAGGTCGCTCACCTTGTTTTCGGGGTTAACTATGATCGCAATGCCGTCAAGCGCAAGCACGGTCTCTTTGAGTCCTGCCGCCTGCTCCTCTGCCTTTAATGCACGGGAGGCAAGACCGATGTCGCAGCGCCCTTCGCTTACTGCGGTGATGCCGGAGCCGGAGCCGGTGGGATTGTAGGTGACGGTGATACCGCTGTTGTCGTTCTGGAACGATTCGCTGAGCGCCATGATAACTTCCTGCATTGAGGTCGAGCCGTCGGTGCTGACGGAACCCGCTGCCGTGTCGTTTGCGCTGCTGCAGCCTGCAAAGAGTGCAAGCGCCATGAGCGCCGTGAGAGTCAAACTAATCAGCTTTTTCATAAAAAAGCTCCTTTCAAATTTCAGATTTCCTTGGTACGTCTTTAGATTAGCCTGTGAAAATCAAATCCGAAAGCTTGCTTTTGTAAAATCAAAATCAAATCACACATAAAAAGCCGATGCGCATTTCCTCGAAACACGCATCGGCGCTCACTCTTACATTTTAATTTGTATCGCCCTTAAAAGCTCCGCATCCTCGTCTGAGTGGCTGACCGCAACTATCGTGCGCCCCTTCGCATTTTCGAGAATGTAGCTTGCCGCCTTGAGCTTCGTTTCCCTGTCAAGCCCGGTAAACGGCTCGTCGAGGAACACGGCATCCGAGGGGTAAAGCATCGCTCTTATGATCGCCACCCTGCGCCGCATACCGCCGGATAGCTCCTTTGCGGGCTTGTCGGCGTCGTCCGCAAGCGAGAGAGCCGAGAGGCTGTCGTATATCCTCTGCGGCTTTACGGATCTCGGCAGAACGTATCTTATGCAGTTATACACCGAAAACTCCGGCGGCAGCCTGTCCTCCTGAAACACGGCCGATATGCGCTGCGGCACCCCGAGTATCTCGCCGGAGTCGGGGCTATAAAGCCCCATGAGCAGGTAAAGCACCGTGGTCTTTCCCCTGCCGGAAACGCCGCTTATGACCACACGCCCCCCGTCGGGTATCGTGAGGTCGAAGTTTTGAAGCACCTTTTTATCGCCGTAGCTTTTGCATATCTTTCTAAGTTCCATCACGCACGCTCCAATCTCCGGCAGACCCGACGCAGAAGCAGCATGAACAGCTTTTCAAACAGCACGCTCACCGCCACGATGACGAGCGTCCAGCACAAAAGGTCGTCGGTGTCGAGGTATATCTTGGCGTAGTACAGCATCTTACCTACCGAGCCGTTCGGCGTTCCGATGATCTCCGCCGCCACGCCCGCCTTCCACGCCATACCGAGCGAGGTCGAGCAGGCGGAGAATATGAAGGGCTTGAGCTGCGGCAGATGCACATAGATCATGCGCCTCGGCATCGGCAGGTGATACACCTCAGCCAGCTCCTTCATACCGCGATCCTCGCTCTTTATGCCCTCAAGCAGGTTGCCGTACACCACGGGCAGAACTATCAGAAAGGATATGAAAACAGACAGGCTCTCGGTGCGGAGCCATATGAGGCAGATGACGATAAACGACGCCACGGGTACGGTCTTAACCGTCACCATAAACGGCCACAGAAGCGTCTCTATCCATGAAAATCTTCCGGCAAGTGCCGCAAAAGCGCTGCCGAGGATAAGCCCCAAAAAGAAGCCTGCGGCGATATGGCGGAAGCTGAACCACAGCGTTTCAAAAAAGCCCGGCTCCCTCCATATCGTACACATCCGCCGCAGCACCTCCACGGGCGTAACAAGCACTATGCGCAGATTGGCAAGCTCCGCTGCGATCTGCCACAATAAGAGTGCAAACAGTACGGCAAGGACTCTGCCCGCCGTTTTTTTGAGCCTTGCTCCGTCAGGCGCCATAGTAGAAGTCCGCACCGGGCAGCTCTCCGCCGACCGCCGCCGGCTTCATGTCGTGCAGCACCTTGAGGTAGCCCTCAAGCGCAGACTTCATGTCCTTTGCGGTCAGACAGGTGATGTTGCAGTACGGCAGCGCCATGAGCGCTATCGGCTCCGCCACGATCTCGTAGCCTCCGATAAGTGCGGCAGCTTCCTCGTTGTTCTCGGTGACGTACTCGACCGAAGCCTTGTACTCCTCAAGGAATCTGTCAAGCTGTTCGGGGTGTTGCTGCGCAAACTCGCTGCGCACCACCAGAACGCCAGTCACCATCGCAGAGCCGTTTCCGAGTGCTTCCCACTCCTCGTTTAAGTTGAGCGCAATACGCAGTCCGGGGACCTTGCTCTGCGCCGCCGTTACAAAGGGCTGCGGCAGCATTGCGACCGCACTCTCGTCGGCTGCGATGAGCGACAGTGCCTCGGTCGTATCGGCGCACCAGCGTATGCTCAGATCGTTGTCGGCGTCTATTCCGTTCTCTTTTAAAATGTATCGCAGACCGAATTCGGGCGCTGCGCCCTCGCCCGTTGCGTATATCGTCTTGCCCTTGAGGTCCTGAACCGACTTGACGGTGTCGCCTCTTTCGACGACGTACAGCACGCCGAGGGTGTTGACGGCTATGACCTTAACGCCGCCGTCGGTGTTGTTGTAAAGTATCGACGCAAGGTTTGCGGGTACGGCTGCAATGTCAAGCTCGCCCTTTGCAAGTGCGGGTGCAAACACGTCCGCTCCCGTTTCGAGGCTGAACTCGTACTCGTTCGAGGTCTTACCGTTTTCGGCGTCGTCCATGAGCTTTACCATGCCCATCGCAGTGGGACCGTTCATGGCTCCGACTCTGACGGTGACGTCCTCGGCCTTCGGCTGATCGTCGTCAATGTTTCCGGCGGTGTCGCATCCGGAAGCAAGGCACAGCAGCATGCAAAGTGCAAGCAGAAGTGCGGTCAGTTTTCTTTTCATTTTTCTTCCTCCTTGTTTTAAAGCGTATATTCTTTTAGGACATCCGGGTCGGATATCCGAAACAGCTTTCCGTTTTTCTCTATCGCACCGCTCTGCGTGAGCGTATCGAGTGCCCTATACAGCGACGCTCTCGACGTATTGAGTGCAGCGGCAAGCAATGTCATCGACATCGGCAGCGGCGATGCAATATCCGTTGACAGGTTCTCGGACGCAAAGTTTGCAAGACGCTGCTCTGCGGTGCCTGCGGTCAGGTAGTAGATCTTTCTGTTGAGAAACAGAATGCGCTCCGAAAGATAGCGGATGTAGTTTTCTGCGATCTCCGGCTCCCTAAGCACCGTTCGCCACACGAGCCGCTGCGGGAAAAACGCTATGCGGCAGGCAGTGAGCGCCGTGAGTCGTGTCGCATACTCCCGTGCGTCATTAAACAGCGCCGCAGCGCCGAATATCGAGCCACGGTACAGCGTACTCATAAGCATAGGCTTGCCGTCGGCGTTGTCCTTGGTGACCCGTATGCTGCCCTCAAGGATGACGCCGAGGGAGTGCATGAAGTCAAATCTGTCGTACACGGTGTCGCCTTTTTTGAAGCTTTTCTCGATGCAGTCGTCCGCCGAGACTATCCGCCGGACAAGAGATTCGGCGGCTCCCCTGAAAACGGGGGTATTTAAAATGATGTCAAAATCGGTCTTGTTTATTTGCACCGTTTGCCTCCAAAAGTTGTCTCATGTGAGACATTTCATGTGTTTAGTTTATCCCATTTTGGGCAAAAGTCAAGTCTTTGGACGTTTATTTTGATTTTGTCAATCTTGTGATATTGCGGCAGAAATGACAATGTTGCCCCCTCTCATACCGTTATTTTTAACAACTTTTTTGCAAATTCATAGCGTTACTCCGCAATCTGCTCTTAGTTTGCAGAAAATTATTTAACAAATGGGGCTTCTTCCCTCCGCCGAAACAGGTCTGAACACTTTGTCTTCGATTAACAAAAAAATAACTTTTCTTTACACGACGCCGATTTGATGGTTAAATTTAAACAGTAAAAGTGTTAAAGTGCAAAATCTATTATTGAAAGGATGAGGCGAATGGTTACCGTTGATTACGGCTTTGTCGATTCCGTGCTTAAGGAACACGGATACGACAAAACCAACGCAATAGCAATATTGCAGGACATTCAGGGGGAATACTCCTTTCTACCCAAAGAGGCGCTCATTTATATTGCCGAAAAGCTCGGCGTGAGCGAAGCAAATCTCTACGGCGTTGCAACCTTTTACGAGAATTTTTCATTGAACGAAAAGGGTAAATACGTCATCAAGTGCTGCAACGGCACTGCCTGCCACGTCCGCAAGTCGGACGATGTGCAGGAGGCTCTGTATCAGGCGACGGGGATGAAGCCCGGCGATACCATGTCCTCCGACGGACTTTTTACCATTGAGCGTGTTGCGTGTCTCGGTGCGTGCGGTCTTGCACCCGTGTGTACGGTAAACGGCGTTGTTCATGCATCAATGACACCCGACAAGATCAGAGCGCTCATTAACGAATTGAGGGAGGCTGAAAAGGTATGATATTTGAATCCCGACAGGCTCTTTCCGAATACAGAGAGCAATGCAAAAAGGCGCTTGCGAGCGCAAAGAAAAGGATCCTCGTCTGCGGCGGCTCAGGCTGTACCGCAAGCGGCTCCCCGATGGTGTACGATGCGCTCAAGGCGGCAGCCGAGGAGTGCGGTGTTGACCTCTCCGTTACCCTCTCCGACCACGTCGACCACGGCGAGCTGACCGACGTCAAGATGAGCGGCTGC
>SFFW01000020.1 GCA_004556755.1 Clostridiales bacterium | reverse complement strand
GAGCTACGAGTACACGACGCTCAGCGGGAAGATAACCCGCATGACGTGGTCGGGCAACGCCGTGGACATCGTGTACGACGATGCGGGAAGACCGTATATCCTGCGGTACACGCCTCAGATTGTTGCCGGCACTGCTAAAATTGAATATATCGCAACATGGTTTGACGATCCACACGATAGCGAGATGATAAGCTTTGGTTATCACTTGTGGGATAAAAGGTGAGATGCTATGAAGAAGTTTTATTATAAAGCGTTTGCTGATGGAGCTGTTCGCGCAGCAGCAGTAGGCTTGATTCTGAATGTACTTAGTTTGCTGATTCGAACCAATAGAGGAGAAATGCTTACACAGGATCAATGCTTGATTTTTGGCGTTTTGCTCTTTGTTTGTCTTTGCCTTCCAGCAATTGCTCTGATTGAATTTAGAAACGATGCTGTAGGATTTAAAATTGGCAGATATTTTATCATAAGTGGGACGGCATTTATATTGATATTTATAGCATTACTTTTCACGGATAATCCTATTATACCGTCAAGAGAAATTAGCAATATTGAAGGGTTGACGGCGCTCACAGTGAACGTTGCTTGCCTGCTTCTTAACTGTATTGGACGCTTTATAGTATTAGTGATAATGATTGTCAAAAAGAACCTTGTATACAAAAAAAGAGTGCTGATTTAGAAGCGACGAAGAATAGAAGTGAAGAGCGGTTGGGATTTTCTGATTTGGAGGAAGCTTAACACTGTCAAAAGCCAAACAAAAACGCTCGATTCTACATTTTGCTGAAAATAACATGGAAATAATATGCAAATTGCATAAAGAATTACCGCAAAACGAAAAGTGACGTCCGACACTCGGACGTCACTTTTCGTTTATATAACTTTTAGCTTAATCGGCAAGCTTGAAGGTCATGGGGAAGGGAGAGTCGGTGTCTTTCTCACCGTCCGTGTAGGATGCCTTCAGCGTAAGCTCGTTCTTGCTCAGCTTGTAGGTTTTGTAGGTACCGTCATCCTTATCTTCACCGTCTTTGATCATGTAGAGCTTACCGTCTCCTATCTCGTAAGTGCCGGCGGAGAGCTCATCGTAAAGCGGCGTAACGGACTGCATTGGGGTCTCGACCACGGCGTCAAGGTACTCGTCCTCGGTCATGTTTGCCCACGCAGCAACATCGGAAAGGGTATAGCCGGTGCCTTCAAGGAGCTCATCAAACATTTCTACAAAGCCGTCTCTGAAAGCCTTTTCGATCTTTTCGCTTGAGCCGTCGTCAACGTAGGATACGGAGTAGCTTCCGTCCTTGCCGAAAACGATCTGCATGGTGATGTCGATGCCGCTAAAGTCAAAGTAAGACATGATCTCTGCCATATCTGCATCGGATTCGAGGACTTTCTCAAGCTCGTCGCCGATTTTGACGGAGCCTTCCCAAGTGCCTACGATAAGCTCGGCGTCGGTCTTTTTGACCTCTTCCTTCTTGTTGTCATCCTTGCTGCTGTCCTTGTCTTTGCCGCCGTCGGCAGAGCAGGCGCAGAGAGCGAACACCATAACGAGCGCAAGTAAAAGCGCCGCTATTCTTTTGAGTTTTTTCATGTTTTCCTCCGTTATCGGGCAAAATTTTACGCCCTTAAATAAAAAAATTATATCTAAGGGCGCAGGGCTTGTCAACAATAAAAGACAAATTCAGTCAATTACACTTCGTGAAAATCTTGGGGTAAGCGGCGGTCTCGTTCTTCACATTCTCGGTGTAGCTTTCATCGACCTTGAGGGTCGTATCGTCAAGAACGGAGTAGACCCAGTATGTGGTGCCGGAGGGCGCTTTGCCCATGTTGGTGCTGTAAAGTATCTTGCCGTCCTCGACCTTGTAGCGACCCTTTTCAACGGCAAAAAGCTTGTCGGGACCGAGGTCCTGTAGCATATTCTCAAGCACCGTTTCGGGCGTTGTGCCGTAGTCCTCACAGAACTGCTCAAAGCTGCCGTACTGCTCGGCATAGACCTCGTCGCAGAACTTGCGCATACCCGTTTCGTATGCTGCTTTAAACTTCTCATAGCCCTCGGCGCTTGCCTCTTTGTTGAAGCCGTATTCCATGTGACCGTCCTTATAGAAGGTAAAGCGTGCAACAAAGCGAATGTCGTCGAAATCGAAATACTCACGCAGGGAGGGCTCGTCCCCGGCGGCAAGGCGCAGAAGATCGTCGGTAACGTCAAATTCCGCTTCCCATGTGCCGAGAATGCGGTCGGAATCGGTCTCGGCGCCGGAACAGGCAGCAAGTGCAAAAACAGCCGAAACCGCAAGGATCATTGCAAGCACTTTTTTAAACACACTCATGCGTATCACTCCTTTGTTTTCCGATTATACCACCTACCGCCCATGAATTGCAACAGTTGCTCTACGGGCTTTGGCATTTCCGATTATTTCTCACGACTAAAAAACAATAATCAACAGCGCCGTGTGACGCTCTTTTGCAAGTTACATAAGTATAATAATTATATTCTTATGTAAACTGCGGAGGTGCAAAAATGGATGTGAAAGAAAAAGTGGCGGCGATAAAGACGGCGGTTGCGCTCCCAAGGGGAGGAAATACCTCGCCGGAGCTTGTGCGCTCCGCATACACCATGCTCAGCTTTCTTGCGGGCTTCATGCTTTCGGCGGCACGGCTACTTGGCAGCGGAAGTCCCTTCGGCGTGGCGGCGGTCGCTGCGGCGGGACCGGGGATATACGGAGCGGGCTGCCTTATCGGAGCGGGACTCGGATACATAGTCACGGGCGGACTTTCGTGGGGCATACGCTACGCTGCTGCGGTGATGCTCGTGTTCACGGCGCAGTTTGCGCTTCAGGAAACGAAGCTCGGCACGATGCGGCTCTTTGCGCCGACGCTTGCGGGCGTCGTCACGCTCGTGACGGGGCTTTTGTCCTTCATCGGCGTGGGTACGCTAAGCTCGCAGACGGTCGGACTGACGCTTTTGGAGACGGTGCTTGCCTTCGCCTGCTGCGGCTTTTTCCGTGAGGCGCTGTCAGACGAGGAGCGAAGCACGGAAAGCGCCGAGCTGCGCCATCTGAGTGCCGTTTTAATCAGCTTTGCAGTTGCGCTTATGGCGCCTGCGGGGATCGTGCTTTTCGGTGAAATTTCGGTCGGAAGGTTGGCGGCGCTCCTGTGCGTCATGACCTGCGCTCTGCGCTGCGGTGCGCTTTACGGCTGCACCGTCGGCTGCGTTTTCGGCGTGGCAATGGACCTTGCCCTCGGCGGCATTCCGTTTTTTACGATGTCGTATGCGCTCTCCGGACTGATCTCCGGGATGCTGAGCAAGCACGGCAGACTCACCTTCGTGCTTGCCTTCATCCTCGCAAACGCAGCCTCGGCGGTGTGCGTATGGCAGACTGAACCGCAGACCTCGGCGCTGTTCGAGGTGTTCTGTGCGGCGGTCATATTTGCGGTGCTGCCGGCGGGCTTTCTCAGCAGAGTCGGCGCAATGTTTCAGGAGACGGCGGCGGGCAGCGGCGAATCCGGACTGCGGCGCTACGTATCACGCCGGGTCGCACGCCTTGCCTCGGCGTACTCCGGCGTATACGAGATGGTCAGGCGCAACGTCGAGGAGCCGTTTAACGACTCCGACCCGTCGAGGATTTTCGACAGGGCGGCGGACAGCGTATGCGTCGGCTGCAAGGACAAAAACCGCTGCTGGAACCGTGAGTACATGAACACGCTGGCGGCGATGAACGACACCGGGCTTGCGATACGGGACAAGGGGCGCATCGAGCTGAGCGATATCCCGGAGCACTTTTCACGGCGCTGTCTCAACCCGCAGGCGTTCGTGACGGCGGTGAATTCCGAGCTTAAAGCGGCGGCGTACAGGCGGCAATACGCAGGGAACCTGCGTGAGAGCCGTGACACGGTGTGGCGTCAGTACGGCGATATGGCGGCGCTGCTCGACGAGGTGTCGAAGGAACTCGGCAGCATAAACGGTGCAGACCATCTCGCAGAGCGCAGACTCATCCGTTACCTGCGGACGCTGGACATCGAGGCGGATGCCGCTGTGTTCCGTGACGGCAGAGGACGGTTGCGTGCGGTCATCGAGAGCGGGAATCTTGCACCGCTGCTGCGGCAGGAAAACTATCTCGACAGGCTGTCGGAGATCGTGGGGCTGCGGCTCAGCAAGCCGAAAAACGTCACGGAGGGCTGTGCAAGGCTGTATCTGACGGAAGCGGAGCCGCTGGCGGTCAGCGTCGGCATCGCAGCGATGAAGAAGAAGGGCGAGAAGGTCAGCGGCGACCGAGGTACATACTTCAAGACCGACGCCGGGGTGCTGTGCGTCATCCTGTCCGACGGCATGGGCAGCGGCGACGAGGCGGCGGACGAGAGTGCGGAGGTCATTGCGATACTTGAGGAGTTCCTGCGTGCGGGGATAAATCCGGCGGTTGCGATGAAGACCCTAAACTCCGTGATGCTTTTAAAAAGCGGCGACGGCTGGGGCTTTGCCACCGTTGACCTCATGTGCGTCGATCTGTTTACGGGCGAGACCTGCTTTTACAAATACGGCGCTGCGCCGAGCTATGTGATGAACGGCAAAAGCATAAAGCGCATACGGGGCGAGAGCTTTGCCCCGGGCTTGAGCGGGAAAAGCGACGCCGCACCCGACGTCGTGCGGATGCGCCTAAAGCCCGGCAGCACGGCGATAATTGCCTCCGACGGCGTGATAAGCGACGCAAACGACGCATGGCTCCGTGAGATACTCGACTCAAAAAGCGATGACATGAAGCTGCTGGCAAGGGACACGCTCCGTGAGGCGGAAAAGCTTTACGGCAAAAACGACGACATGACCGTGCTTGCGGTTCGTGTGGAGGCGAGAGCCTGATGAATATTCTTGAGCAAATGCGGGCAAAATCACAGAAAAAGGAAATCGGAGAGGAGGACAAGGACGTGGTGAAGGGAACTGCCCGCAGGGTCATTGTGGTGAGGTCGCCCGACCCGAACGTTTTTGAGGAAGCCATTTTTCTTGTAAAGGAGGACTATATGCGATCACCGGGAGTTACACAGACGCAGCTGCTCGACGAGGCACGTCGGGCTGCGGCAGGCTACGTCGGCAGGGTGTCGGCGGCAAAGAAAAAGAGCAGACTTCCGCTGTATATTGCGGCGTCGGGACTCGGCGGCAGCGGTATTGCGGTTGCGCTGATGCTGCTGCTTGCGTAAATTCATATAAATTTAATAGGTTTTTAAAACAGTTGTTGCATTGGCAACTGTTTTTTTCTTTAGACCTCGTATATAATTACCGTGGGTGATAATATGAACGAAAAGATATTTAAAATCGGAGGGATGCACTGTGCCGCCTGTTCTGCAAGCCTTGAGCGCTTTATGAGCCGTCAGCCCGGCGTGGAGCGGGTATCGGTAAATCTGACTACCGAGAAAATGAATATCCGATACGACGATACGCTCACCGTCGAGAAGATTTCTGAGCTTGTAAATAGCCTGAGCTTTACGGCGGAGGAGTACGTTTCCGGCGATGCGGCGCTGTCCGAGGCGAGAAAAAAGGAGGAGCAGGAAAAGCTCCGTGAGCTGAATGCGATGAAAAAGCGGGTCATACTGTGTATCTGCTTTGCGGTACCGCTTCTGTATGTGTCCATGGGTCACATGATAGGGCTTCCGCTGCCGAGCGCCATCTCACCGGGCGAGCATCCGCTCACCTTTGCGCTTTTGCAGCTTCTGCTTACGCTGCCGATAGTTTACGGCGGCAGAAACTTCTACACAAACGGCTTCGGCAGCTTGGTTAAACGTCATCCGAATATGGATTCGCTCGTTGCGGTGGGTACGTTTTCGGCGCTTTGCTACGGCGTTTATGCGCTGGTCAAGATCGCCGCCGGCGACCACAGCTTTGCGCACAACCTGTTCTTCGAGAGCGCAGCCGTCGTCGTGACGCTGGTGTTGCTCGGCAAGTACCTTGAGGCAAGGAGCAAGCACCACACCTCCGACGCCATCCGTGCGCTGACGGAGCTTGCACCGGAGACCGCAACCGTCACAAGGCACGGTCAAACGGGCGAGATCCCGGTGTCGGAGCTTCGTGAGGGCGACGTCGTCACCGTGCTTCCCGGCGGAAGATTCCCCTGCGACGGCGTTGTCACCGAGGGCATTTCGAGCGCAGACCTCAGTATGCTGACGGGCGAGAGCCTCCCCGTGAACGTCGAGGTCGGCAGTGAGGTCACGGGCGGCAGCATAAACGGCGAGGGCAGGATAGTGTTCACCGCCACCAAGGTCGGCGGCGACACGGCGCTTGCGCAGATAATCCGCATGGTTGAGGATGCGCAGGGCAAGAAGGCACCCATCGCCAAGCTTGCGGACAGAGTCGCAGGCGTGTTCGTACCCGTGGTCATGTGCATTGCGGTCGTCTCGGCGATCATTTGGGCGCTGGTCGGCAAGGATGCGGAGTTTGTGCTGAACGTGTTCGTGTCGGTGCTTGTCGTCGCCTGCCCGTGTTCTCTCGGACTTGCGACCCCGACCGCCATCATGGTCGGCACCGGCAGAGCGGCGGAGCTCGGCGTGCTGTACAAGAGCGGCGAAGCCCTTCAGGCGCTCGCCTATGCAAAGACCCTCGTGCTTGACAAAACGGGTACGCTTACCGAGGGCAAGCCCGCAGTAAAGCGTATCTTCGCTCCCGAAACGTCGGAGGACGAGCTTTTGAAATTGTGCGCCGCCGCCGAAGCGGGTTCGGAGCATCCGGTGGCAAAGGCGATAGTTACCGCAGCATCGGAGAAGGAGCTGGATGTCCCCGAAGCCACAGCCGTTAAAGCGCTGCCCGGCAGAGGCATTGAAGCCGAGGTCGAGGGCAAGGCGCTTTTGGTCGGCAACAAGACGCTCATGGACGAGCGGGGTATCGACGTATCCGCACTCACCGCAGCGGCGGAGGAGATGGCCTCCGAGGGCTGTATGCTCATGTACGCCGCAGTTTCCGGCAAGGCAGCGGGCATATTCGGCGCAATTGACGAGATACGCTCCGACAGCGGAGAGGCGATAGACGGTTTGCATAAAATACAAATCAAATCAATTATGTTAACCGGAGATAACGAAAAAGCCGCCGCCGCAATTGCAAAGCGTGCGAAGGTGGACAGCTTCATCGCCGGCGTAATGCCGGAGGGCAAGGCGTCCGAGATTGAAAAACTCAAGGGCGGTGAGGGCAAGGTCGTTATGGTCGGCGACGGCATAAACGACGCTCCCGCACTCGCAAGCGCCGACGTCGGCGTTGCGGTCGGCAGCGGTACGGACGTTGCCATCGAATCGGCGGACGTCGTGCTGCTCGGCGAGGGACTCAGTCCGCTCGTGACTGCCGTGCGACTGTCAAAGAAGGTCATGCTGAACATCAAAGAGAACCTCTTCTGGGCATTTTTCTACAACAGCATCGGCATCCCCATAGCCGCAGGTCTGCTCTATGCATTCGGAGGTCCGCTCCTCAGCCCCATGTTTGCGGGAGCTGCAATGGCGTTAAGCTCCGTTTCGGTCGTTTCCAATGCATTGAGACTCAAGAGGTTTAAGTGATTATAGCCTCCATACTTTTAAAGAATCTCGGCAATGCTTTTGCATATTGCCGAGATTTTAATTTTATTAGAGCGCACAATATTTTATTAAAAGCCACCGTCGACCTGTAAAAGTCCTTAAAAAGGCACTACTTTGCATTACAATACACTCAGCTACCATGCAAAACAAAGTAGAGGTGTGCCATGATACCGTCACAAATGCTAAAGGGAGTGCTTGAGGGCTGCATTCTGGAGATAATTTCGAGGCAGGAGACATACGGTTACGAAATCGCAGAAACGCTCTCCGGCTACGGCTTCGGCAGGATCGCCGAGGGGACGATATATCCGCTGCTGCTGCGCCTTGAGCGAAACGGGCTTGTGCTGACCGAGTACCGACCGTCGGACTTGGGACCTAAGCGCAAGTATTATTCCCTGAGCGAGGCGGGAGGCGCTGCGCTCAGGGAGTTTCGCTCAAGCTATCTTGAGCTTGAGACAGCGGTAAATAAGCTCTTAAAGAGGGACGAAAATGAATAAACGTGCAAGAATACTCAGAAATGAGAACAACAGGTTTGAGGAAAAGCTCAGCAAAGAGACAAACGATGTGCTGACCGACATTGTGGTTTACATAAGAAGTACGAGCATCAGCGAATACGATCAGGAGCGGGTGCGTCGAGACATCGACGAAATGCTCTTCGAGGGCGAGCGTCGGGGCATGAGCGCAGCGGAGATCATCGGTGACGACTACAAAGCTTTCTGCGACGCCGTAATGTGCGAGGTGCCGAAGCTCAGCAAGGCACAGCGTGTAATGACCGCAGTTCAGGAGGTTTTGGCGGGAGTCATCGTGCTGCTTGCGATTTGGACCGTGTTCTCTCCCATCATTCAGCTCATCAAAAAGGAGCCTTGGTATCTTCTACCCCTCAGACTTTCAGACCTCATCACGGCAACGGTGATAGTCGCTGCGGCGGTGCTGGTGGTGGTTTACATAACCAAAAACGTTTTCACGCCGAAGCCTGCTGCACTCATAGCGGGATTTGTCCTTGCGGCGGCGATCGGTATTGCAGGAATACTCTTCTGCTCCGACATTATGCTTATGAATATTCACATTGCCGTGGATATTGCGCTGCTGGCTGTGCTGGCGCTTGTCTATCTCCTCATCGGGAAAAGACTTGAATAATACAAAGCGGTCTGCAAATGCAGACCGCTTTGTATTATCGCAATAATTTGAAAATGGGGATGGAAAAATGTATATGAGGGGGATCATAGATCGTCGTGCCGTCGGCGACCTATGGTGGGAATACTACGATAATAAATTTAAAAAGTCAAGTAAAATAAATAAAAGTTAATAAAATATTCACGATAAAAAGTTATAAAAGCCTATCTCTGCGACAGGCTTTTATAATATGCAAAGCTTTTCAGCTTCCGATTATTCTCTTTGCGCCGACGTAGTTGCGGGAGTAGTAGCCGGAGTCCTCAAGCTCGGTTATGATGACCTTGCCCTTGCCGGAGGCAGCATGGACGAACTTACCGTCGCCGATGTACATTCCGACGTGGCCGATGGGGCTGGTGCTGTCCTTAAAGAACACGAGGTCGCCGGGCTGAAGATCGGACTTTGCGACCAAAACGCCGTTGTTATTCCACATACTCGTTGCGCCCCTGTACAGCGAGTAGCCGTACTGCTGATAGACGTAGTAGCACAGACCGGAGCAGTCAAAGCCTCTGGGCGAAGCGCCGCCGTAGACATATGGAACGCCGAGGTACTGAAGTGCGGTCTTGGCGATCTGCTCGCCCTGGGAGCTTGTGGCGCTGAGGCTTATGTAGTTTGCGCTCATGTAACCCGTGACGCTGCCGGAACTGACCTGATACCAGTCGCCGCTTTTGCCGGTGACGGTGAGCTGCACTCCCCTGTTGTAGTAGCCGACGACGGAGTAGCTCGTTCCCGGACCGCTGCGCATCCTGACGCCGTTTCCGGTGACGGTGCCGATCTTGCCGTCAATCTTATCGACCGTCGGGGTGCTGCCGGATGCGGAGCCGAGGGTCACGAACTCTGAATACACATAGCCGTAGCTGCCGTTTACGCTGACCTGATACCAGTAGCCGTACACGCCGGTGACGCTGAGCTTGTCGGCTTTGCCGATCTTCTTAACGGAGGAGAACAGATCGGTGGAGGGACCCATTCTGAGGTTCACGCCGTTTGCGTTCATGGAAGCGCTCTTTGCGGGGTTGTAGCTTTCCTTGGGACTTATGCGGACGTAATCGCCGGACATATAGCCGACATTGCCGTTATAGCTGAGCTTGTACCAACCGTTTTCGGAGGAATGCACCGTGACCGCCGCACCCTTGGAGCAGTAGGTGACGATGCCGTAGCTCGTGCCGGGACCCTGTCTGAGACGCACGCTCGTGCCGATGACCTGCGCCGCATAGCCGTCGGCAGCAGGGGTCACGGGAGTTGTCGGTGCGGGGGAAGGAGTGGGCTGCGATGCCTGAGCAAAGCTCAGATAATCCGAACTCATGTAGCCGGATTTGCCGTTTACGGAGATGGCGTACCAGCCGCCGGAGGCACCTGTCACGCTCACCTGAGTACCTTTGTCAAAGTCGCAGATTATGGAGTAGCTCGTACTCGGACCGCTTCTCATGCGGACATCGTTACCCGTGACGACGGCGGTGCCGAAGCTGCCGCTGACGCTGCTGCGACTGCTCAAATAGTCGGAGCAGGCGTATGCCACGGTGCCGTTGTAGTTTACCTTGCTCCAACCGTTAGCGCTTGAGATAACGATGAGCTGTGCGCCCTTGGGCATGGTAACTATAATGTCGGAGGAGGTGTTTGCCTGCGACCTGAGGTTGAGTGCAGTCGTGGTCACGGCGCCGCCCTCCGACTGAGCCATTGCGGGAATTGCCAGCAGCGAAACGCAGCACAGCACCGCAAGGCATAAGCTTATCAGTCTTTTTTTCATATATACGTACTCCTGTCAGATGAAATTTATCAAATCGTAATCAAATTGTAACACAAGAGTCGAATTATGTCAATCAAGCTCAGGGGGCATGGGCGCAATATGCTGTTAACTTTCCATGAATTCAGGCGATTTTTTGCGGACACTCCGATTATTTTTCAACAACAGACGGTAATATGTAGTTAAACTATTTTTGTTTTCATTTTAATAAATGTATGTTATACTAAAAGACAAAGATTTTGCCCGAAGGGATAAAACAATGAGAAATAAGCTTTTTATAAAACTTACGGCGCTTGCACTTTCACTTGCGGTCATGCTGTCGCTGTCTGCCTGCTCGGAGGAGGAGCCGCTCAGCAAGCAGGTCTTTGCAATGGACACGGTGATGACCGTGACCGCCTACGGCTCAAACGCCGAAGCGGGAGTTGACGCTGCCGCAGGCGTCATCAAGGCGATCGACTCCATGCTCGACCCCGAATCCGAGGACAGCTACACATGGGCCATCAACAACGCCGGAGGCGGCAATGTCGTCGTCACTCCGCAGATCGCCGAAATGCTCAGCACGGCGTACACCGTGTACGAGCGCAGCGGCGGTGCTCTCGACCTTTCGGTCTACCCGATATACCTCGCCTGGGGCGAGTTTAAGGAGGAGACCGGGCGCGTGCCGTCGAGTGACGAGCTGACGGAGCTGCAGCAGAAGCTCGGCTTCGGCAAGATGGAGCTTATGAGCTTCCCAGGCGAGGAGAACTACTCCGTCCGTCTGCCGGACGGGACGCAGATCAGCTTCGGCGCCGTCGCGAAGGGCTGTGCAGCAAACTATGCGATCGGTGCAATGCGTGATGCGGGCGTAGAAAGCGGTATCGTTTCCCTCGGCGGCAACGTGCAGACGCTGGGACTCAAGCCCGACGGCAGCAACTGGACCATTGCGGTCGAGGATCCCGCCGACACGGGCTCCTACCTCGGTACCCTCAGCGTCGGTGAGACGGCGGTGGTCACGAGCGGAGACTATCAGCGCTACTTCAAGGCGCCCGACGGCACCGTGTACCATCACCTTATTGATCCGAGTACCGGTAAGCCCACGGAGAACACGCTCAGCTCGGTGACAATCGTCTGCACCGACGGCACGATGGCGGACGCACTTTCGACCGCAATGTTCGTGCTTGGCGAGAATGCGGCGCTCAAATACTGGCAGCAGTACGGCGGCTTTGAGATGATAATGGTAACGAAGGACAACCGTGTGCTTTGCACGAGCGGGCTTATGGAGTCCTTTGCGCTCACGAATAGCGACGACTACACGATTAGCATTGTCGGCTGATGATAGACAGAGAGTTTTACAGGCAGGATTCGGTGAGCCTTGCGAGGGCGCTTGTCGGAAAGATACTCGTGCGCAGACTGCCCGACGGCACGGAGCTTCGCCTGCGGATAACGGAGACCGAGGCGTACACGGGCGTTGACGACACCGCCTGCCATGCCAACAAGGGCAAAACGCAGCGCACCGAGGTCCTGTGGCGGGACGGCGGCACGATTTATGTGTACCTGTGCTACGGAATGCACAATATGATGAACATAGTTTCCGGCAGCGAGGGCGACGCACAGGCGGTGCTTATCCGCTGCTGTGAGGGCTACCCCGGACCGGGCAGACTGACAAAGGCGCTTCGGATCACCCGCAGTCTCAACGGCGAGGATATGCTGTCCTGCTCCGAGCTTTGGCTTGAGGACGACGGCATGAAGGTTAACATAACACCAGACAAGCGAGTCGGCATAGACTACGCCGAAGACGCCGACAGGAACGCATTGTTAAGGTTTAAATTGACTTAATTTTCAGAGGTAAAAATGGGCTATTCCGACACCGAGATCAGATACTTGAAGGGCATCGGAGAGAAGAAAGCCGAGGCGTTTAATCGCCTCGGCGTGTACACTCTCCGTGATCTTTTGTCGCTTTTTCCGAGGAAATACGAGGATCGCAGCCATTTTACCCCCATCGCTGCGGCGATTGACGGTGAGAGTGTCTGCATCAAAGCACTCGTTGCGACCGAGCCGAGGCTCTCAAGGGTCAGACGTGGGCTGGAGCTTGTCAAGTTCCGTGTGGTGGACGACAGTGCTGCGGTTGACATAACATATTTTAACCAACCATACATCCGACAGCGCATTCACAAGGGCGACCTTTGCCGGATATACGGAAGGATAGTCGTCGTGGGCGGTATGCGCACGATGACGAACCCCGTGTACGAGGCGGAGGGAAGCGTCGGCAGCATAGGCGGCATCGTACCCGTGTACCCCTTGACGTCGGGGCTTAATCAAAAGCTCGTGTCGTCGGCGGTGCGTCAGGCGCTCGACGCCTGCGCCGACGAGCTGCCGGACGCTTTGCCGGAGAAGGTGCGTGAGGAGTACCGGCTTGCGCAGAGCGGCTTTGCGTATGAGAATATACACTTCCCGTCGGATTTCGAGGCTTTGGAGCTTGCAAGGCGAAGGCTCGTTTTCGAGGAGCTGTTCGTGCTTGCCTGCGCAATGAAGAAGCTCAAAAACGGCAGTAAAAAAGCCGAAGGTAAGAAGATCATTCCTCCCAACCCGGAGGAGTTTTTCGAAACTTTGCCCTTTGAGCCGACGGGCGCACAGCGCCGTGCGATAAACGACGCACTGTGCGACATGGCGTCGGGCGGCGTTATGAACAGACTCGTGCAGGGTGACGTCGGCAGCGGCAAAACGCTCGTTGCGGCGGCGCTCATATGGGCGGCTGCGAAAAACGGGCTCGGCTCGGCGTTCATGGCGCCGACGGAGATACTTGCGCAGCAGCATTATCAGACCTTAACCGGGCTTCTCGACGGCTTCGGCATACGCATAGTGAAGCTCACGGGCGCAATGACCGCCAAGGAAAAGCGTGAGGCAAAGGCGGAGCTGAAGGCGGGGGGACCGGTCCTTGCCGTGGGAACGCACGCTCTGTTTTCAAAGGACGTGGAGTACGAAAACCTCGGTCTTGTTATAACGGACGAGCAGCACCGCTTCGGCGTAAATCAGCGTGCGTCGCTCATCGAGAAGGGCGCAAGACCCCATGTGCTGGTCATGTCTGCGACCCCGATACCGAGGACGCTTGCGCTCATCATATACGGCGATCTTGACGTTTCGGTCATCGACGAGCTGCCGCCCGGCAGACAGGCGGTCGAAACGGTGCTTGTGACGGAGTCGCTAAGACTGCGGCTCAACGCCTTTATCCGCAAGCTCGTGGGTGAGGGCAGGCAGGTGTTCGTCGTGTGTCCGATGATTGAGGAGAGCGACGCCGAGCAGCAGGAAAAGCTGCGCTCTGCGGAGGAACACGCACGGGAGCTGCAAAGGTACTTCCCGGACATGAAGGTCGCCTGCATCCACGGACGCATGAAGGCAAAGGACAAAAACGCACTCATGGAGGATTTCGTCGCCGGAAGGACGGACATACTCGTGTCCACGACGGTCATCGAGGTCGGCGTTGACGTTCCGAATGCGGCGCTTATGATAATCGAAAATGCCGAGAGGTTCGGACTGAGTCAGCTACACCAGCTTCGTGGCAGAGTAGGCAGAGGCAAGCATAAAAGCTACTGTGTGCTTGTGTCGGACAGCGACAACGAAGCGTCGGTGTCAAGGCTCAGAGTAATGACAAAAACGAGCGACGGCTTTAAGGTGTCGGAGGAGGATCTGAAGCTTAGAGGTCCCGGCGATTTCTTCGGCTCAAGGCAGCACGGTCTGCCGGAGATGCACATTGCCGACCTTTGTGCCGACATGAACGTCCTTCAAACGGCGCAGACTGCGGCAAATGAGCTGACGGCGAGCGACCCAGACTTATGTAAACCTGAGAATGCAAGACTAAAGCTTGCTGTGAAACGGCTTTTCGAGATAAACGCCGATACGCTTAATTAGTTATGTAAACCTATATTGTATAAAAAACAGACGGGTCATTGAACCGTCTGTTTTTTATGTGCTTTATATCACCCTTCGTCCATGGGGTCGATCATCGTCAGCTCGTCGACCGTGTAACCGCCGTCGCCGCCCGCCTTGATAAACGAGTACTCGCCATTGTACCACAGACCGAGGTGGTCGGTCGTGCCGATTTGGGCGTCGTCCGAGAGCGGCAGCTCACTGTTTTGCGAAACGATCGGCTCAAGTGAGGTGTAGTCATAGTATGCGCTGCAAGCCTCCGGCACCAAGTCGGGCGTCTTTTCGGAGGGCTTATCGCCGCATTGTCGGCCGCAGGCACACAGAGTGAGCAGCATTGTAAGGATCATCAGAGGAGCAAGCTTTTTCATTTCCGGGCCTCAATGACAGAGGTGTGTACAAATTATATAATATGTATGCGGCAAAAGCAATGCAATTCGTGCAATATGCTCAGTAAAGATACACTCCGAGAGCCATCAGCGCAAAGCCGAGTACGATGGAAACGAGTGTTACGAGGTGACCGAGGTACTGCTTGATGATGATACCGACGATGTTAAAAAGCCCTACGCCGACGGACATCGAGCCGAGAAGTCCGAGTATGAACCAAATGTTTGCCTCGCCGTCTCCGAAGCGCCTTGTGCAGTAGAACCCGTAGCCCGCCATGGGTGCGATAAAGACGGCGACGCCCAAAAGTACAAGGAAAAAGTAGCCGACGGGGTGAGCCTGCTTAAATTCAAAGTCCGCAGCGGGGCTAAAGAAAGAGCGGGCGTTTTCCGGCGGCAGCCAGCGTGAACGCTTGACTGCGGGCTTTTCTTCTGGCAATGGCGGCATTTTCATCGTGCGACCTCCGGGCGGCTGTTTACGCCGCTATTATAGCGCAAAAACCGGAAATATCTCTTCAAAAGCCCCTCGAAGGCCTTGCCGTGGCGGGCTTCGTCACGAGCCATCTCGTGGACGGTGTCGTGGATCGCATCGAGATTGTACTGCTTTGCGAGCTTTGCAAGCTCGAACTTGCCTGCGGTTGCGCCGTTCTCGGCGTCTACACGCATTTCAAGATTCTTCTTGGTGGAGTCGGTGATGACTTCGCCGAGAAGCTCCGCAAACTTTGCTGCGTGCTCCGCTTCCTCAAGCGCTGCCTTCTCCCAGTAGAGAGCGATCTCGGGATAACCCTCACGGGCTGCGACTCTGCCCATTGCGAGGTACATACCGACCTCGGAGCATTCGCCTTCAAAATTCGCACGGAGTCCGCAGATGATCTGCTGTCTTACTTCTTCGGGAACGTCTGCGCCGAACTGCTTGCCGACGCCGACAACGTGCTCTGCTGCCCAGCTTTGCTCAGCCTTCATCTCGGTGAACTTGCTGCCGGGGACCTTGCACTGGGGGCAGAATTCGGGAGGAGTATCTCCCTCGTGAACATAACCGCATACGGGGCAAACCCATTTTTTCATAATATATTCCCTCCTATGGTAGTTTTCTTTTGATTTTAGTGATTGTACTATATCATTATAACGGATAAAAAATGAGTTTCCTGTAGCGTGCGCTACAGGAAACTCAAAGTCTTCGGATGTTTTGAGAAATTTCACTTAAAGCCGCCGCCGCTTCGCTGTCGCAGTCGGTGCTTCGGGCAAGATCGCCGAGGCTGAGCATACCGACCATCACCCCGCTGCGGCACACCGGCAAGCGGCGTATCCTTGCGTCCGCCATGAGCCTTGCGGCTTCTCCGACGTGCGCTCTCTCGTCGATGGTCACGGCACCCCTTGTCATCACCTCACCGACCTTCATGGCGTCGGGGGCGGCGCCGAGGGCGGTGCAGCGCACCGTGATGTCCCGGTCGGTTATCATGCCCCGCAGCTTGCCGGCGGAGTCGCACACGGGTACTGCGCCTATGTTGTACTGCTTCATAAGCCTTGCGGCAGCGCTCACCGGCTCGGACACACCGACGCTGATGACCTGCTCGCTCATAAGATCGTAAACTTTCATATAATCCCTCCCGTCGGATTTATTCTTGACGGAAGTGCAAAGCTTTATTCAACAAGCTCCGCCAGAGCGGGACCTGCGCTGTGACCGAACAGCCGTATTGCGGCGAGCGCCTCCTGAAGCGTGTTGCCGTTGCTGCCGACCTCGATTATCATCGAGCCGGGAGTGAGGTGCTGATTGTACCTGTACTTCACGAGCTGCACCGGACGCATAAGACTGGGATACTTTGAGGACACCGCATTTTGAATGTAAACCGCAAGGCTGAGGTTCTGTCGCCAGTTGGGATGCTCAAGCCCGGATGCGTCGGTGCCGACAAACAGCATCACCTGCGATGCGCAGACGCCCTCCTCGTCCGCAACGACCTTATACAGCACGTCGCTGCTGCCGAGTGCGTCACGGTGCAGGTCTATTACAATTTTAATAGTAGGGTACTGCGCCAGATACTCCTCCACCTTTGCGCCGCTGCGGTTGTACGACCCCGTGTAGCTGGGGTAGTCGTACACCCCGGTGTCGTGTATGACGTTCAGACCGTAGCTCCGAAAGATCTCGGTAAGCTCGTTGCCGACCCTTATGACGCTGAAATTCTGATCGAGGGTGCGGCTGTCGCCGCTTGCCTCGTAGCGGTCAAGCCCCGCCGGGGTGTATGCCTCGCTTGAGTGCGTGTGGATGATGAGTATCTGCGGCTCTCCGGCGGGGAGTCTGAGTGAGCAACCCTCGCTCAGTATCTCCTGAAAGTCTATGTCGTAGTCCGTGGAGTTTTTAATAAGAAAGCCGCCGCTGATCGTCGTGGGAACGACGCTCGGCTGCACGGGGGGAGGGGTGTCCTCCGTCGGCGCCTGAGTGGGATCGGGCACCGAGACCTCGTGCGATGCCCCGCCTATGAGCCGCTGAAGCTCGGAAGTAAAGACGAGCCGCCTGCCGCCGTCGTCGGTGGCGTTCAGGATCTCGGAAAGGGAGCCATGAGCAAAGCCAAGGTACATAGCAAGGACTGCAAGTCCCAAAACCAGCAGCAGCCGTATACGCTTCATGCGATCACCTCCTGTCAGAAATCCTATTCGCCGACGGTCCGAAATATATCTCTGTACACGGCGGTAAAAATATGCTACATTATTTTAATAGTAAAAGGAGCTTACGGTTCGGGCGTGCCGAAGAAGGTCGAAATGCGACGGAGCAACTCGAATTATGTAAACCGAATTATGAATAAAACGGGGGTATAATAATGCATATTACATACAGACCGAAGGGCGTCTGCTCGCAGCTTATGGAGATAGACGTTGAGGACGGTATCATCGAAAAAGTTGTTGTAAAAGGTGGATGCAACGGCAATCTTCAAGGGATTTCGAGCCTGCTTGTGGGCATGAAGGCGGAGGATGCGATCGCCAGAATGGAGGGCATAAGGTGCGGTTTTAAGGACACTTCCTGCCCCGATCAGCTTGCAAAAGCGCTGAAAAATTGCATATAAAATTGCCGATTTGGTTTACATAATAAATTTGCATAACGGTAACGGTTAACATAAAGTTATACAAGTGATTAGGAATTGTAATAATTTTTACAGATTTTTTGCAAAATGATGTCGATTTTGAATTTTTGTGCAACTTGTACAAGGCACAAAATCAAGTGCTTTTACATAAAAAACAGCCCTAAATCTTGTGCGTAATGTTCGTAGTATGTGAGAATTGCACAAATTCGACTACCTTCGATTGTACAAAATAGCTATTGAAGTGCACCTGCTCAGTTAGATATAATTGACTTGCCTATTTGTAATAGGCTTGTTCCTTCGGCGAAACACCGAAAGGGAAAATCTATGAACAGGAGCGTTATATGAGCAAAATCGGCAAATTCAATATCTCACTCGTATTCGTTATCTGTTTGCTGTGTGTTCTGTGCTGCACGACTGCTCTTGCAGACGGAACTGACGACACCGCCGATTACAGTGAGGTTCCCGTCTACGTTGACGGTATCCTCTCCTGCCGGGGCTACACCATCGACGGGGACACTTACGTTTCCCTCGATGCCGTTTGCGGCGTCCTCGGCTATGATGAGGCGAGTTACTTCAATATAGAGACAAATACCCTGACCGTCAATGTGAACGGCATCAAGATCACCGCCTGCGCCGACGACGATTATTTTACGGCAAACGGCAGATGCCTGTACCTTCCCGACGGTTATAAAGAGATCGGAGGCACACCCGTTTTCCCGCTTGAGGCGGTAGCCAAGATATTCACTCTTGAGCTGAGCCAAAACGAGAACGGAGCCTACAATTTCGACACGGCAAACGAAGAGATACTTATGAGCGGCGACGAATACTATGACGCCGACGATCTGTACTGGCTGAGCAGAGTCATTACATGGGAGGCGGGCAACCAGCCTCTTGACGGACAGATCGGCGTCGGCAACGTCGTACTCAACCGAGTGGAAAATCCCCGATTCAACGACAGTGTTAAGGAGGTTGTGTTTGAGCCGGGGCAGTTTATGGTGGTGGACACCGGGGCAATTTACGGTAAGCCCTACGACATAAGCGTCGCTGCGGCGAAGCTTTGTCTTGAGGGCTACAACACGGTGGACGACGCCTTGTTCTTCCAGCTCACGAGCTGCGGAACAAATTGGCTCTGCAACGAGTCGAGCCATGTGGTCACGATAGAGGATCACGCTTTTTACAGATGATTGATTTAATCTGAGCTTTATGGTAAAATGAGCTGTATGTTACAGCTCATTTTACTTTTTTAAGGAGCCGCCATGAAAGAGATTCTTGCCGAAGGCTTTGCGGAGCTTGGGCTTACGCCCGACGAAAGGGCGTTTGAGCGCTACGAAAAATATTGCGAATACCTTGAGGAAAAGAATAAGGTGATGAACCTTACGGCTATCACGGGAGAGACCGAGGTCGCACGGCTGCATTTCCTCGACAGCGCCGCTCTGTTGAAGTATGTGAAAACCGAGGGCAGGAAGGTCATCGACGTCGGCACGGGTGCGGGCTTTCCCGGACTTGCGATGAAGATCGCACAGCCCGACATGGAGCTTACGCTGCTCGACTCGCTGAATAAACGCATCGCTTTTCTTTCGGAGACCTGCGAGCTTCTGGAGCTTTCGGGGGTCTTGTGCATCCACGCAAGGGCGGAGGAAGCGCCGCCGGAGTTTCGTGAGGGATTTGACCTTGCGGTCTCAAGAGCGGTGTCGTACCTGCCGCAGCTTTGCGAGCTGTGTCTGCCGCTCGTCAAGGTGGGCGGAGTCTTTGCCGCAATGAAGGGTCCCGACTGCGACGAGGAGGTCAAAGCCTCCGAGGAAGCGATAAAAAAGCTCGGCGGCAAGCTTATCGGTGTCGAGCGCTATACGGTGCCGGGTACGGACATCCGTCACGGCGTCGTGCTGGTGAAGAAGCTTTTCCCCACGGCGAAAAGGTATCCCCGCAAGTGGGCGCAGATAAAAAAGCAGCCGCTTTGAGCTGCCAAAAATTTGACGATAAAAAGTATTGACACTGGCGATTTACTGTGGTAAACTTTGCTCAATTGTTCCGATGAAGCCTCAAGGATCGAAAGAAACTGGAGGCGGAGGAAGCTCTGGAGAATCCCGAAAGGGTGCCGAAGGTGTAAGGCGAAAGCCGAATCTCTCAGGCAAAAGGACAGAGGAAAGCATGAAATTCGATATGTTTTCTTTTTACTCCGGAGCTGCTGATATTATCAGCAGCATTTTTGTTTTTTTGGAGGAATCAAAATGGAAGGCTTATTGGTGAAGGTGCAGGACGCACTGATGACGATGGCAAGCTTCGTCAACAACTATCTGTCAAACTATATGCTCATCATACTGCTGGTGGGCTGCGGTCTGTATTTTTCGATCAGAACGAAGTTCGTTCAGGTGCGCTGCTTCGGCGAGGCGTGGCGGAGCGTGTTCGGCAACATCTCGCTCAAGGGCAAAAAGCACGACAGCGGCATGAGCTCGTTCCAGGCGCTCACGACCGCAATTGCGGCACAGGTCGGCACCGGCAACATCGTCGGCGCCTGCGGTGCGATACTCATCGGCGGACCCGGTGCGATCTTTTGGATGTGGATAATCGCATTCTTCGG
The DNA here is from genome assembly GCA_004556755.1 of Clostridiales bacterium. Classification (GTDB taxonomy): domain Bacteria; phylum Bacillota; class Clostridia; order Oscillospirales; family Oscillospiraceae; genus F23-B02. Next base: position 20,508 of record SFFW01000020.1, on the reverse strand, counting down.
CATGGCGACGATATACGCAGAAGCGGTGCTTGCGCAGGAGACGAGAGTCAAAAACCCGGACGGCAGCATCTCCGGCGGACCCGTGTACTACATAAAGCGTGCGTTTAAGGGCAAGTTCGGGACCTTCCTCGCCGGTTTCTTTGCCGTTGCGCTGATACTGGCACTCGGCTTCATGGGAACCATGGTGCAGTCCAATTCCATAGCCGGAGCCTGCAAGGAGGCCTTCAACATCCCGACGTGGATCGTCGGACTGATCATCGCAGTTCTTGCCGCAGCGGTATTCCTCGGCGGGACCAAGCGCCTTGCCGCCGTGACGGAAAAGCTCGTCCCGGTGATGGCGGTGCTGTACATCCTCGGCAGCCTTGTTATCCTCGCCTGCCGCATCGAGTATATACCTGCGACCTTTGCGCTCATCGTAAAAGCTGCGTTTGACCCGACTGCGATAATCGGCGGAAGCCTCGGCGCTGCGATATATGCCGCAATTTCTCAGGGCGCAAAGAGGGGACTCTTCTCCAACGAAGCGGGCATGGGTTCCACCCCGCACGCACACGCTCAGGCGAACGTGAAAACGCCGCATGATCAGGGCGTCGTCGCAATGATGGGCGTGTTCATAGATACCTTCATCGTGCTTACGATCACGGCGCTCGTCGTCATCTCGACCATGTACGTCGGCGACGGTGCGCTTGCGGGAAAGGTCACGGATACGGAGAGCCTTACCGCACTCAGCATAAGCAATAACAACCTTGCACAGCTTGCCTTCGGCAGCGTGTTCGGCAAGAACCTCGGCAGCATCTTCGTTGCGGTCTGCCTGCTGTTCTTCGCATTCTCGACAATCTTGGGCTGGAACTTCTTCGGACGCATAAACGTGCAGTACCTGTTCGGCAAGAAGGCGGTCACGGCATATTCCGTGCTGGCGGTCATCTTCGTCGTGCTGGGTGCGCTGTTTAAAAACGACCTCGTTTGGGAGCTTACCGATATGTTCAACAACATTATGGTGCTGCCCAACGTCATAGCGCTGCTTGCACTGTCGGGACTCGTGACGGCAAGCGCAAAAAAGGCGGGCAAAAACAAAGAGAGCCTGAGCGACAAATAAATGCACTAAATAGCGGAAAAGACGGATTCCTGTTTGGAATCCGTCTTTTCGCCCTTGCGGGAGGGTAAAATTAGTGTTAAAATAAAGTGTTTAAATCTACAAGGGGGTATGGATATGAGCATTATAAAAGACATCAAGCTTGCCCCGTCCGGCGAAACGAAGATAAGCTGGGTGGAGCGCAATATGCCTGTTCTCAGGAGCATCGGCGAGGATTTTAAGAAAACAAAGCCCTTTGCGGGGCTAAAGGTCGCACTTTCGGTGCATCTTGAGGCAAAGACGGCGTACCTGTGCCGTGTCATGGAAATGGGCGGTGCGGAGATGTTCGTCACCGGCTCTAACCCCCTTTCAACGCAGGACGACGTTGCAGCGGCGCTTGACTCCGGCGGCATAAACGTGTTCGCCCGCTACGGCTGTGACAGCGAGGAATACGAAGCCTGCCTCAGAGAAGTCCTCAAGGTCGGACCGAACATCATCATCGACGACGGCGGCGACCTTGTGCATCTCATGCACACCGAGTTTACGGAGCTTATCCCCAATGTCCTCGGCGGCTGTGAGGAGACGACGACGGGCATTAACCGTCTGAAGATAATGGACAGGGAGGGCGCTCTGCGCTTCCCGATGGTGCGTGTGAACGACGCCGACTGCAAGCATATGTTTGACAACCGCTACGGCACGGGTCAGAGCGTGTGGGACGGCATCTGCCGCACCACGAATCTGATAATCGCCGGCAAATATGTCGTCATATCCGGCTACGGCTGGTGCGGCAAGGGCGTCAGCCTCAGGGCAAAGGGCTTGGGCGCAAAGGTCATCGTCACCGAGACCGACCCCGTGCGCGCGCTTGAGGCGGTCATGGACGGCTACGAGGTCATGCCCATGGCGCAGGCGGCAAAGATAGGCGACATTTTCTGCACCGTGACCGGCGGCAGAGACATCATAACGGCGGAGCATTTTCCGCTGATGAAGGACGGCGCTATACTCAGCAACGCAGGTCACTTCAATGTCGAGGTCGATATGGAAGGGCTTGAGCGCATGGCGGTCAGAAAGTACGAGGCACGGCACAACATTCAGGGCTACGTCATGCCCGACGGCAAAACGCTGTTCACGATCGCCGAGGGCAGACTCGTGAACCTTGCCGCAGCGGACGGTCACCCGGCGGAGATCATGGACATGAGCTTTGCGATACAGGCGCTCAGTGCACGCTACATTGCCGAGAACGCAGGCAAGCTCAAGTGCGGCGTCCTGCCGGTGCCGGAGGATATAGATAAGGCCGTTGCGGTCAAGAAGCTTGCCGCAATGGGTGTTTCGATAGACACGCTCAGCCGTGAGCAGGCGGAGTATCTCGGCGTATAAGCGAGACAAAAGACCCTGAAAGGAGGAAAGCATATGGGCGAAAACGAAGGCATGGACTTTGAGACCATGCACGACAGACAGTTTGAAGAGCTTTCCGGACTGCTTGACGCACAGCGCATGAAGGCGCTGCAAAACCGCCTTGAGGAAATGAACGAATTTGACGTTGCGGAGTTCCTGACCGAGGTCGATACGCAGCGTATGCCTATGGTTTTTCGTCTCCTGTCGAAGGGCAAGGCGGCGGAGGTCTTTGCAAATCTCGAAGCCCCGGAGCAGGAGCTTATAATCAACTCGATCACCGACTCCGAGCTTGGAGCGATCATCGAGGATCTGTACGTTGACGACGCCGTTGACATGATGGAGGAGCTTCCGGCAAACGTCGTAAAGCGTGTCATGCGCACGGCGACGAGGGAGACGAGAAACCTGATAAATCAGTACCTCAAGTACCCCGAAAACTCAGCCGGCAGCATTATGACCGCCGAGTTCGTGGACCTGAAAAAGTACATGAACGTCAGGGAAGCCATTGCAAGGATACGCCGCATCGGTGAGGATAAGGAGACGATCTATACCTGCTTTGTCACCTCGGCGGACAGGAAGCTTGAGGGCGTAGTCAGCGTAAAGGATCTGCTTTTAAACGACGACGAGACCGTCGTGGGCGATATAATGGACACCAACGTCGTTTTCTGCATGACGCAGGACGACCAGGAGGAGGCCGCCGAGAAGATCTCGGACTACGACCTCATGGCTCTGCCCGTCACGGACAGAGAGGGCAGGCTCGTCGGCATAGTCACCGTTGACGACGTAATCGACGTTATGGAAAAGGAAGCGACCGAGGACTTCGAAATCATGGCGGCAATGACGCCTTCGGACAAGCCCTACTCAAGGACGGGAGCCTTCGACATTTGGAAAAACCGTGTGCCGTGGCTGCTGTTTCTCATGCTGTCTGCGACCTTTACCACGATGATACTCAACTCCTTCGAGGAGGCGCTTGCGGTGCAGACCGTGCTTATAGGCTTCGTCCCCGTCATCATGGGTACGGGCGGCAATTCGGGCGCACAGTCGTCGACTGCGATAATACGAAGCATATCCCTCGGCGACACCGAGCCTGCGGACGTGCTGCGTGTCGTGTGGAAGGAGTGGAGGGTCTCGATCCTCTGCGGCGTGAGCCTTGCGGCGGTGAATTTCGTCAAGATGCTGCTTGTGGACAGACTTCTTATGAACAACCTTGACGTCACCGTTACCGTGGCGCTCACGGTCAGCCTTGCGATAGTCCTGACTGTAATGTTTGCAAAGGTAGTCGGAAGCTCACTCCCCATACTTGCGGAGAAGATCGGACTTGACCCGGCGGTGGTCGCCACCCCGCTCATAACGACCATATCCGACGCCGTGTCCCTGCTTATTTATCTTGAAATTGCGAGGCTTTTGATACACGTATGAGCGGACTTATAGGAAAAATGGCAGTGCTTTTCGTGCTGCTTGTGACAGGCTATCTCTGCGCCAGACTGAAAATAGTCGGCGCAGAATTCAACAAAGGGCTGAGCAAGCTCGTGATGAACGTGTTTCTTGCCGCCACTATACTCGACTCGGTCATAAACAAGGAGCTTACCCTGAGCGGGAAGGAGCTGGGCTTCGGCATACTGATGATGTGCCTTGCCATGCTCATAACCCTCGGCATCGCCTATGTCACGCCGACGCTGCTCGGCATAAAAACCGGCGACCGAGGGATGTACAGGCTGCTTGTGGCGTTTATGAACAACGCCTTTGTCGGCTTCCCGGTCGTCACGGCGCTGTACGGCGAGGAGTCGCTGTTTTTTGCGTCGCTGCTGAATATCCCCTTTAACCTGCTGCTGTACAGCGTCGGCGTGATGATGCTGAAAAGCGGCGAAAAGGGCGGATTTAATATTAAAAAGGCAATAAATACGCCGATAATCGCAACCCTTTTGGCGGCGCTGATATTCACGCTGCGCATCCCGGTGCCGACGATCATCGACGATGTGTGCGGCACCCTTGCCGCAGCGACGGTGCCGCTGAGCATGATGTGCGTCGGCATATCGCTCGGTCCCGTGTCGGTCAAGGACGCACTTTCGCATCCGAGACTGTACGCTCTGAGCCTCGTGAGGCTCATCGTCTGCCCCTTGGCGGTGTGGTTCGTGCTGCACTTTTTTATATCCGATCCCGTGTCGCTCGGCATAATCGTTGCGCTCATGGCGACCCCGACCGCAATAGTGTGTACGATACTCGGTCTGGAAAACGGCAGAGACGGCATTGAGTCCTCCGAGGAGATATTCATAAGTACCGCACTGAGCATGATAACGATCCCGGTAATAATGAGCTTCCTTACATAAACGAAAACGGCAAGGCGGAACGCCTTGCCGTTTTCGTTTATGTCTTATCTTGTTTCGATGCTGCTGCCGGTGAGGTTCATGTACTCGTCGAAGCTGCACTTTCTGTCTATGATGCCGTCGTCGGTTATTTCGATTATCCTGTTTGCGACGGTCTGCGTGAGCTGGTGGTCGTGGCTGGAGAAGATGATGTTATACTTAAACGCCTCCATGCCGTTGTTGAGCGCTGCTATGCTCTCAAGGTCGAGGTGGTTCGTCGGCTGATCGAAAACGAGGAAGTTCGCACCGGACAGCATCATTTTGCTTATCATGCAGCGAACCTTTTCGCCGCCTGACAGCACCTTGACGCTCTTGTACACGTCGTCGCCGCTGAACAGCATACGTCCGAGGAAGGTGCGAAGGTAGCTCTCACGCTTGTCGTCGGAGAACTGGCGCATCCAGTCCATGAGGTCGAGGTCACAGTTTTCAAAGAAGGAGTTGTGATCCTTGGGGAAGTACGCCGTAGTGATGGAAGCGCCCCACTTGACGCTGCCGGAGTCCGGCTCCTCCTCGCCCATGAGGATCTTGTACAGCATCGTGACCGCAAGCTCGTTCTTGCCGACGATCGCTATTTTGTCCTCCTTGCCGACGATGAAGCTTATGTTGTTTAAAAGCTTCACGCCGTCGACCGTTTTGGAGATCTCGGTGACAAAGAGCCTGTCCTTGCCCGGCTCGCGGTCGGCCTTGAAGCCCACCCACGGATAGCGTCTGCCCGATGCGGGAAGCTCCTCGACGGTGAGCTTGTCAAGCAGCTTTCTGCGGCTCGTCGCCTGACGTGACTTCGACTTGTTCGCCGCAAAGCGGGAGATGAAGCTTTGCAGCTCTGCGATCTTCTGCTCCGCCTTCTTGTTCTGGTCCTTGATGAGCCGCTGCATGAGCTGGCTGGACTCGTACCAAAAGTCGTAGTTGCCGACGTACATTTTTATCTTTCCGTAGTCTATATCGACTATGTGGGTGCAGATGTTGTTGAGGAAATAGCGGTCGTGGCTGACGACGAGGACGGTTCCCTCGTAGTCCATGAGAAAGTCCTCAAGCCACACAACGCTGCTGAGGTCGAGGTTGTTCGTCGGCTCGTCGAGCAGAATGATGTCGGGGGTGCCGAACAGCGCCTGCGCAAGCAGCACCTTGACCTTTAAGCGGGGGTCCATCTCGCTCATGAGCGTTGCGTGGAAGTCCGGGGAAACGCCGAGCCCCTGAAGGATCCTGCTTGCGTCGGACTCCGCTTCCCAGCCGCCAAGCTCTGCAAACTCCTCCTCAAGCTCGGCGGCCCTGATGCCGTCCTCGTCACTGAAATCGGGCTTGTCGTAGATGGCGTCCTTCTCCTTGCCGCAGTTATACAGGCGCTCGTTGCCCATGATAACGGTGTCCATGACGGTGTAGGCGTCGTACATATTCTGGTTCTGCTTCAAAACGCTCATGCGCTTTTTGGGGGCGATATGCACGGTGCCGGTGGACGGCTCAAGTTCGCCGGAGAGTATCTTCACAAAGGTGGATTTTCCGGCGCCGTTTGCACCGATGATGCCGTAGCAGTTGCCGGGGGTGAATTGCAGGTCGACGTTTGAAAAAAGGATGTTGCCCGCAAAATTTATGGACAGATCGTTGACTGTAAGCATGGCGTTTACCTCGTATCTTAATATTTTACCGATTATATCACATTCTCAAAGCCCTTGGCAATATGTTGCCGCAAAACACGGAACGTGGTATAATAAAACCATATCAGAGCGGGAGTGATGACAGTGAGTATAGAATTTAACGACGGAGTATTCAATCTGTCCACGGAAAACACGAGCTACCTTTTCCGCATAAGCGAGTTTGGGCATCTTGAGCATATACACTACGGCGAGCGGGTGGAGAGCGAGGATGCACCGCTGCTTTGTGTTAAGAACAACATTCAGCGGGGCAGCAGCATAATGTACAGCCGCAGCCGCAGCGAATACTGCCTTGACACCATGTGTCTTGAATGGTCGGGTACCGGCAGGGGAGACTATCGTCAAAGCCCTCTTGAGATGAAGCTGCAAAACGGCTGCTATTCCAACGACTTTGTGTTCTGCGACTGGGAAAAGCACGAGGGCTGCCTTGCGCCGGAAACGCTGCCGAGCGCCTACGACGGCTTTGATGATGCCGAAACGCTCAGGGTGCATCTGAGTGAAAAGAGCGGCACAGCGGAGCTTTACCTGTACTACACCGTCTTCCCGTCCTGTGACGTCATCAGCCGCCGCTGCGTTATCGAGAATCGGGGCGAGGGCGAGATCTCGCTCAGACGCATTATGAGCATGAGCCTCGATCTGCCGGACAGGGGCTTTAAAATGCACACCTTCGACGGGGGCTGGATCAAGGAAGCGCACCGCCATGTGCATGAGCTTGATTACGGAATGTATATTAACTCCTCCACCACCGGCTCCTCCTCCAACCGTCACAATCCGGGCTTCCTGCTTTCGGAGAGGTATGCAACGGAGGAACACGGTCGCTGCTACGGCTTTAATCTTGTGTACAGCGGCAACCACTTCGGACTTGCGGAGAAGTCGAATCACGACCTTGTGCGTGTGCAGCTCGGCATAAATCCGCACTGCTTTGAGTGGAAGCTGGGTTCGGGCGAGAGCTTTGAAACGCCCGAGGCGGTGATGAGTTATTCCGGCGAGGGACTGAACGGTCTGAGCTTTAACTTCCACCGCTTTGTAAATTCCTGCATCGTGAGAGGCAAGTGGAAGAACAGGGAGCGTCCGGTGCTGCTAAATAACTGGGAGGCAAACTTCTTTAAATTTGACCGTGACGGGCTTATAAAGCTTGCCCGCAGCGCCAAGAAGCTCGGCGTTGAGCTTTTTGTGCTGGACGACGGCTGGTTCGGTGACAGAAACACGGACACCGCAGGTCTCGGCGACTACAACGTTAATACGCAGAAGCTGCCGGGAGGACTTTCCGAGCTGGCAAAGCAGATAAACAAAATGGGACTGAGCTTCGGTCTGTGGTTCGAGCCGGAGAGCGTGAACGAGGATTCCGAGCTGTACAGAACGCACCCCGATTGGGCGATACTGCCGCCGTCGGGCGAGGCGGTACTTGGAAGAAATCAGCTCCTTTTGGACCTCACGAGGAGCGAGGTGCGTGACTACATCGTCGAGAACGTCGGCGCAACGCTCGACTCGGCGTCGATAAGCTACGTCAAGTGGGACATGAACCGCCACATGGCGGACGCATATTCGCCGCTGCTTTCCGAGCAGGGCGAGTTTTACCACCGCTACATCATGGGACTGTACGACTGCCTTGAGCGCATCTTTGCGCCCAGACCGGACATCCTGTTTGAAAGCTGCTCCTCCGGCGGCAACCGCTTTGACCTCGGAATGCTGTGCTACTCGCCGCAGATATGGACGTCCGACGACACCGACCCCATAGAGCGCCTCGACATACAAACCGGACTGAGCTACCTGTACCCGCAGTCGTGCATGGGGGCGCACGTTTCGGCGGCACCGCATCAGCAGACGCTGCGCAGCACCCCGCTTTCGACCCGCTTCAACGTCGCCGCATTCGGCGTTTTGGGCTATGAGCTTGACCTTAAATACCTCACTCCGATCGAGCTTCGTGAGATAAAGGAGCAGATACGGTATTATAAAAAGCACCGTGCCTGCTTCCAGTTCGGACGGCTCCGGCGCTTTGATGAGCTTCGTGACAACACGGTGCATTTGCAGGTCTCGTCCCCGGACGGCAGAGAGCATATTGCGGGGCATTTCCAAAAGCTCTGCACCGCCTCTCCAGGCGGCGACGAGCTTCGGGTCATGGGTCTCGTTTCCGGCAGGCACTATAAGATAAGCTGCAAGCCGCAGCGCATATTCGTAAAGCGTGTGGGCGGACTTGTAAAGCACATCATGCCCGTGGAGCTGCATCCTGACGGCTTCGTGCTTCGCACCGCAAACAAGTTCATTGCGATGCCCGACGGTGCGGAGGAGTACGTCGCAACGGGAGCCGCTCTCGGCGTGGGTATGCGCATGAACGATCAGTTCATGGGTACGGGCTACACCCCCGACATCCATATGTTCGGCGACTTCGGCTCCTGCCTGTATTCGATCGAGGAGGAACCCTGATGAAATTTCCCAAGCTCACAAAATATCAGACCGTATTGGAGATCATTTCGCTGCTGCTCTTGATCGCCAATGTGGTTTACATAATATGCGAATATTCGGCGCTGCCGGCAGAGATACCCATGCACTACAATGCCGACGGCAGCGTGAGGGACTATGAGAGCAAAAGCACGGTGTGGCCGATTTTGGGGGTAGAGGTACTCATTTATGCGGTCTTGACCGTCGTCATGCTCATGCCGAAGCTGAGCGGCGAACCCAATCTCCCGTGGGAAGTGAAAGACACCGGGAAGCTTGCGGTACAAAGGGAGACGCTGTCGCTGCTCTCCGAGTGTAAGCTTTTGTCGCTCGTCATCTACGGTTGCATCAGCGTCATCACGGTGGAGGGGATAGTTATGAAAATGGCCATTGTGCTTGTGCTGTGCCCGCTGCTGCTCATACCGCTTTTCATACGTCTTGCCCGCATAAGCCGCTATAAGAAATAAAAGCTAAAAGCCCTGCCGAGAGGCGGGGCTTTTAGCTTTTATCACACCCCGGTGAGGTCAAAGTCGGGGATCATTTCGTCGGTTGCGGATTCCGGCTCCTGAAAGAAGCCGAACTCTATGCCGCAGTCCTCCATGTATCGGCACAGCGCATCGTTTTCGCTTGCGGTGACCGTTCTTTGCAGCTCCGGGTACTTCTCCAGCCCCGGCATGGGAGTGTACTGGCACATGAGCGAGAATAAGACCCTGTCTCCGGGATAGTTTTCCGCAATGAAGCGGATGACCTTCTCGGAATTTTCCCTTGCGCCGGGCAAAATGAGGTGCCGCACCACAACGCCGGAGACGAGCATATCCTCGTCGTCGAGGACAAAGCGCCCACGCTGACGGTACATTTCGGCGATCGCCGAGACTGCGACCTCCGGATAATCCTTCGCCGCCGAGTAGCGCAGGGACAGCTTCGGGTCAAGATACTTGAGATCGGGCATATACACCTGCACAAGCCCCTCCAGCCTGCGCAGCGACTCGACGCTTTCGTAGCCGGAGGAGTTCCACACGACGGGGATGCTTAGCTTTGCGCCCTCAAGCGCCTCTGTCACGGGACGGATGAAATGTGCCGCCGTGACGAGGTTTATGTTGTGAACGCCCTCGTCCTGAAGCTCAAGAAAAATGTCCCGCAGGCGCTCGACCGTGACGGGTTTTCCGGCGCTGCTGCGGCTTATGTCACGGTTCTGACAGAACACGCAGCGCAGGTTGCAGCCGGAGAAGAACACGGTGCCGGAGCCTCGCTCGCCGCTGATGCACGGCTCCTCGCCGAAGTGGGGAGCGGCTCTTGCGATGACGGGCGTGAGCGGGGAGCGGCAGACGCCGCCCGCTTTGTCAAATTCCCTGTCGGCGCCGCAGCGCCTCGGACAGTCGTTACACAGCATAAAAGACCTCTCCGTAATGTGCAGATTGTCGGTTTATCAAAGCCTGACGGCACTCATTATAGTACAAAATTGTTAATTGTGCAACAAATATTAAAAACTGCAAAAAAGTTCATCATTTACGGGAAAAATGTGATAAAATGATATCTGTAAAGATATTTTATAACGAAACAGGTTAGAATAAATGCTGAATATCGTTTTGCTTGAGCCGGAAATACCGCACAATACCGGCGCTATTGCCCGCACCTGCGCCGCAACGGGTGCAAGGCTTCATCTCATTGAGCCGCTCGGCTTTGACATTTCCGATAAAATGGTAAAGCGCTGCGGACTTGACTACTGGCATCTCGTCGATATTTCCGTGTACCGCTGTCTCGACGAGTATTTTGAGAAAAACGGCGACGAGGGGCTTTGGCTCGCAACGACCAAAGCGCCGAGAGACTATTCCGAAGCGGACTTTACCGCCGACAGCGTGAGCATCATGCTCGGCAAGGAGACGGCGGGACTGCCGCTGTGGCTTCGTGAAAAGTACCGTGACCGCTGCATACGCATCCCGATGGTGTCCGAGGCGAGGAGCCTCAATCTCTCGAACTCGGCTGCGATACTTGCGTATGAGGCGCTGCGGCAGCAGGGCTTCCCCGGACTAAAGCACAGCGGGGAAATGAGTGTTATGTAAACTTTTTCTTTGAAAGGAGATTCGTTATGAACTACAACAAAAAAAGCGTACTTGATGCTGCGGTAAGCGGCAAAAAGGTGCTTCTGCGCTGCGACTTCAACGTACCGCAGAACAAGGAGACAGGGGAGATAACCAGCGACAAGCGTATCAAAGCGGCTCTGCCCACCATAAAGTATCTTCTGGATAACGGTGCGGCGGTCATCGCCTGCTCGCACCTCGGAAAGCCCAAGGGCGAGTGGAAGCCCAAGCTCAGTCTTGCGCCCGTTGCGGAGCATCTGTCGAAGCTCCTTGACCGTCCCGTCATTTTCGCAAACGACATAATAGGGGAGGACGCAAAGGCAAAGGCAGCGGCGCTAAAGCCCGGCGAGATAATGCTTTTGCAGAATCTGCGCTACGACATCCGTGAGGAGAAGAACGACCCCGAATTTGCAAAGGAGCTTGCATCCCTTGCCGATATATACGTTTCCGACGCTTTCGGCACCGTACACAGAGCGCACGCCTCGACTGCGGGCGTTGCGGCGTACCTGCCCGCATATGCGGGACTCCTGGTTTTAAAGGAGCTGTCCGTGATGGGCAAGGCTCTTGAGGAACCCGCACGTCCCTTCGTCGCCGTACTCGGCGGAGCTAAGGTCTCCGACAAGATCGGCGTTATAAACAACCTGCTCTCCAAGGCCGACACCATAATCATCGGCGGCGGCATGGCGTATACATTTATAAAAGCCATGGGCTATGAGATAGGCAAATCGCTGCTTGAGGAGGATAAGCTCGACTATGCCCGCAGCATGATCGAAAAGGCAAAGGAGAAGAACGTAAAGCTGCTCCTGCCCGTCGATACCGCCGTCGGCAGCGAGTTTGCGCCCGACTGCGAGCGCAAGGTCGTGAAGGTCAGCGAGATACCCGCCGACTGGATGGGCATGGACATCGGACCCGAAACGATAAAGCTGTTCTCCGACGCCGTAAAAAGCGCCGCCACCGTCGTGTGGAACGGACCCATGGGCGTGTTTGAGTTCGACGCATTTGCACAGGGTACCGAAGCAATGGCAAAGGCGCTTGCCGAGTCCGGCGCCGTAACGATAGTCGGCGGCGGCGACTCCGCAGCCGCAGTCGAAAAGCTCGGCTACGCAGATAAGATGACGCACATCAGCACGGGCGGCGGCGCATCTCTCGAATTCCTTGAGGGACTGGAGCTGCCGGGCGTTGCGTGCCTGATGAACAAATAAGAGCCGCTTTTTAAAGGAGGTAGCTGCATGAATACGAAGTACAGAAAGACCGTTATTGCCGGCAACTGGAAGATGAACATGACGGCGAGCGAGGTAAGACCCTTTGTTGAGGAGCTTAAAGCCGCAATGCCGAAGCTTAAGGGCTGTGAAACGGTTCTCTGCGTTCCGGCGGTCAACATTCCGGCAATGCTGCGCTGGGGCAAGGACGCAAAGATCGCCTGCGGTGCGGAGGATGTTTCCGCCTTCGCAAAGGGCGCATACACCGGCGAGATCGCAGCGAATATGCTCGCAGACCTCGGCGTTAAATACTGCATCGTCGGTCACTCCGAGCGCAGGGAGTACCACAAGGAGAGCGATATGCTCGTAAACGCAAAGGCGAGAGCGCTGCTCGATAACGGCATCAGCCCCATCATCTGCGTCGGCGAAAGCCTTGAGCAGCGTGAGATGGAGCTTACCATGGCGCACATTAACTATCAGGTCCGTGCGGCGCTGCACGGTGTGGACGCAAGCGAGCTTCGCCGCTGCGTCATCGCCTACGAACCCATTTGGGCGATCGGCACGGGAAAGACTGCGACCGCTGAGCAGGCGGAGGAGGTCTGCCGTGAGATACGCAGCATCATCCGTGAGATATACGGCGCACGTCCCGCAAGGAGCGTGAGCATACTTTACGGCGGCAGCATGAACGCAAAGAACGCAGCCGAGCTTCTGGCGATGCCCGACATCGACGGCGGTCTCATCGGCGGCGCATCCTTAAAGCCCGCTGACTTTGCGACGATAATCGCTGCGGCAGGAGCGGAAAATGAGTAAAGCCGTACTTGTGATAATGGACGGCTTCGGCATTGCTCCGCCTTCCGACGGCAATGCGATAAGCCGAGCCGCAACGCCGAGGCTCGATGCGATATTTGCGGAGAACCCTTATACGACGCTTTCCGCTTCCGGAATGTCGGTCGGACTGCCTGAGGGGCAGATGGGCAACTCCGAGGTCGGACATACGAACATCGGCGCCGGCAGAGTCGTTTTTCAGGATCTGCCCCGCATAAGCAATGCGATAAAGGACGGCAGCTTCTTTGAAAATCCCGCCTACGTCGAGGCGATGGACAATGCAAAGCGCAGCGGCAAGGCGCTGCACATCCTCGGACTTCTGTCCGACGGCGGCGTTCACAGCCACATTGACCACATCTTTGCGGCGCTTGATATGGCAAAGCGCAGAGGTCTTGAAAGGGCCTATGTGCATTGCTTCCTCGACGGCAGAGACGTGCCGCCGACGAGCGGTGCCGGCTACGTTTCACGGCTTTGCGAAAAGTGCGCAGAGCTTGGAAACGCAAAGGTCGCCGACCTTCAGGGACGCTTCTACGCCATGGACAGAGACAAGCGCTGGGACAGAGTGGAGCTTGCCTACAATGCAATGGTCTGCGGCGAGGGCAAATTCTGCGGCAGCCCCGTCGAGGCGGTCGAGAAAAGCTATGCGCAGGGCGTTACCGACGAGTTTATAAAGCCCGTCGTCTGCTGCAATGAGGGCAGGATCGAGAGCGGCGACAGCGTTATATTCATGAACTTCCGCCCCGACAGGGCAAGGGAGATCACATGGGCGCTTACCCTCCCCGACTTTGACGGCTTTGAGCGCAAAAAGACCGTATACCCTCTGAGCTACGTCTGCACCGCACGCTATGACGAAACGCTGACTCTTCCCGTCGCCTTTCCACCGGAGGACATTTGCGACACCCTCGGCGAAACGGTCGCAGCCAAGGGACTCAAGCAGTTCCGTGTCGCCGAAACGGAGAAGTATGCGCACGTCACCTTTTTCTTCAACGGCGGTGTCGAGAAGCCGGAGAAGGGCGAGGAGCGCTGCCTCGTTCCGTCGCCGAAGCAGTTCCCGACCTACGACCTCATCCCCGAAATGAGCGCCGTGGCGGTTGCGGATAAGTGCGTCGAAGCAATAAAGAGCGACGAGTATGCACTCATCGTCTGTAACTTTGCAAACTGCGACATGGTCGGTCACACGGGCGTCATGGACGCTGCGGTGAAGGCGGTCGAGACCGTCGATGCCTGCATGGGCAGGATATACGACGCAGTCAGGTCGATGCCGGACACCGTGCTGCTCATCACCGCCGACCACGGCAACGCAGACTGCATGGTCGGTGCCGACGGCAAGGTGAACACCGCACATACCACAAACCCGGTACCCTTTGCCGTCTGCCGCAAGGGACTCGCACTTCAGGGCGGCGGAAAGCTTGCCGACATCGCACCCACCATACTCGAAATCATGGATATACAAAAGCCCTGCGCCATGAGCGGCAGGAGCCTCATAAAATAAAGGAGATGCTATTATGAAGCAGTATTTTGAAATCGTTGACGTTATGGCAAGAGAGATCCTTGACTCCAGAGGCAACCCCACCGTTGAGGTCGAAGTGACCCTCGACGACGGTACCGTAGGCAGAGCTGCCGTTCCCTCCGGCGCATCCACCGGTATGTACGAGGCGTGCGAGCTTCGTGACGGCGACAAGAGCCGCTACCTCGGCAAGGGCGTTACCAAAGCGGTCGAGAACGTAAACGGCGAGATCGCAGAGGCTATGGTCGGACTCAACGTCCTCGATCAGACCGGCATTGACAAGATGCTCATTGAGATCGACGGCACTCCCAACAAGACCCGCCTCGGCGCAAACGCCATCCTCGGCGTCTCCCTCGCCTGTGCAAAGGCGGCTGCGGAAGCTACGGGTCAGAGCCTGTACAACTACATCGGCGGCGTTAACGCCAAGACCCTGCCCTGCCCGATGATGAACGTCTTGAACGGCGGCGCTCACGCAACCGGATCCAACGTCGATATCCAGGAGTTTATGATAATGCCCGTCGGCGCAGAGAGCTGGAAGGAAGCTCTGCGTATGTGCGCCGAGGTGTTCCATGCGCTCAAGAAGGTCGTTCCCGCCTCCGGCGTGGGCGACGAGGGCGGCTACGCTCCCAACCTCGACTCCGACGAGGATGCGCTCAAGGCTCTGGTCGCCGCCATTGAAAAGGCAGGTTACAAGCCCTACGACGACTTTATGATCGCAATCGACGGCGCAGTCTCCGACTGGTACAACGAGGACGACAAGTGCTACCACCTGCCCAAGAGAGGCACCGTTATGACGAGCGAGGAAATGGTCGCAATGTGGGCGGGCTTCGTTGAGAAGTACCCCATCATCTCCATCGAGGACGGCATGGGCGAGAACGACTGGGAGGGCTGGCAGCTCATGACCAAGACCCTCGGTCACAAGATCCAGATAGTCGGCGACGACCTCTTTGTCACCAACACCGAGAGAATAAGGAAGGGGATCGAGCTTAATGCGGCAAACTCCGTTCTTATAAAGCTCAATCAGATCGGCACTCTGACCGAGACCCTCGACGCCATTCAGATGGCTCACCGTGCGGGCTGGACCGCAGTCGTGTCCCACCGCTCCGGCGAGACCGAGGATACCACGATCGCAGACATCTCCGTCGGCGTCAACGCAGGTCAGATAAAGACCGGCGCACCCAGCCGTACCGACCGTGTCTGCAAGTACAATCAGCTTCTCCGCATCGAGGAAGAGCTTTTTGACGCAGCACAGTACCCCGGCCACAGCGCATTCTTCTCCATCAAGTAAGACCAAACGATTTTACGGCTCAGCGGATTTTTTGCACCACGCAAAAAATCCGTTGAGTTTTTTTGCGCCCTGATATAAAATTTCAAGTGAGGTGAGAGTATGACCGAAAAGCTTTATTATACCGACGGCAGTATGCGGGAGTTTACCGCCGCCGTCGTTTCATGCACCGAGGAGGACGGACGCATCGCCGTTGAGCTTGACCGAACTGCCTTTTTCCCGGAGGGCGGGGGACAAGCTCCCGACACCGGACGCATAGGCAATGCCGAGGTTTCGGACGTCCGTGAGAAAAACGGCAGGATACTGCATTATGTAAACCGACCGCTTGTAGTCGGCACAAAGCACGACTGCGTGCTTGACTGGGAAAAGCGTCTGCGTCGGATGCAAAATCACACGGGTGAGCATATTGTGTCCGGGCTTGTGCATAAAAAATACGGGTACAACAATGTCGGCTTCCACATGGGGCATGACTTCGTGACCGTGGATTTCGACGGCGATCTCGCTTTCGAGCAGCTTTCGGAGATAGAGGCGGAGGCAAACGCCGCCGTCGCCGCCCGGCACCCGGTGCGCTGCTTTTTCCCGACGAGCGAGGAGCTTTCGAGCCTCGACTACCGCAGCAAGCTCGACCTTATCGAGGACGTGCGCCTTGTCGAGATCGAGGGCATCGACCTCTGTGCCTGCTGCGCACCGCATCTTCCCGACACCTCCGGCGTCGGGATCGTCAAGATCATCGACAGCGAGCGCCGCAGAAGGGGAGGCGACGGGGTTCGCATCACGATGCTGTGCGGGCTTGACGCCTACGAGTACCTTGCCGCCGTGCAGAGGAATAACGACGCCGTGTCGAATCTGCTCTCGGCAAAGCGTCTCGAAACGGCGCAGGGGCTGCGTCGGCTACTTGCCGACGCCGAGGAGAAGAAAAGCCGAATCGCTGAGCTGTCGGGAGCCCTGTCTGCGGCGCTCGCCGAGCTTCAGCCTGAGGGAGAAGAGAACCTCTGCCTGTTTGAAAACCGCCTTGATCCGGCAGCCGTGCGTGCGCTCGTGAACGCACTGACGCTAAAGTGCGGCGGCGCAGCGGCGGTGTTCTCCGGTGACGACGAACACGGCTACTCCTACATCATCGGCAGCGCCGCAAAGGACCTCCGAAAGGCATCGAAGAGCATAAACGAGGCGCTCTGCGGCAGGGGAGGCGGCAGCCCGGAGATGATAAGCGGAAGGGTTAATGCATCCGCCGAAAGCATAAAAAAATACTTTAAGGAATTGAAGCTTTTGACATAACGCCCTAAACTGTACAAGAAAAAACGGGCAATCTTAGGCGAAAACGTCGATTTTGTAAGCAAAATGCAATTGACAATAATGTGACATTTTGATAGAATGTATAAGTAATATAGGGTATGGTATGCCCTGAAGGGAACACATCAAAATTTTTTTTATTTATGGGGGGTTATCCGTGAGAGACCTTAAGCACCTGATTTACTTTGAGAACCTGCTCCAGGAAGCCAACAACGAGTTGGTGCAGAAGGCAAAGGCTGAGGGACTTCGTGCCATCGGCTATACCTGCTACTTCATGCCTGAAGTGCTTCTCGACCTGCCCGGCTGCTTCTCCGTTCGTCTGAGAGCGCCCAATTGCGCATCGCCCGATATGGCGACCTACTACATGTCCGCACGTGTTTGCCACTACGGACGCAGCCTTCTTGAGCGTGCGCTCGAAGGCGGCTACAACTTCCTCGACGCACAGATGGCGACCGAGACCTGCACCGTCACCTGCCGCTTCCAGGAGCATCTCCAGCAGAAGAATCTTGACTCCGTTCAGGATATGCGCATCATCGACAACGATGATTTCTTCTGCGAATTCTCCGACGTTCCGTTCAAGAACAGCGAAAACGACTACCAGTACTACTACGATCAGATGAAGTACCATGTGCTGGGCAAGCTTCACGAAAAATTCGGCATCGACGTGTCCGACAAGGCCATCAAGGCTGCCATCAAGCAGCACAACGAGGTCTGCAAGATCATAAACGAGATCGGCGATATGCGTAAGCTCGACAATCCGCCCATCACCGGTTATGAGTTCCACGTCATCCAGCTCGTCTCCCTCGTCTGCCCGAAGAAGTACATTCTTCCTTACCTCAAGGAGACCCTCAAAGAGCTCAAGACCCGTGAACCCGAAGAGGTCAATCCTTTCCGCTGCCGTGTAGTTCTTGCCGGCTCCGAGAACGACGACCCCGAATTTACCAAGCTCATCGAAATGTGCGGCGCAGAGGTCGTTTGCGACCGTTACTGCTACGGTGCAGTCGAGTCCCGTCAGCCCATCGTCGTCGAAAAGGGCGAGGATCCCCTGTACGCAGTCGTTCGTCATTACCTCCAGACCTCCAACTGCCCCCGCTTCATGCCTCAGGACGAGATGCGTCAGAGAAAGCTGCGTCTTGCAAACCTCGCAAAAGAGTACAATGCGGACGGCGTCATAGTCGCATCCAACAAGTTCTGCGAGTATTGGAGCTACGAGCGTGTGGCAGACTCCTTCATCCTGCAGCGTGACTTCGGTATTCCCGTCTGCTCCATTGAGAAGGAATACATAAACACCGCCGTCGGTCAGCTCAGAACCCGCTTCCAGGCCTTCGTCGAGAGCATTGAGATCAAGAAGATCCAGGAGGGTAAGTAATTATGGATATTAAGAAAGCCTTAAAAGATTTTTGGTATGGCAAGCCCCACGGTGAGCGCCGTCTGGGTGATCTCTACCTTCCCAAGACCGGACTTTACAAGCACAGAGAGTGGAGAGGCGTAAAGGACACCTTCTACTACTTCCACCACATCTGGATGTACAACTACCTGCACATGGTAATGGACGTCATGAAGTACGGCGGTCTTATAAACTTCGCAAAGGGCATTTGGCGCTACCGCTGGGTAGGTCAGACCTATCTGCCCGTTCTGCACTGGTTCGACCGCGGTCTTGAGGGTATGCGCGGCGAGGCACTCCGTGCTTCCGCATGGCACTACCGTGCAATGGTCAATGCGACCATCTACCAGTTCATGACCATGTTCAACGCCGACACCAAGATCCGCGGCGGCAAGAAGAACGATGCATGGTACCACACCTTTGCTCATAACGAGACTGTGTGGGGCGGCATCTTCTACGGCTGGAGCGACAAGTTCAAGAACGTCTCCATGGAGATGATCCCCTACTTCGTCACCTGCCACGTCAACTCTCACACCGTTCACAACTACATCGACGCAGTTCAGTCCATCGGTCTGCCCGGCGACCCCTGCCCGATGTGCCAGGCCGAGTCCGGACTCTTCGTCCTTGACGACGTTCCCGACTACAGCCCGCTGGTAATCACCTGCAACGAGGCTTGCGACGCTTCCGTCTCCACCTCCATCCTGCAGGACTGGTTTGCCGACAAGCCCCTGTTCTCCCTTGCAATGCCCATGCAGTTCGACGATCCCCTGGTACATAAGTACGTCGAGAAGGACATCGAGAAGTGCTGGAAGTTCATCGAGGATCAGACTGGCGTTCCCATGAACTACGAGCTCATGTGCAAGTGCATTGAGAGGCAGAACGAGCTTCAGAAGTTCGAGTGGGAGAAGTGGGAAGTTGCGGCAAAGACCGACAGCTACCCCATCAACGGCGTCGCACAGGCACTGTACCGTATCTATCAGTCTCAGTTCGGTGATCTCCCCATCTGGCACGATACCGACGCAAAGGTTCGTCCCATTATGGAGAAGTGCGTTGCTCAGAAGATCAACACCTTCCCCAAGACCCGCCACAGAGTTCTTGCATGGTCCTGCGCACCTCTGTATTACTCCAACTGGTGCACTTGGGCATACAACTGCTGGGGTCTGAACGTCATAATGAACATGGACTCTCTCATGTTCGACATGACCATCCGTACCGACAGCTACGAGAATACTCTCGAAGACATCGCAACCTACCATATGTGGGCTCCCATGCGCCGTATGGCAGTCGGCGGTATGAAGCACATCTTCGAGCTGTGGGAGAACATGGAGCGCTTCAACTGCGACATGGTCGCAATGTACGACCAGCTCCAGTGCAAGGGCGTTCAGGGCGTTCACGGTCTGTTCGAGGATGAGTTCCGCAGAAGAAACGTCCCCGCATTCTGGATGCCTCACGCTCTGCCCGACAGCCGCACCGTTTCCCGTGCCGAGCTTCGCCGCGGCATAAACGACTTCATGAGCACCATCATGCACGAAGAGCCGCTGGATCCTTCTCTCCTCGAGCTGGATGACGATATGACTTGGTAATAGGAGGACAAGGAACATGAAAAAGTTATTTAAGTTTGCCGGTATCGGCGCAATTGCATATGTTGCACTGTTTTGCGTATACTTCTTTGACCTCGACGGCAAGTTCTTCTTCTACATCTATGAGCCGTTCTTCAAGAACCACTACGACAACATGGCACGCAGGGATATGACTCAGATGCCTTACGACATGGACAAGTACCCCGCATACAAGTACGACGAAGTCTGATAAAAGTCTCTGCCAACTCCTCTACGGGGGAGTTGGCAGCTCTGAGACTACAATAGTTAAAAATTTGTTATTCATACATACTGGAGGCAAACACTAATGAAATATTTTGGCGGCTGTGACGTAGGCTCTACCTACACGAAGGCAGTTATACTCGACGAAGACGGAAAGATGGTAGCAGATACCACTATCCGCAGCAAGATCAATTCCGAAGCATCCGCAGTAGCG
>SFFW01000019.1 GCA_004556755.1 Clostridiales bacterium | reverse complement strand
AGCGTAAATGTGTGTTTTTATTGAGCGTTATTCTGTTTTCAAGGATCACGAGGAAACTTGTTTTGTCCCTCAATAGGTAGCCAGCGAGAAGGCCCATTTTTTAACCCCCTGAGCGAAAAAATTAAAAAATTTTTTTGAGCACGAAAAAAGCCGCTGATTTCATATCGAAACCAGCGGCTTGATTTGCGGTGTGTTCAGCTGAAAATGAGCAAAAAACTTCATGCCTGAGCACCCCGCCACGGAAATGTGCAAATGCCGGCGCATGAAGTTTTTGTGCATCATTTACGGTTGCCCCACAGGGGCGAGGAAATGGCACATTTCTTATTTTTGCCATGCTTTTACATGGCAAAAAATAACGGTCACACAATCCAAACGGACTGTGTGACCGTATTTATATCAGTTGTTTTGCCTACGCTGTTTGCGTCAACTTCTTATTGGCGCTGTTCGCGGATGGCAGCCTGCGCTGCGGCAAGGCGGGCGATGGGAACACGGAAGGGGCTGCAGGAGACGTAGTCGAGACCGACTCTGTGGCAGAACTCCACGGAGCTGGGGTCGCCGCCGTGTTCGCCGCAGATGCCGAGGTGCAGGTCGGGACGGGTCTGTCTGCCGAGCTTGCACGCCATATCGACGAGCTTGCCTACGCCGACCTGGTCGAGCTTTGCAAACGGGTCGTTCTCGTAGATCTTCTTCTCGTAGTAGGCGTTGAGGAACTTGCCCGCATCGTCACGGCTGAAGCCGAAGGTCATCTGGGTAAGGTCGTTGGTGCCGAAGGAGAAGAACTCTGCTTCCTTTGCGATCTCGTCTGCGGTGAGCGCAGCTCTGGGGATCTCGATCATGGTGCCGACAAGGTACTTCATCTTGATACCCGCTTCGGCAATGAGCTTGTCGGCGTTCTCGGTGACGATGTCCTTGACGTACTTGAGCTCCTTGACCTCGCCGACCAGCGGGATCATGATCTCAGGCTCGATGTTCCAATCGGGGTGAGCCTTGGAAACGGCGATGGCAGCCTTGATGACCGCTCTGGTCTGCATTGCGGCGATCTCGGGATAGGTGACCGCAAGGCGGCAGCCTCTGTGACCCATCATGGGGTTAAACTCATGCAGCGATGCGATGAGTGCCTTTATAGCCTCAACGCTCTTGCCCTGCGACTGTGCCAGCGCACGGATGTCTGCCTCCTCGGTGGGTACGAACTCGTGGAGAGGAGGATCGAGGAAGCGGATGGTTACGGGGTTGCCTTCCATCGCCTCGTAGATGCCCTCGAAGTCGGACTGCTGCATCGGCTCAAGCTTTGCAAGAGCGGCAACACGCTCCTCAAGGGTGTCGGCGCAGATCATTTCACGGAATACTGCAATCCTGTCAGAGTCGAAGAACATATGCTCGGTACGAGTAAGACCGATGCCCTCTGCGCCAAGCTCTCTTGCCCTGCGTGCGTCGTAGGGGGTGTCGGCGTTGGTGCGGACTCTCAGGCGGCGGTATTTGTCGGCCCATGCCATGATCCTGCCGAACTCGCCTGCAATGGTTGCGGGAACGGTGGGGATGATGCCTTCGTAGATCTTACCGGTGGAGCCGTCGAGGGAGATGAAGTCGCCCTCTCTGATCGTCTTGCCGCCGAGGGTAAACACCTTGTTCTCCTCGTCCATGACGATGTCGCCGCAGCCGGATACGCAGCACTTGCCCATGCCTCTTGCAACGACGGCTGCGTGACTGGTCCTGCCGCCTCTGACGGTGAGGATGCCCTGAGCCGCCTTCATGCCCTCGATGTCCTCCGGGGAGGTCTCAAGACGGACGAGGACGACCTTTTCGCCTCTGTCGTTCCATTCCTTTGCGTCGTCTGCGGTGAATACGACCTTACCGCAGGCAGCGCCGGGAGATGCGCCGAGTGCTCCGCCGAGGGGCTTTGCCGCCTTGAGTGCGGCAGCGTCGAACTGCGGGTGAAGCAGGGTGTCGAGGTTTCTGGGGTCGATCATCGCAACGGCTTCCTTCTCGCTTATCATGCCCTCGTCAACGAGGTCGCAGGCGATCTTCAGCGCAGCCTGTGCGGTGCGCTTGCCGTTACGGGTCTGGAGCATATAGAGCTTACCGTTCTCAACGGTGAACTCCATGTCCTGCATATCACGGTAGTGATCCTCAAGCAGCTTGCAGACCTTCTTGAAGTCGGCAAACGCCTGGGGGAACTTGGTCTCCATCTCGGCGATGGGCATGGGGGTGCGAACGCCTGCAACGACGTCCTCGCCCTGTGCGTTGGTGAGGAACTCGCCCATCAGGTGCTTTTCGCCGGTTGCGGGGTCACGGGTGAATGCAACGCCGGTGCCGCAGTCGTCGCCCATGTTGCCGAACGCCATCATCTGAACGTTGACGGCGGTACCCCAAGAGTAGGGGATGTCGTTGTCGCGGCGGTAGACGTTTGCACGGGGGTTATCCCAAGAGCGGAAGACCGCCTTGACTGCGCCCATGAGCTGCTCGGTGGGATCCTGCGGGAAGTCCTCGCCGATCTTTTCCTTGTACTCAGCCTTAAACTGAGCTGCCAGCTCCTTGAGGTCGTCTGCGTTCAGCTCGACGTCCTGAGTGACCTTGCGCTGCTTCTTCATCTCGTCAATGAGCTGCTCGAAGTACTTCTTGCCGACCTCCATAACGACGTCGGAATACATCTGGATAAAGCGGCGGTAGCAGTCCCACGCCCAACGGGGGTTGCCGGACTTTGCCGCCATGACCTCGACGACTTCCTCGTTAAGACCGAGGTTCAGGATGGTATCCATCATGCCGGGCATGGATGCACGGGCGCCGGAACGAACGGAAACAAGCAGAGGATTCTCAAGATCGCCGAACTTCTTGCCGGTGATCTGCTCCAGCTTTTTGATGTTCTCCATGATCTCCGCCACGATCTCGTCGCTTATGACCTTGCCGTCGTCGTAATAACGGGTGCAGGCCTCGGTGGTGATGGTGAAGCCCTGCGGTACGGGGAGACCGATATTGGTCATCTCCGCCAGGTTTGCGCCCTTGCCGCCAAGCAGCTCACGCATCTTTGCATTGCCTTCGGAAAACAGATAAACATACTTCTTGCTCATTGAAATCCTTCCTTTCTATAATAATCGGCCGAAGCATATTCTGCTCCGGCCGACACGGTATATAAGCTTACTTCAGCTTATTCTCCAGGATCTCGAGCTCCTCGGCAAGCTTCTTCGGAAGCCTGTCGCCGAACTGGGAGTAGTATTCACGGATGCCCTTGCATTCCTCACGCCACAGCTCACGGTCAACGCCGAGGATGTTTTTAAGATCATCAGGGCTGAGGTCTGTGCCGTCGAGGTTGATGTCCTCCGGCTTAGGCTCATAGCCTATCTCGGTCTCAACGGCGTCCGCTTCGCCGAAGCAGCGTGCAAGGATCCATTCAACAACACGGAGATTGTCGCCGAAGCCGGGCCACAGGAAGTGACCCTCGTCATCGGTACGGAACCAGTTTACGTTGAATATTTTCGGGGGATCGCTCAGCTTTTTGCCCATGTCGAGCCAATGCTGCCAGTAATCTCCCATATTGTAGCCGCAGAAGGGACGCATCGCCATGGGGTCGCGTCTCACGACGCCGACGGCGCCGGTCGCCGCTGCAGTGGTTTCGCTCGCCATGACGGAGCCGACAAACACGCCATGCTCCCAGTCTCTGGACTGGTACACCAGCGGTGCGGTCTTCGCACGGCGGCCGCCGAAGATGATCGCAGAAATGGGTACGCCGGTCTTGCTCTCAAACTCCGGGCTGATGCAGGGGCAGTTCACGGCGGGAGCCGTGAAGCGGGAGTTGGGGTGTGCGCCCTTGCTTCCGTCGGTGCAGTCCCACTTCTCGCCCTTCCAGTTTTCCGCATTGCGGGGGGGATTTTTGTCCATGCCCTCCCACCACACGGTATTGTCGTCGAGATTGCGCACGACGTTGGTGAATATCGTGTTCTTTCTCGTTGCGGCAAGTGCGTTGGGGTTTGATTTCTCGCTCGTTCCGGGAGCCACGCCGAAGAAGCCGTTTTCGGGGTTTACCGCCCACAGCCTTCCGTCGGGTCCGATGCGGAGCCATGCGATGTCGTCGCCGACCGTCCAGCATTTCCAGCCCTTTTTGCGATACTCCTCCGGGGGGATGAGCATTGCAAGGTTGGTCTTGCCGCAGGCGGAGGGGAATGCGCCGCAGACGTAACGTATCTCGCCTTCGGGATTCTGAACGCCGAGGATGAGCATATGCTCCGCCATCCAGTCCTCACGGCGGCCGAGGGTGGAGGCGATGCGCAGGGCAAAGCACTTTTTGCCGAGCAGCACGTTTCCGCCGTAGCCGGAGTTTACGGACATGATGGTATTGTCCTCCGGGAAGTGAGCGATGTAGCGCTTTTCGGGGTCAAGCTCCGCCTTGGAGTGAAGTCCCTTGATGAAGTCGGCGCTGTCGCCGATCGCATCCAAAACCTTCTTTCCCATGCGGGTCATTATCTGCATAGACACGACGACGTAGATGCTGTCGGTGATCTCGATGCCGTACTTGGCAAAGTCCGAGCCGATGACGCCCATGGAGTACGGGATAACGTACATCGTTCTGCCCTTCATGCAGCCGTCATAGATGGCGTAGAGCTTCTCGTACATTTCCTTGGGATCCATCCAGTTGTTGGTGGGACCTGCATCCTCCTGCTTTTTAGAGCAGATAAAGGTGCGTCCCTCGACTCGTGCGACGTCGTTTACGTCGGAGCGGTGCAGATAGCTGCCGGGGAGCTTTTCCTCGTTGAGCTTAATAAGCTCGCCTGTTGATACAGCTTCTCTCCTGAGCTCTTCAAGCTGCTCCTCGGAGCCGTCGATCCACATGATCTTATCCGGCTTTACGAGTGCCGCCATTTCGTCAACCCAGTTGAGAATGTGGACATTATCGGTCAATTTCATGGTTTTTCCTCCATTTAATTATAAAAATTATTCCCAATAATGCCTTAATTAAGACTACCATTTTTGCGGTTTCTTAATCAATGCATTTAGCCTACAAATTTTTGTTAAAACAATGCCATATTCCGTCCGAGATTTTTGCAAAATCACCAATTCCGAGGGTTTCACCCCTGATTTTCTCCTCAAACCCGCAGGAAATGATAATATTTCGCAGCTCATCTTTGTTCAATTCACTGAAAGCGGAGCTTAGGGCGTTGAGCAGAGTTTTGCGTCTCACGGCGAATGCGCCCCGCACGGTGCGGAAGAAAATGCGCTCGCTTTTGACACTCACGGGAGGCTCCTTCCGGCAATCGAGACGCAGCACGGTGCTTGTGACCTTCGGCTGCGGGATGAAGCATTCGGGACCCACATCGAACAGCATCTTCGGCTCTGCGTACCACTGAACGAGGACGGAAAACGAGCTGTAATCCGCAGTGCCGGGTCTTGCGCATATGCGCCTTGCGACCTCACGCTGTATCATTACCGTCACACTGTCGAAGCACTTTGCTTCAAGCAGCGTCGTAATTATGGGGCTTGTGATGTTGTACGGCAGGTTTGCGCAGGCGCACCTTCGCATCTCGCCGAAGCGGTCAAGGCACAGCGCCGGAATGTCCGTTTTCATTGCGTCGGCAAATACGATCTCCACATTGTCCCTGCCGGATAGCGTGCGCTTTAAAACGGGCTTTAGGCTCCTGTCAAGCTCAAGCGCCAAGACCTTGCCCGCCCGCATCGAGAGCTGCTCGGTAAGGCAGCCGATGCCGGGACCTATCTCAAGCACGCCCGTGCCTTCGTCAAGATTCGCTTCCTCGGCTATGCGCTCCGGCACCCATGCTGCGGTGAGGAAGTTCTGCCCCATCGACTTTGAGAAGCGGAAGCCCTCCTCCGAGAGCAGTTTTTTAATGTCGTTAATATCCGTAAGCTTCATTTTACCGTTTCCTTGCCGTCAATATACAGCTCAAACGCCTGACGTCTAGGGTCATGCCCCTCCTCGGCGCTCACAAGGACATTGCCACGATAGCGGAAGCCGGAGTCCCGGAGCAGCTTCTGCATCGCCTTGTTTTTCCTGTGCGTGTCGGTGCGGATGCAGGTCCTGTCAAAGTCGAGGCAGCAGCGCTTTACGAGCTTCATCATTTCCGAGGCAATACCGCTGCCCCGAAATTCAGCAGCGACCGCCGCACGGTGCAGGACGCAATACGGCTCGCTCCCGCTCCACTTGCCGTCGGTGATCTCGGCATAGCCCGCTTCCTCCCTCACGGAGAGCGTAAAGAAGCCCGCAATGCGCTCACCGTACAGCAGAACAAAGCACTCGCCCCTCGACATATCCGCAAGGAACACGCCCTCGTCGGGATATCCGCCCTGCCACTGATCCGTTCTGTGCTTTTTAAGACTGTTTCTCGCCTGACGGACGATGAGCATAATAGCGTCCAAGTCGTCGGGCGTCGCCCTTCGCACGCTCACGGGTTCGGTGAGCTTCATGCGCTTTGCGTCCTTCTCTATCTCGGCGATGAGCTTTTCGTCGAGTGCGTCGGGCGTCAGACGCTCGAACATATCGGGGCGCTTTTCCATCGTCCGTTTAAGGCTCATTTTCCGCCTCCAGCGCTCGACCTCGGCATGGTTGCCGCACAGCAGGACATCCGGCACGCTCCTGCCCTCCCACGTCTCCGGGCGGGTGTACTGCGGGTACTCCAAGACCCCGCTCCAGTGGCTTTCGCCGGTGAAGCACTCCTCGTCGGACAGCACGCCCGGCACAAGGCGGCACACGGAGTCCGCCACCGCCATTGCTGCGATCTCGCCCCCGGTCAGCACAAAGTCGCCGATGGAGATCTCCTCATCGACGCAGGCTTCGATAAAGCGCTCGTCAACGCCCTCGTAGTGACCGCACACCAAAACAAGGTGATCGTAATCACGTTTAAGACGCTTCGCCGTCTCCTGAGTATATGGCGCACCCTGCGGCGTCATGTAAATAACACGGCTTTTTCTTTCTCCGGCACGGCTTTTTATGTCCTCAAGGCAGCTTTTGAGGGGCTGCGCCATCATAACGCAGCCCCTGCCGCCGCCATAGGGGTAATCGTCCACCTGACACTGCTTATTGTCGGTGAAATCCCTTATCTGAATGCAGTTTATTTCGATGACACCCTTTTTTGCCGCTCTGCCGAGTATGCTCTCGTGCAGCATGGCGTTCATTCGGTCGGGAAAAAGGGTCATTATATCTATACGCATGGCTCACATTCCTTCGATAAGGCGCACGGTGATAACGCCGTTTTCCGCATCCGTTTCAAGCACAAACTCCGGCACTGCGGGTATCATATGCTCGCTCTCGCCGGAAACGACGTATATGAGCGAGGCGGGCGTCTCCAAAATGTCCTTCAAAACGCCGACTTCGGCGCCGTCCTCGGTCACGACCTTCGCCCCCATGATATCCTGCAAAAAGTAGCCGCCCTTGGGAAGACGGGCATCGCTGCGGCTTATGCACACGGTCTTGTTTTTAAGGCACATTGCGGCGTTTATATCGTCCGTGCCGCCGAGCTTCACTATGGCAAAGCCCTTGTGCGGACGGGCGGACACGGGCTTTACCGCCTCGCCGTCGATATACAGGGTCTTAAAGGTGCAGAAATACTCCGGACTGTCGAGCCAAACGTCTATCTTCACCTCGCCCCGCACCCCGTGGGTGTTGATGATCTTTCCCGCTTCGATGTACTGCCGCTGTTCCATAAGCAAACCTCCGTAACATATCGGAGTATATTTTACCATGTTTCCGTCCGATTAACAAGCAATAAAAACAAAAACGGATGCATTTGATCACTTGCATCCGTTAATCTCCGTCGGGTGTGAATTTCATTACATCCGTTATGTCGCAGTTGAGCATATTGCAGATATCATTCAGCGTAGCCGTAGAAATGTTCCTGTTGTGCTTTAAGGAATCGAGCGTCCCCTTGCTGAACGAATAGTCCTTTATCAGCGCATACGTTGAAATGCCCTCTGCCTTTAAGGTCCTCCACAGCGGTTCATACGAGATAATAAGAATCACTCCCCGGTCGATTCTTATTATACTTCTCATATTCGCTCTTGAGTATTCCCGACTTATTGGGTATAATTGTAGCATAACCACCGATTTACATTATCGGTAAATATGAGGAGGATAAAGTATGAGTAAATGCGGACTATGCGGAAGACAAGTAGGCGAAAAAGAAGATATGTTCGGAAGCTTCGGGCTTTTGCCGTACTCGGAGAGCGTTTGCAGCTCCTGCCACGACGAGCTTGAATCACTTTATTTCGGCGCTCAAAAAGCGGACAGGACAAACTACTGGGCAACTCGCAAGAGCTTTAAGGAAAAGTACGGCGACAAAGCCGACAGCATTTTGAGCAAGTCTGATGCTCTCCCTCAGAGTGCGGTCCCCGCAAGCAATTACACTGGCAGCATCGACAGCGGCTTATACAGTAACGCAGGAGGCACCATGATAACGTTGGCAAAGGTGATCTTTGCCGTGTTTTCGATAATCTCAATTATCGTCGGAATAGCCGTCGGCAGCGCTTCTTACGATTTTCAGTTTCTCCCGTTCCTGCTGATCTCGGTCGTCGGCGTCCTTGTCGCATACCTTGCCGGACTCGGCTTTGCAGCCTTCGGTCACCTCGTCTGCGACGTAAAGTACATAAAAGACGAGCTTTCAAAGAAAAAGTAAACCTCATAACGAAAAAATCCCGAACGCAATGCGTTCGGGATTTTTAGGTTCAGTCCATTATATCGACCGAGACCTTTTTGCCCTTTCTCTGAGCAACAGCCCGCATGAGTATACGAATCTCTTTTACGATTCTGCCCTGCCGGCCAATGACCTTGCCCATGTCACCGTCGGCGACACGCACTTCAAATACGGTCTCGCCGCCGGAGAGGCGCTCGGTCACAGAGACCTGGTCGGGATGATCGACAAGGCTCTGCACAATATAGGTCAATAGTTCTTTCATGCCGGTAGTATCTCCTTATTAGGCCTCTGCCTTCTTGAGCAGTCCGCGCACGGTATCGGTGGGCTGTGCGCCGTTTGCTACCCAGTACTTTGCACGGTCCATGTCAACCTTGATCTTTGCTGCACCCTCTGCCATGGGATCGTAAGTGCCTATCTCCTCGATAAAGCGACCGTCACGGGGAGCACGGGAATCAGCAACGACAATGCGGTAATAGGGAGCCTTCTTTGCGCCCATTCTGCGAAGTCTGATCTTAACCATTTATGTTTCACCTCCATTTTTTATCTTAGAAAACGCATCGGTCTCCCGACACGGTTACAAGCGCTCTGAACCGATCGGCTGCGGCGCAGGTAAGCATAGTTTAAAACAGTCCGCCCAGACCGCCGAAGCCCTTGCCGCCGCCTGTGCCGAGCTTGCGCTGAAGCTTCTTGAGATTCTTTCCGCTCATCTGCTTCATCATCTGCTGCATTGCGTCAAACTGCTTTAAGAGCCTGTTTATATCTACGACGCTCGTACCCGATCCTGCGGCTATGCGCTTTTTGCGGCTTGAGTTGAGCATCTGCGGATTGTCCCTTTCGGACGGGGTCATGGAAAGGATGATGGCTTCGGTGCGGGCAAGGCTCTTTTCGTCCACCTTTGCACCCTTGAGCGCCTTTGCGTCCATGCCGGGGATCATCCCCGCAAGATCGTTTAGGTCGCCCATCCCGCGCAGGGAACGCATCTGCTCCATGTAATCCTGAAGCGTGAAGCGGTTCGCCTTCATCTTTTCGGCAAGCTCAAGCGCCTTCTTCTCGTCAAAGCTCTGCTCCGCCTTTTCGATAAGCGTCAGCATATCGCCCATGCCGAGTATTCTCGACGCCATACGGTCGGGGTAAAACGGCTCTATCTGATCGAGCTTTTCGCCCACGCCGATGAACTTTATCGGCTTGCCCGTGCTTGCCTTTATGGACAGCGCCGCACCGCCTCGTGCGTCGCCGTCAAGCTTTGTGAGCATGACGCCGGTGACGCCGAGTGCGTCGTTAAACGCATTTGCGGCGTTGACCGCATCCTGTCCGGTCATCGCATCGACGACCAGCATGATCTCCGACGGCTCGACCGCATCACGGATGTTCCTCAGCTCCTGCATAAGCTCCTCATCGATGTGGAGTCTGCCGGCGGTGTCGAGGAAAACGAGGTCGTTGCCGTGCTTCTTGGCGTATTCTATCGCAGCCTTGGCAATATCGACGGGGTTCTGCGTTCCCATCTGGAACACGGGTATGTCGAGCTGCTTGCCTACGGTTTCGAGCTGCTTTATGGCGGCGGGACGGTAAATGTCACAGGCGACGAGCAGAGGACGCTTGCCCTGCTTGCGCATCAGCGCCGCAAGCTTTGCGCCGTTTGTGGTCTTACCTGCGCCCTGAAGTCCCACGAGCATAACTACGCTCGGCGACTTGCTGCCTATCGTAAGGCGCTGATTTTCGCTGCCCATGAGCCGCACAAGCTCTTCGTTTACGATCTTGATGACCTGCTGCGCCGGAGACAGCGCCTCAAGCACGTCTGCGCCGCTGGCACGCTCGGTCACGCTCTTTGTGAAGTCCTTTACGACCTTGAAGCTGACGTCTGCCTCCAAAAGCGCCATGCGCACTTCCTTCATGGCTTCCTTGACGTCCGACTGGGTAAGTCTGCCCTTGCCTCTGAGTTTCTTAAAGGCAGCGGACAGCTTGTCTGACAGTGATTCAAATGCCATATCGTTGCCTCCTAAAATCTGAGTTTGCGGAGCTTGTCGCTCACCGAGGCGTCAAGTGCGCCCTTGTCGGAAAGCTCCCGCTCCAGCTCGTCTATCAAAGCGTTGCGCTCGTTAAAGCGCTTTATGAGTCCCGTTTTGTCCTCAACGGACTGCATCGCAGCCTCGGCACGGCGGATGATGTCCCAGACGCCCTGTCTTGAGATACCGCTCTGCTCCGCTATCTCGCCGAGGGAAAGGTCCTCATTATAATGAAGGTCGTAATACTCCTTCTGCTTTTCCGTAAGCAGCTCCCCGTAGAAATCGAACAGCATTGTGTTATTGACAAGACCGTCCTCCACGGCGCAGACCTCCTGTAAAGCTTTTTGACTTTACAGAGTATACTCCCTCATTCTCACGCTGTCAAGTATTTTCGGTTGTCATCCGTATTTTTATTTTCGCTCGCATTTTCTTTCTGCATAAGCGCCGTTTTTTGCGGCAAAACTGTTAATTACTGCGGTGCTTTACCGCTTTTTACATTAACGGAGGTCAAAACGCATGATCCCAAACGAACAGTACACCGAAACCGAAAGGCTTTATGAGCTGGGAGCGCAGACGGCAAGGCTTTTCCGTCCGAGCGGTGAGGT
The DNA here is from genome assembly GCA_004556755.1 of Clostridiales bacterium. Lineage (GTDB taxonomy): Bacteria > Bacillota > Clostridia > Oscillospirales > Oscillospiraceae > F23-B02. The sequence continues at coordinate 15,350 of SFFW01000019.1, read as the reverse complement.
AAGCTCAAAGCGCATACGCTCGGAGCTTGACGAGGCGATGAAAGGCGTCGCCACGGCTCACGACACCGTGCGGCGGCGCTTCGGCAGAGCGGCCTCGGTGCCTGCCGCCTGCGAGTGGCTGCTTGACAACCGCTACGTCGCAGTGCGTGAGGAAAAGTGCGTAAAACGGGCGTTTTCCGGCAAGAAAAAGCTCCGAAGCTGCGACGACGGCGCAATGCTGCTTCTGCTGTGCCGCAGACTCGTCTCGGCAGGTGCGGGCAAGGTGACGCCGGAGCGATGCGCCGAGTTTCTCCGTGGCTTCCAGAGCGTGACGGTACTCACCGGGCAGGAGCTTCGGCTCTTCCCCGATGCGCTTCGTCATGCGCTTTTGCTGCGGCTCTCGGCAGTCTGCACCGCACTTCTCGGCAGCAGCGAACCCGATGAGTTTTCAAGCGAGATCGCAGCGGTATTCGGCTCGCTGAACACCGTCTCCGGCTCCGATATGCGGGCGCTGTGCGAGAGCGTCGATCTCACGGAGCAGACCCTTTCAAAGGACCCCGCCGGGGTGTATCGCCGCATGGAGGAGAAAAGCCGGAGCTATTACAGGGAGCGTCTGCACAGGCTCGCAAAGTCCTCAGGCGTCGGTGAATACGAGCTTGCGCAGCGGCTCATTTCCGAGGCAAAGGAGCGAAATGAACACATCGGCGTTTTGCTTTTTGCGGACAAAAGATCTCGCAGCGGCGCACTGTACATCACCGCAAACGTCGTGGCAACGCTGTTTCTTGCTGTGCTTTGCGGCTTTTTGGCGCACAGTGCGGCGGCGGCATTTCTGCTTCTGCTGCCCATATCCGAGCTTACGAAATCGCTTCTCGACCACATCATACTGCTCTGCGTCGAGCCTGCGTTTCTGCCGAGGCTCGACCTTTCCGAGGGCGTTCCCGACGAGGGGCGCAGCGTGTGCGTCATCTCCTCGCTGCTGACAAGTCCCGAAAGCGCCGAGGCGCTCGTGCGCAGGCTCGAGGAGATAAGTCTTTCAAACCGAAGCTGCGGCAAAAACCTCAGCTTCGGCATCCTTGCCGACCTGCGTGAAGCCGGAAGCGCCGTCACCGATGCCGACGCCGCCATCCTCTCTGCGGCGGCGGAGCGCATAAGCGCCCTCAATGAAAAATACTGCGGCGGCTTTTTCCTGTTTACCCGTCCCCGCAGGGAGACGCCGGACGGCGGCTTTTCCGGCTTTGAGCGCAAGCGTGGTGCGATCCTTGCGCTGGCACGGCTTCTGTGCGGCGAAAAGACCGATCTCCGTGCGGCGGTCGGCGACCCGGAACGCCTTGCTGACACACATTATATAATCAGTCTCGACGCCGACACCGTCCCCGCTCCAGACTCCCTCTCCGAGCTTATCGGCGCAATGCTGCACCCCCTAAACGCACCCGTACTCGACACCCAGCTTTGCCGCATAAGCTCCGGCTTCGGCATCATTCACCCCCGCATCGGCACGGAGCTTAGAAGCGTCTACTCAAACGATTTTGCCCGCATCTTCGCAGGCGTGGGCGGTTCGGAGCCGTACTCTGCGCTCTGCGGCGAGGTGTACATGGACCTGTTTTCAAACGGCGGCTTCTGCGGCAAGGGCATAATGGACGCACGAGCGCTGCTGTGCTGCTCGGAGGCGCACATCCCCGACGGCGAGGTGCTTTCGCACGACGCACTCGAGGGCGCTTACCTGCACGGCGCTTACATGAGCGACGTCGAGTTCTGCGACTCGTTCCCGCCGACACCGCTGTCATACTTCCGCCGCAGCCACCGCTGGATACGAGGCGACTGGCAGAACGCACCGTGGATATTCTCACGCACCGCCGGGCTTTCCGACGTCGATCGCTTCCGGCTGTTCGACAGCCTGCGGCGCTCGCTCGTTGCGCCGATGATATTCGCTGCGCTCTTCCTCGGTCTGTGCCTCGGCGCACCGGGCATGAGCCTTGCGGCATGGGCGGCGCTCCTTGCACTCGCCTGCGGACTGCTTATCAGCCTCACCGACGCCATCGGCGACCGTCGACGCAGGACACGCTATCACAGCTCGCTGCTCTACGGCGTCGGGCTTGCGCTGCTGCGCACCTTTATACGGCTTTGGCTTCTGCCGTATGAAGCCTTTGTGTCGCTGAGCGCAATTCTGACCTCGCTCTGGCGTATGCTCATTTCCGGAAAAAAGCTTCTGCAATGGGAGACCGCCGCACAGAGCGCAGGAAAGAAAAACTCTCCCCTGTCCTGCTTTGCAAGTATGTGGTTTTCAGTCGCTGCGGGGCTTGCGCTGATACTCATATCGGACGGCATTTTTGCCAAGGCCGCAGGGCTTATGTGGATGCTCTCGCCCCTTTGCGTTTACGCTCTGTCGCTGCCCGCAAAAAGCTCCGCCCGCATTTCGGACAAGGATAAAAAGTACCTCCTCGGTCTTTCCAAGGAAATTTGGTCATACTTCAAAACCTTCTGCACGGCGGAGGAGAACTTCCTGCCGCCGGACAATTACCAGGAGCAGCCGCCCGTCGGCGTTGCGCACCGCACCTCGCCGACGAACATCGGGCTTGCGCTATGCTCCGCTCTGTGCGCATCCGACCTCGGCATCGACGGCGGTCGGGGCATCGAGCTTATCGTGAATATGCTCGGAACGCTTGAGCGTATGCCGAAGTACGGCGGTCATTTTTACAACTGGTATGACACCCGCACCCTGCGTCCGCTGTCCCCGAAGTACGTCTCCGCCGTCGATTGCGGAAACCTTTTCGCCTGCCTGCTTGCGGTGAAAAACGGACTGTGCGAGCATCGCTTTTTCGACGCCGCAAAGCGTGTCGAGGCGCTCATGCGTCCCATGGATTTCTCCGTTTTCTACGACCCCGTGCGCAGGCTCATGCGCATCGGCATCGACGCCGCAAGCGATCTGCCGTCGCCGGGGCATTACGACCTCATGGCAAGCGAAGCACGCCTGACCTCGTATATCGCCGTCGCAAAGGGCGACGTACCCAAAAAGCACTGGGAGAGTCTGAGCCGTGCCATGCAGAGCTACCGTGGCTACACAGGCATGGCGAGCTGGACGGGTACGATGTTTGAGTATCTCATGCCGGAGCTGTTTCTGCCCCTGTTTGAGAACAGTCTCCTGTACGAGACCGCAAAATACTGCGTTTTCGTGCAGAAGCACCGCCGCAGTCCGAACGGGCTTTGGGGCATATCCGAAAGCGCCTTCTTTTCGCTCGACCCCGCTCTGAACTACCGCTACAAGGCGCACGGCTGCAAGCACCTTGCGCTCAAGCGCGGGCAGGAGCGTGAGCTTGTCATCTCCCCCTACTCCGCATTTTTGGCTCTCGGCGTAGAACCGACGGCGGCGGTGCGGGATCTTCGGCTCATGCAGCGGCGCAATCTTAAAGGTCGCTTCGGCTTTATCGAGGCGCTCGACTTCACGCCCTCACGCTGCCGCAGCGAATCGGGCGAGCGTGTCGCCTGCTATATGGCGCACCACCTCGGCATGAGCCTTATAGCTGCCGCAAACCTCATTTCGGACGACATCGTCGTTCGACGCACCATGCAGGAGCCGTATATGGCGGCATACAGCTCGCTTTTAAAGGAGAAGCTGCCCATTGAGCCGCAGGTGCTGGAGCTTAACACTCGTGAGCCGGAGGAGCCTCACGCCGAAAAGCCCCGTCGCTACAAGCTCAGAGGCGAGGAAACGGACTTCTATTCTCCGCACTGCTGTCTGCTTACAAACGGGGCTTATAATATTATGTTAACCGAAAGCGGCATCTCCTCCGCCGCCTGCCGCAGCATACAAATATATACCACGCCCGCAAAGCCGCTCGGCGAGGGTCACGGGCTTGAGATCATGCTGCGCTACAAAAACAAAGAGCTGTCGCTTCTGCCGGAGCCGAACCGTGAATACGGCGCAATGCTTTGGGAACTCGGCGAAAGCTCGTGCAGCTACGGCATAGTCACCGACGCCCTTCGCTGCCGCTGCTCCGCTGCGCTCTCCGGCACGAGAAACGGCGAGATACGCTTTGTGGAGCTTCAGGCGAAGGAGGATCTCGGCAAGCTCGAGCTTGAGCTTTCCTTTGAGCCGGTGCTTGCAATGTATCAGGATTATGTTAACCATCCCGCCTATTGGCGGCTCGGCATCCTTGCCGAGGAGGAGGGCGGCTGTCTAATGCTCAGACGGCTTCCGAGGGGCGCCGTCGGCGAGCTTTGGCTGTGCATAAGCTGCAACCGGACGGTGCGCTTTTCCGCCGATCGGCACGGCAGCACGGGTGCGCTCTCCTCCCCGCTCGTTCGGGTGCGGCACAGCGGCGTGCTGCGTTCGGGTCAGCGGCTGTCAATGCGCTTTTGCATCTGCCTTGCCGACACGAAGGAGAGCGCCTTCGAGGGCGCACAGCATATGCTTGCGACGGGTCCCTCCGAGTACGGCAGCATGGTCTCCGCCTACGCCTCGGTGCTGAACCTCGGCGAACGTCAGGTCGCAAAGGCAATGGACGACGTCTTTGCGCTGCATTTCAGGCTGCGTGCCGATGCCCCCTTTGGCGCAAAGGAGCGCCTGTGGCAGTACGGTATTTCCGGCGATCTGCCCATCATCCTCTGCCCCATGGGAAAGGAGCGGCACGAGGTGAGCGAGCTTGTGCGGCGCTTCTGCCTGCTGCTGAGCTGCGGTATGCAGGCGGAGCTGGTGTTTATAAGCGACGAGGGCGGCGACTACTACCGTCCCGTTTACAGTGCGGTCAGGGACACCCTCGGCGTAAACGGTCTCGATGCGCTTTTGGGTTCTCCGGGCGGCATACGCATACTGCCTTCCGCCGCCGAGGACGACATCCGCTCCTGTGCCTGCATCGTCGTGGGCGAAGAACGGCAACTGCGTGAAAGCGGCAGAGAGTATCTGCTCGCACCGAAGTGCAGCCGAAGCCCAAGCGCCGTTCCCGAATACGGCTACGCCGAGGACGGAGCTTTCACGTTTTATGTAAACCAAGCTCTCCCGCCGAGAGCATGGACGCATATGCTCACAAACGGTCACTTCGGCTATATCGCCGCCGACAACGGCTGCGGCAATATGTGGTATGAAAACGCAAGAGAAATGCGCATAAGTCCGTGGCTGTGCGACCCCTTGGGCAGGCATCCCGTCGAAACGCTCGAATATCTTTGCGACGGTAAGCGCATCAGCTTTTTTGCCGCCGAGGACGGCATCCCCTGCCGCATAAGCTACGGCGCAGGCTTTGCACGCTGGGAAAAGGCGGCATCGGACTTCGGGCTGCGCTGTACGGCATTCGTGCCGCCGGAGCTTGACGCAAGGGTCATCATCGCCGAGCTTTGCGGCAGAGACTACGGCAGCATCGCATGGACCTGTGAGCTTCAGCTCGGCTCCGATTACGGCGACAAAAGCGCCGTGTCAACAAGTTATGTAAACTCAGTGTTCCGTGCCGAAAGTCCCCGTTCGCCCTACCCCGTGCGCTTTATCGCAAGCGCATCGAGAGGCTCCGAGCGGCACAGGCTCGACCTCGGCTCCCTGCAATGCAGCACCGAGGATGGGAGCGTGCACTCCCTCGCCCCGGTGTTCTCGGCGGTCTACCCTGCAGGAGCTGCGCTCGTCATCGTCTGCGGCTGCTGCTCCGAGGAGGAGCTGCTTGCGTTATGTAAACCCGACGCCGCTTTCAAGGCACTTGAGGATTGCCGCAGACACTGGAGCGAGCTGCTGTCCGTGTTCCGCATGGAAAGCGGAAATAATCCGCTCGACCGCTATATGAACGGCTGGGGACTTTATCAGACCTACGCCTGCCGAATGCTCGGACGCTGCTCGATCTATCAGAGCGGCGGTGCAATCGGCTTTAGAGATCAGCTTCAGGATGCTGTAAATCTCATATTTTTTGACCCGGAGATCGCCAAAAAGCAGATACTCCTCTCCTGCTCGCATCAGTACCTTGAGGGCGACGTCATGCACTGGTGGCACTCTCTGCCCGACGGCGACAAGGGCGTCCGCACACGCTGCTCCGACGATCTTCTGTGGCTCGTTTGGGCGCTGTGCGAGTACGTCGAAAAGACGGGCGACATTTCGATCTGCGACAGCGTTGTAAGTTATGTAAACTCATCTCCGCTCGACGCCGCCGAGTCCGACCGCTACGAGCATCCCTCCGAAAGCGGGGTCTCGGAGAGCGTTCTCCTGCACGCCGAGCGTGCCGTAAAGTGCGTTTTGAGCCGTGGCAGAGGTCTGCACGGACTGCTGCTTTTCGGCAGCGGCGACTGGAACGACGGTATGAATTCGGTGGACGGCGAAAGCGTTTGGCTGAGCTGGTTTTTTGCTCACACCGTGCGCCGCTTCTCCGATCTGCTTATGATGTTATGTAAACTTGAACCCGACCGCTACCGTGCGCTCGCCTCGGAGCTTGGCTCCGCTGCGGAGGAGGCGTGGGACGGCGGCTGGTACCTCCGTGGCTACTGGCCGGACGGCAGCCCGCTCGGCGGCAAAAGCGCCGACTGCTGCCGCATCGACTCCGTGTGTCAGAGCTGGGCTGCATTCTGTGCCGACGCCTCGAACAGCCGCAGCGACCTTGCGCTCGATAACGCCGTGGAAGCGCTCTACGACCGCAAGGCACGCATCGTGAAGCTCTTCACCCCGCCCTTCCTCGACTGCGAAAAGGACCCCGGCTATATCGCCTCCTACGGTCCCGGCTTCCGTGAAAACGGCGGTCAGTACACCCATGCGGCAATCTGGCTTGCCTCCGCCTGCCTTAAACGTGGGCGCATAGACGACGGCGTGTCGATTCTTCTCGACCTGCTGCCGGAAAACCACGACCTCTCGGTCTACGAGGCGGAACCCTTCGTCATCGCCGCCGACGTCTATTCCTGCCCCGGTCACGAGGGCGAGGCGGGCTGGACCTGGTACACCGGCTCTGCGGGCTGGTATCTGCGGGTGGTGCTTGAGGACCTCCTCGGTTTGCAGCTTTGGGCGGGCAAGCTCTATGTGCGTCCGAGGCTGCCGGACACCTTCCGTCCCGTGCGGATACGCTGGCACGGCAGAGAGATAGTCATAGATCAGGAAGAAATTCTGCTTGACGGCGAAAAATATGACGGAAAGGGTATACCATATTAAAAAGTGTTGTGGTATAATGTATTATTAAAATTCCAAGGAGGCTTTTGCCATGGAGAGCGTCAGAAAAGAGATACTTCCCGGCGTGTGGCTCACGGCTCTGAGATCCGACAAGTTTAAGACCGCCTGTCTGAGCGTCAGTCTGCTCACTCAGCACAACAGGGAGAACGCCGCTTTGAATGCGCTCATCCCCTTTGTGCTGTCACGAGGCACGAGCCGCCACCCCGATATGCAGGCGATCGTAAGTGGGCTTGACGGGCTTTACGGCAGCTGCATCGAGCCCGTCGTGCGGCGCATAGGCGAGATCCAGTGCATCGGCTTTTACGCAAGCTTTCCCGACGGGCGCTACCTGCCCGGTGGCGCCGACGTGCTGCAAAGCGTTGCAGCCTTAATGGGCGAGCTTCTTTTGTACCCGAACACGAAGGGCGGACTTCTGCTTCCCGACTACGTCGAGGGCGAAAAGGACAAGCTCCTTGAGATAATCCGCAGCAGAGTCAACGAAAAACGCAGCTACGCCATGATGCGGCTTTTGGAGGAGATGTGCTGCTACGAGGACTTTGCCGTTCCCCGCTTCGGACTTGAAGCGAGCGCCGAAGGGATATATTACCGCCGCCTCACAAAGCATTACCGCAACCTGCTCCTGACCTCCCCCGTCGAGCTGTTTTACTGCGGCAGCGCAGACTTTGACAGTCTTGAAACTGCGCTGACCGACGCTCTGTGTACCATGCCGAGGGGAGAGATAGACTATGACATCGGCACGGATATACGCATGAACGCCGTCTCCGAGCAGGTGCGTGAGTTTACCGAGGAAATGCCGGTGTCTCAGGGCAAGCTCGTCATGGGATTTCGCCTCGGCGAATGCATGGAGGAGCCGAACCTGCCCGCAATATATGTGTTCAACGCCGTTTTTGGCGGCGGCGTTACGAGCAAGCTCTTTATGAACGTGCGTGAAAAGCTGTCGCTGTGCTACTACGCCTCGTCGCTCGTTGACACGCACAAGGGTCTGCTCATCGCCGACTCTGGCATCGACGCAGACAAGCTCGACGCCGTTAAAAGCGAGATACTCGCTCAGCTTGACGCCGTGCGAAACGGTCAGGTGACGGAGGCAGAGCTTAACACCGCAAAGAGCTGCGTCGTCTCCGACCTGCGCTCGACCATGGATTCGCAGGGTGCGCTTGAGGGCTTCTACCTTGCAAACGCCATTGACGGCATCGACTGCGACCCGAACGAGCTTGCTGAGCTTGCAAACGACGTGACGCTTGACGACATCGTTGCGATCGCCCGCAGCGCAGTGCTTGACGCAGTATATTTCCTTTGTCCCGACGGCGAGGAGGATTCCAATGAACATCAGGAAATTTGACAACATCGGCGAAACGCTTTATACCGACACCCTCGACAACGGACTTCGGGTACTGTATGTGCGAAAGCCCGACTTTCGCATGAGCTATGCCGTCATCGCCGTGAAATACGGCGGCGCATATCGGCGTTTTCTCGTCGGCGATAAATGGCACGACACCCCGGCGGGCGTGGCGCACTTTTTGGAGCATAAGCTTTTCGATATGCCCGACGGCAGCGATGCGCTCACGGCTCTTTCCGAAAACGGCGCCTCGCCCAACGCCTTCACCTCGTGCGGCATGACCGCATACCACTTCGACTGCACCGAAAGCTTTGAGAAAAATCTCAAGACGCTTGCAGGCTTTGTCACGACGCCGTACTTCACCCCCGACTCGGTGGCTAAGGAGCAGGGCATAATCGCTCAGGAGATCGGGATGTTCGACGACCGCCCGTCCTTCGTCGTGTACAATCGACTCATCCGTATGCTGTACGCAAAGCACCCGATAAGAGATCAGGTCGCAGGTACGGTTTCGAGCATCGCCGAGATCACCGACAAGACGCTTTACGACTGCTACAACGCATTTTACCGTCCCTCGAACATGGTGCTTTGCGCCGCCGGAAGCATTGAGCCGGAGCGCTTTTTCTTCCTTGCGCATGAGCTTTTAAACTCTCTGCCCGACGGCGAGATACCGCAGCCCGACTTCGGCGAAATGGGCGTCTCGGCGCCGCTTGAGACCTATCACGAGGAGCGCATGGAGCTTTCCGCACCGCAGTTTCTCATCGGCTGTGCCTTGGACTTCCCTCTCTCCGGCAAGGCGCTTCAGCGTCGGATGATCGTCGGTATGCTTGCTCTGAGAACCCTGTTCGGCACCTCCGGCGATTTCTACAACAGACTGTACGGCGAGGGTCTTTTGAACCGTGACTACGATTACGAGATCGACTGCACGGCCGGTACCGCCACCTTCATGCTCGGCGGCGAAAGCCCCGACCCGAAGCGTGTGCTAAAAGAGCTTTGCGATGCGCTGAGCGAGGTCAAAGTCAAGGGACTTTCGCCCAACGCATTCGAGCGTGCGAAAAAAGCGTCCTTCGGTGCAAGACTTCGTGGTCTTGAGGACTTCGACAACCTGTGCATAGCGCTCACGGAGAGTGCGCTTTCCGACTACTGCTCGCTCGATTCTTTCTCCCTGCTTTCCGAGATAACGGTCGGAGAGTGCGAGGAATTTCTTATACAAAACATTGACCCGGACAGGCTCGCACTGAGCGTCCTGCTTCCAAACGAGGTGACAAAATGAACGCACTGTATTATTCCTACATGAAGGATGCCGAGATCAGCTTCCCCATGTTCGGCGATCTCACCCTGAACCCGCCTGCTACCTTCCACCTTTTCGGGATCGAGATCTACTACTACGGAGTCATCATCGCCTTCGGCATGGTGCTTGCCATGATCTACTGCTCTCGCAGGGCGAAGTCCTTCGGACTTACCTCCGACAATCTGTTTGACCTGCTCATATGGATCATCCCGCTGAGCATCGTCGGCGCAAGGCTGTATTACGTTGCATTTAAATGGAGCTACTACTCCGCAAGGCCCGAAGAGATCGTCCAGATATGGAACGGCGGTCTTGCGATCTACGGCGGCATAATCATGGGGCTTATCGTCGGCATCGTTTGGTGCCGGGTAAAGAAAATATCGTTTTTTGCGACCGCAGACCTGCTCTCCTTCGGTCTGCTCATAGGTCAGGCGGTCGGACGCTGGGGCAACTTTATGAACAGAGAGGCCTACGGCGCCGAGACCGATATTTTCTGCCGCATGGGGCTTACATATCCCGGCGCTTCCGAAACCTACTACGTCCACCCCACCTTCCTGTACGAAAGCCTGTGGAACCTCATCGGTCTTGTCATTCTGCACATTTGGTCAAAGAAGGGTAAGCGCAAGTATGACGGTCAGGCGTTCCTCATGTACGTCTGCTGGTACGGCATCGGCCGTGCGTGGATAGAGGGACTGCGTCAGGACAGTCTGTACATCTCCGGCACCGACATCAGAGTATCGCAGCTTCTCGCACTGTGCAGTGCGATAGTCGCCGTCGGCATAATGATATATGTAGCACGCAAATACCCCGACCCCGAAAAAATGTTCGTAAATCGCAAGGAAAACGAAATCTGAAAGGAGTTTTTATAATGGCAAATTACAGAAGCATGATAAAGGGAACCGCAAGCGCTCTCGGCAACAAGGCAAAGGAAAAGATAAAGAGCGCAGCTCAGTCCAACAAGTTGCACAGCGTATATGACCGCAGCAGCACCACCGCAAGATGCTATGCAAATATCGCAAAGCTCAACGTCAAGATAAACGGCGAGCTTGAGGAGCAGAAGAAGGTATTTGTCGAGATCGGACGTCTTTACTTCGATCAGCACCGCAACGATCCCGAAGATTACTTCGTTCCCCTCTTTGAGGAGCTGGTCGCAATGGATCAGAAGATCGAGGCTCTCCGCACCGAGCTTTACGAGGCAAAGGCAAGCATCGCCGCTGCAAAGGAAAAGACCCTTGAGGTCGAGATAATCGACTTTAAGGACGATCCTCCCGCAGACGACGGCGTCGCAGAGGAAGCCCCCGCAGAGGACGCTCCCGAAGAAAAAGAGTAATACATATGAAAAAATCAGCTCGGCAAAAGCCGAGCTGATTTTTTTACTCTTATCAGTCTAAGGTCTTATAATACTCCGTTATAAGCTCGTCGATGCGGTCGGCAAGCTTAACAAAGTCCTCCGCAGTTTTGCCCTTCGTCGTCTCGGCAGCGGTGCCGATGCGGACGCCGCTCGTCTGAGTCGGGCTGCGCTTCTCGTTCGGAACGCAGTTTTTGTTGAGCGTTATTGCGTGTTCGTCGAGCATATCCTGGACCGCCTTGCCGGAAAGCTTCGGATGCGTGTTCGAAAAATCAACGAGGAACAGGTGATTGTCGGTGCCGCCGGTGACTATCTCATAGCCCCTTGCCGTAAACTCGTCCGCCATCGCCTTGCAGTTGCGCACGACGTCTGCGATGTACTCCTTGTACTCCGGGGTGCAGGCCTCCTCCGCTGCAACCGCCTTGGCTGCGATAACGTGCATGAGCGGGCCTCCCTGCGAGCCGGGGAACACTGCGCCGTCCACCTGCTTTGCAAGCTCCGGCTTGCAGAATATCATACCGCCTCTCGGACCTCTGAGGGTCTTGTGCGTCGTTGTCGTGATAATGTCCGCAATGCCGAAGGGGCTCTGATGAAGCTCTGCTGCGACAAGCCCCGCAATATGCGCCATGTCGACCATGAAGTAGGGCCTATACGTCTCGTCGGAGTTCTCCTTTATGATGCGTCCGATGCGGTTGAAGTCTATCTCCCTCGAATATGCGCTTGCACCCGCAAGCACGAGCCGGGGCTTATGCTTCTTTATCTTCCCGTCGATGTCGTCGTAGTCGATAAAGCCTTTGTCGTCAACGTCGTAAAACACCGTTTTGTACAGCTTGCCGGAGAAGTTGACCGATGAGCCGTGCGTCAGGTGACCGCCGTTATTCAGGTCCATTGCAAGTATCGTGTCGCCGGGGGAAAGCACCGACATGAACGCCGCAAAGTTCGCCTGCGAGCCGGCGTGCGGCTGCACGTTCACATGGTAATCGGTCTTAAATACCTCTTTCCACTTTTTGCGGCAGTACTCCTCCACCTCGTCGGCATAGATGCAGCCGCCGTAGTAGCGGCCCTTCCTGCCGAGTCCGTCATAGCGCACCGCAGGGTAGCCCTCACAGTATTTGTTCGTAAAGCAGGAGCCCATCGCCTTGAGCACATTCTCGCTGACGAAGTTCTCGCTCGCTATAAGCTCAACATTCTCGCTCTGCCTTTTCCGTTCCTTTTCAATGATCTTAAAAACTTCCGATTCCATGCACTTTCCTCCGTCGCTTATTTTTTGATAAACATGATATTCAGGTCGCAGTCTGTGGCGATACCCGGCACAAGCCCGGTAAAGCTGTACTGCCACACCGTATGCGCATAGTAAAAATAGGGGTAGTCTCCGATGCTTGCGCACCAAAAGTCGTAGTCGGTAAGGCGGGATAGATCGTACTCGTAGTACGCCATCCCTGCGTACATGTATACGCCCGGCTCAAAGCCGCCCTCCTTTATCCGTTCGCAGAACGCAATGCAGGCGTCGGTTATCGTCTCACCGTTTATGTCGTTCGTGCGTGCCTCGTCGTAGCTTATATGCTCCCAGTCGAAGTACACGGGAAGCTGAAGGTCCTTGCCCCGAAGCATCGACAGAACAAAGTCCGCCTCCTCGACCGCCTCCTCCTCGCTTATCGCCTGAGAGAAGAAGTACACGCCGAGCTTGACTCCCGCCGCCTTCGCCGCAGCGTAGTTTGCTTCAAAGTAGTCGTCCTCGATTATGTTGCCGGTCTCCTTGCCGTAGCCCCTTGCGCCGATGCGAAGGATCGCAAAGTCTATGCCGCTGTCCTTCACCTGCTGCCAATCGACATCCTGCTGGCAGTAGGACACGTCGATACCGTACACCGCCTCGTATTCGTCGCCGATGTACACGGGTCTGCCCGTCTCGTCAACGGTAAAGTCATCGGACTTGAGGGTGTTCACTGGGACGCCCTCCTGCGGCGTTATCCAAACCTCACGGCTGCCGTTAAACACCTCAACCTGTCCGGTGTGGGGGTCATTAGGCTCGCTTTCACGGGCAGTGCCGCCGCAGGCGGTGAGGCAAAGCAGCGCCGCAAGGCAAAGTGCGAAAATGCTTATATGTGATCTTTTCACGGTTTGCTCCTTTAGTGTAGTATGTGCCGACACGATTCTACCACAATCGCAGCAACTTGTAAACCGCTTCAGTTTTCCAGCTCGCACAAAAGGCTTCGGCCGCCGTAGCGCAGGAAGGTGTAGAGATTCCTTCTCGCACGCTTGAGCGTCCTGCTGACGCTGCTCACGTCAAGCCCCAGCTCCTCGGCGATAAGCTGCATGGGCTTCTGCTCTATGTAGTACATATGTACAAGCTGCTTTTGCCTCGGCGTCAAAACCTCCTCCATGCCGTGGCGCAATGCGCTCATTTTTCCCTGCCCGGTCACGTCCGTGAGCTTCACGAGCTGCCTGAGCGCCTGATACTTTTCCGCTTCCGTCATAGTCATGATCATATTCGTCTCTGCCTCCGTAGTAATTGTAAAGGTACTTCGCCGTCGCCGCCGCTTCGTTTGCCATTCTGGTCAGGATCGCAATGCGGCGGCGCAGGAGCATTTTCTCCGTCTCGCCCGTGCATTGCCAAAGCGCTTCTTTGAGTTCGTTTGCCCTTGCTCTGCACGCCTTTGCGCCTTCCCTGTATTGAAACGACATTTCTTTAAGCTTCATATTTATTCCTCCCTAAAATTTTCGTTGGTCAGCAAAATAAGTGTTGACAAAACAATCTTCGTTTGCTATTATGTTAAAGCTGGCGTTGCGCTGGTGTAGCTCAGTTGGTAGAGCAGCTGATTTGTAATCAGCAGGTCGGGGGTTCGAGTCCGTCCACCAGCTCCACCTCGTTTGCGCCGGTAATTGAATATGGGGGAATTCCCGAGTGGCCAAAGGGGACAGACTGTAAATCTGCTGGCGATGCCTTCGGTGGTTCGAATCCACCTTCCCCCACCAAAGTAATTGCCTGATTTGTCTACCAGATAAATCAGGCAATTTTCTTGTTTTTAGGGCAAAAACAGCCCAAAATACTGTAAAACCAGAGAAAACCGGCTTCGGAATGGTCAATGAGACCGCTCCGGGGCCGTTTTTTTGCGTTTTCAGACCAAAAATCCCGCGCACCTTTTACTTCAAATTAACTGAGCAAAGTAGGCGGGAAAAGTTAGCGGTGGGTGGATTTGAACCAGAAACGGTTCGACTCCTGTACCCTGCTCCATAAAAGACTGCACTCTTGTCGTGGTAGACAAAAGTGCAGTCTTTTATGGTTGCGGAGGAGGGATTTGAACCCACGACCTTCGGGTTATGAGGGCTCATTTTGTGTACAATTTCTCGAAATAATGCCCCGTTTTTCGCATTTTTGCGCGTTTTTCGCAACTTTTTAGCGAGTATTTTTGAGCAACTACGAGTATTTTCGAGTGCTGTGACCCAAAATTCACCCAAAATTTTCTACATAAAGCACGTTCATCGCAGCCCTTTCGCTTAAACAAAAACAAAAATCTCACACTGCCTGTTTTGTTGTATATATGCGTGTATTTCGGGTGCGACTGCGGGGACATTATGCAGGCTGTTCCCGATCATAAAGAGCCGGAAAATGAATGAGAAGATCTTAATTGTTGACGATGAGAAAGAGATCGCCGATCTCATAGAGGTCTATTTGAAAAATGACGGCTGCGCCCTACCTGAGGGGGCGGACAGTTTCCGCGTGCGCTATGTTAACTGCTGTTCTGATAATCTTTGGATCGACTGCGCCCTACTCGAAAAAGGCGTGCGATGAGCGCATACAACATAGTGCAGAACGACGGTTTTGTTATTGGATATTCTTATTATTCACTTGACAGACCGACGGCAAAAAAATACAATGGAACTATATACTTCACATGGCGCAATAATATCGACGGCAATGTTACTAGTTTCCGACAGTATCCTCGGCAAGCTCTACACCTACACGCCGGACGGGATAAGAAGCAGCAAGACCGTGAACGGCACGAAGACTGAGTATCTGCTCAACGGCACTCAGATACTCGCGCAGAAGACCGGTAGCGACGTGATGTGGTTCTTCTACGACAGCACCGGTACGAGGATCGGCGTCCAGCAGGGTAACGTCACGGCTTACTACATGTATAATCTGCAGGGCGATGTAGTCGGACTTGCAGATGCAGCGACGGGTAAGATCATTGCGAAGTACCTGTACGATGCATGGGGCAAGTGCGTAAGCGTCGAAAACGCCGACGGCTACACCATCGGCACAGCCAATCCTTTCCGCTAC
>SFFW01000024.1 GCA_004556755.1 Clostridiales bacterium | reverse complement strand
GGACGGCGACTCGCTGCCGGTATCCGCATTCGTGAACCACGCCGACGGCACCTTTGAGCTGGGCGCATCCGCATATGAAAAGAGAGGCGTCTCCGCTTTCGTACCCGAATGGAACTCCGCAACCTGCGTACAGTGCAACCAGTGCGCTTACGTTTGCCCCCACGCCACCATCCGTCCCTTCGCACTGACCGAGGACGAGGCGGCAGCCGCTCCCGCAGGCGCCGACATCGTTGATGTCAAGGCAGGCAAGGGCAAGGGCGTTTACAAGTACACCATGGCGATCTCTCCCATGGACTGCATGGGCTGCGGCGTCTGTGTCGGCGTTTGCCCCACCAAGAGCCTCAAGATGGTCGGACTGGAATCCCAGGCGGATAAGCAGCCCGTATTCGATTACATGGTATCCAAGGTCGCAGAGAAGAAGGAGCTTCAGGACAGCACCGTCAAGGGCAGCCAGTTTAAGCAGCCCTACCTTGAGTTCTCCGGTTCCTGCGCAGGCTGTGCCGAGACCAGCTACGCCCGTCTCGTAACTCAGCTTTTCGGCGATCACATGATGATCTCCAATGCGACCGGCTGCTCCTCCATCTGGGGCGGACCCGCTGCGACCTCTCCCTACACCGTCAACAAGGAAGGCAAAGGTCCCGCATGGGCAAACAGCCTGTTTGAGGACAACGCAGAGCATGGTCTCGGTATGTACCTCGGTCAGAAGAAGATAAGAGACGACCTCAAGGCAAAGACCGAAGAGCTGGTCGCTCTCCCCGGCTGCTGCGCAGAGCTTAAGGCCGCAGCGCAGGCATGGCTCGATACCTACGACGATACCGAGGCAAACCAGGCAGCGGCAAAGGCTTACATCGCAGAGCTTAAGGACAGCATCGTCTCCGCAGACGACTGCATCGCATTCCTCGGCTCCGACAAGGCGAAGGAATACTTCGGCGACAAGGCTGTCGAGATGAAGGCACACATGGAAGAGGTCAAGGCAAACGGCGGCGTCAACTGCGACTGCCCCGCCTGCACTCTCGCTTCCGAGATCCTTGCCGGCAGTGCTTACTTAAATCGCAAGAGCTGCTGGATATTCGGCGGCGACGGCTGGGCGTTCGACATCGGCTTCGGCGGCGTTGACCACGTTCTTGCAAGCGGTGAGGACGTCAACATCTTCGTATTCAACACCGAGGTGTACTCCAACACCGGCGGTCAGGCATCGAAGGCATCGAACATCGGTCAGGTCGCACAGTTCGCCGCAGCGGGCAAGGAGATAAAGTCCAAGTCCCTGGCGGAGATTGCAATGACCTACGGCTATGTCTACGTTGCACAGATCGCAATGGGCGCAAACTCCATCCAGACCCTCAAGGCCATAAGAGAGGCCGAGGCGTACAAGGGACCGTCCATCATCATTGCATACGCACCCTGTGAGATGCACTCCATCAAGGGCGGCATGACCAACTGCCAGTCCGAGATGAAGAAGGCTGTCGAGTGCGGCTACTGGAACCTGTTCCGCTACAATCCCGCTGCCGAGGACGGCAGATTCACGCTGGACAGCAAGGCTCCCGCCGGCGGCTACAAGGACTTCCTCATGAACGAGGCACGTTACAGCAGACTCACCCGTGAGTTCCCCGACCGTGCGGAGACCCTGTTCGAGGCGTCCGAGGAGAACGCAAAGGCAAGGTTTGAACACCTGCAGCGTCTCATCGAGATGTACAAATAATTAAATATGCAAAGAAAAAGCAGAGCCTTCGCTCTGCTTTTTCTTTGTTTATACTCACTTTTCGTAGCCGTTGGGATTTAAGGTCTGCCAGTGCCAGCTGTCACGGCACATATCCTCAAGATTGTGCGTCGCCCGCCAGCCGAGAAGTTTTGCACTCTTGTCGGGGGAGCAGTAGCACACCGGAAGGTCACCCGCACGGCGGCCGACGATGCGGTACGGCACACGGACGCCGTTTGCCTTTTCAAAGGTGCTGACCATCTGAAGCACGCTGTAGCCCACGCCGGTGCCGAGGTTAAACACGCTCTCGCCCCTGTGCTTCAGCATATAGTCGATGGCGGCGACGTGACCCCTCGCAAGATCGACGACGTGGATGTAGTCACGCACACCCGTGCCGTCGGGCGTGTCGTAATCGTCGCCAAAAACACGGAGGTATTCAAATTTGCCGATGGCGGTCTGCGAGATGTAGGGCATCAGATTGTTGGGAATGCCCTTGGGGTCCTCGCCGATAAGTCCGCTTTCGTGAGCGCCGATGGGGTTAAAGTAGCGCAGCAGCACCGCCGCCCATTCGGGGTCTGCGGCGCAGTAGTCTCTGAGGATCTGCTCGCACACATACTTCGTCCAGCCGTAGGGGTTGGTGCAGCTTCCCGTGCGTGAGGTCTCAAAAAGCGGCATCTCGTTGTCGCCGGAGTACACGGTAGCGGACGAGGAGAAGATGATATTCTTAACACCGTGGTCACGCATGGCACGGCACAGCGTTATTGTGGAGCCGAGGTTATTGTCGTAATACTCAAGCGGCATCTCAACGGATTCGCCAACCGCTTTAAGCCCCGCAAAATGAATAACGCAGTCGATGTCGTGCGTCTCGAAAATGCGGTCGAGCGTTTTGCGGTCACGCACGTCCGCCTCATAAAAGGTGAGGCTTCTGCCGCTTATGCGCTCTATGCGCTTGCCCGCCTCCGCACTGGAGTTTACGAGGTTGTCGATGATGACGACGTCCATTCCCTGATTCAAAAGCTCGACGCAGGTGTGGCTGCCGATATAGCCCATGCCGCCCGTTACAAGTACGGTCATAATGTAGCCTCCGATACGTAAAATTCACGGCAATCATTTTATACCATTTTCTCTAAAGCTGCAACACATAATTGACATTGCCGGGATAAAACAATATAATTATCATTTGAAATATAAGCTAAAGCTGACGGGAGTCGAAAATGAACAGAGAGCAGTTTATGCGAAAATTCGATAAAGAGGTCGCAGAGCTTGACGGCAGACGACCGAAGCTTCTCCTGCACAGCTGCTGCGGTCCCTGCTCCGGCTCGGTCATCGAGCTTTTGAGCCGATTTTTCGACGTGACCGTGCTTTGGTATAACCCGAATCTCTGGCCGGAGGAGGAGTTTGAGCTGAGGCTCGAAACGCAGAAAAAACTCATCTCCTGCCTTGATAAGGACGGGTCCCACGCAGAGCTTTGCTGCCTTGATTGGGACTGCGGAGAATATTTCGAGCGTGTCAAGGGTCTTGAAAACGAGCCGGAGGAGGGCAAGCGCTGCATCGAGTGCTTTAAGCTCAGACTCGAAAAGACAGCTAAGTTTGCCGCCGAACACGGCTTTGAATATTTCTGCACCACGCTCACGGTGTCCTCACGGAAGGACGCCGTGGTGATAAACGCCATCGGCAGGGAATGTGCCGAACGCTTCGGCGTTAAATGGCTGCCCTCGGAATTCCGCAAGCGTGAGGGGAACCACCGTTCAATGGTACTTGCGGAGAAGTACGGACTGTACAGGCAGACATACTGCGGCTGTATGTTCTCGCTAAACGGAGGTGGAGAATGAGAGGTTTAAGTTACAAGCTGGCGTTTGCCGCCGTTGTGGGTGCGCTCTATGCGATACTCACAATGGTGCTTGCACCGATAAGCTACGGGCCCCTGCAATTCCGCATTTCCGAGGCGCTGTGCGTTCTGAGCTACTTTACGCCCGCCGCAGCATGGGGACTGTTTATCGGCTGCGCCATCGCAAATACCCTCTCCGCCGCCGGACTGCCGGACGTTATCTTCGGCTCCCTTGCGACGCTTATTGCCTGCCTCGGAATGTCAGCCGTCGGAAAGCACATGAAGGACAGCTTAAAAAGCCGCCTGCTTGCCTGCTTTCTTCCCGTCATCGTGAATGCGGTCATCGTGGGCGCAATGCTCACCTATGCGTATATCGGGCTTTCCCCCTTGGAGCATCCCGGCGCCTTTGCCGTGTGTGCGGGTGAGGTGGCGCTCGGAGAGCTGCCCGTTATGTATCTGTTCGGACTGCCGCTTATGAGCTGGCTGCCGAAATACCTGCCCCTTGATAAACTCAGAAACAACAATGAACAATAGATTGGAGCTTTGAAAATGAGAGATTACGCCAAGGAATTTGCGGACCGTGTAAGCTATATCAGAGAGCTTGTGGAGAAAAGCGGCGTTTCCGGCATCGTGTACGGCAACTCCGGCGGCAAGGACTGCTCGCTCGTCGGTATCCTGTGCAAGTTCGCCTGCGAAAACACCGTCGGAATAATGATGCCCTGCGCATCGAAGCGCAACTTCGAGCAGGACATGAAGGACGCAAAGGAGGTCTCCGAGCATTTCGGCATACAGAGCCGCGTAATCGACCTCACCGACGTGCGCCAGTGCGAGATGGACAGGCTCTCCGCCATCACGACGCTGACCCCCGCAGCGGTCAACAACATCGCACCGAGACTCAGAATGACGACGCTGTACGCCGTCGCCGCAAGCGAGAACCGACTCGTCGCCGGAACGGGCAACCGCAGCGAGGCGTATATGGGCTACTTCACGAAGTGGGGCGACGGCGCCTGCGACTTTAACCCCATATCCGACCTCACCGCCACCGAGGTCATAGAGTTCCTCAAGTGGCTCACGGCTCCCGCCTGCGTCATAAACAAGGCGCCCTCCGCCGGACTGTTCGACGGGCAGACCGACGAGGACGAGATGGGCGTCACCTACAATGCGATAGACACCTATATCCTCACGGGCGAAGCTTCGGAGCGGGACAAGAAGGTCATCGACCGCTTCCACAGAGTAAGCGAGCATAAGCGCAGCGGTATCAGCATGTTCAAAAAGGTTTGAGGGTGAAAGGCGATGGACAATCAGCGTGTTCTTATACTTGACTTCGGCGGACAGTACAATCAGCTCATAGCGAGACGTGTCAGAGAGTGCAGCGTTTACTGCGAGGTAAAGCCGCACGGCATGAGCATCGAGGACATACGCCGCTTTGACCCGATAGGCATCATCTTTACCGGCGGACCGCAGAGCGTTTACGCCGAAGGCTCGCCGCAGGTCGACCCCAAGGTGTTTGAGCTCGGCGTCCCCATCCTCGGCATCTGCTACGGCTGCCAGCTCATGGCGCACTACCTCGGCGGAGCCGTGACTGCGGCTCAGGACGACACCGCCCGTGAGTACGGCAAGACCCCGACCTTCTTCGACACGGAGTGCAGGCTCTTTGCCGGACTGCCGGAGGAGAGTGTAACGTGGATGAGCCACGGCGACTACATGGCGAAGGTGCCGGAGAGCTTTAAGCTCGTTGCGCACAGCGCCGCCTGCCCCACCGTCGGCATATGCGACGAGGAGCGTTCGTTCTACGGCGTACAGTTCCACCCGGAGGTCAATCACACCGAGTACGGCTCAAAGATGCTGCGCAATTTCCTGTACGGCATCTGCGGAGCAAAGGGCGACTGGACGATGGGCGATTATATGCGCTCCTCCGTCGAGAGCATACGCCGCAAGGTCGGCGACGGCAAGGTGCTGCTTGCGCTCTCCGGCGGCGTGGACTCCTCCGTTGCAGCGGCGCTTCTGAGCGAGGCGGTCGGCGATCAGCTCACCTGCATTTTTGTGGACCACGGTCTCATGCGCAAAGACGAGGGCGACGAGGTCGAGGCGGCATTTAAGGACCGCAATATAAACTTCGTCCGTGTGAACGCAAAGGATCGCTTCCTCGGCAGACTCAAGGGCGTCACCGATCCCGAAACGAAGCGCAAGATCATCGGCGAGGAGTTTATCCGTGTGTTTGAGGACGAGGGGAGGAAGATAGGCTCCGTTGACTATCTCGTTCAGGGTACGATATACCCCGACGTCATCGAGTCCGGCACCAACGTCGCCGCCGTCATAAAGAGTCATCACAACGTCGGCGGACTGCCCGACTGCGTGGATTTCCGTGAGATAATCGAGCCGCTGCGTCTGCTGTTCAAGGACGAGGTTCGTGCGCTCGGACGTGAGCTGGGACTGCCGGAGTATCTGGTCATGCGCCAGCCCTTCCCCGGACCGGGGCTTGCGATAAGGATCATCGGCGAGGTCACCGAGGAGCGGCTCTCGATACTGCGTGAGGCGGACTTCATTTTCCGTGACGAGATCGCAAAGGCGAAGCTTGAGGGAACGATGAGCCAGTATTTCGCGGTGCTGACCGATATGCGTTCCGTCGGCGTCATGGGAGACGGCAGGACCTACGATTACACGCTTGCCCTGCGCAGCGTGACGACGAGCGACTTCATGACCGCCGACTGGACGAGGATACCCTACGACGTGCTGGACAAGGTGTCCGTGCGCATAGTGAACGAGGTCAAGGGCATAAACCGCATCGTCTACGACATAAGCTCCAAACCCCCAGCAACAATCGAGTGGGAATAATTCGAAAAATCCAAAAAAGCCAGTAATACCAACGGTTTTTCGAATTCGCCCGTCTCTTCTGATAAGCTTTTGATAAAATTCCGCTACAATGCGATTATTCTGCATTGCAAGTGGTTTGTGAAGTAAAGAATAATTTCAACCATCTCACAAAAATCCCATATTAGCATTTAAGCCCGTACTGATCGGATGTCAGTACGGGCTTTATGTTGTATATGGGGCTTCAGCCGCAAAAGAAACCCAAAAGCAAGGAGGTCTTAGCTTTGAAATCGAAAAAGGCCGGTTGAGTTTCCGGTTGACTGCACCGTATAGCGCAGAGCGCCGGAAAATATACAGTAAGAATGCCAAAGAAAAAGGCATGAAGGGACCTGCGGAATACTCATTTGAGATAAAGAAAATTGCCTGAAAACATTGAAAATACTATATTTGTTGATGGTTTTTTGGTATCATTGGTGATATACTAATCCAAAAGATCCTATTTCGTTGTTGGGAGGTCGGAGTATGACATCTGAAAAATTGCTGCGGGAAGCGGAAGAGATT
>SFFW01000008.1 GCA_004556755.1 Clostridiales bacterium | reverse complement strand
TGATCTCAAACGACGCTCAATGAGTGCCGAAAGCGCATAATATAAACGAGTTCCGGCAGCACCCCGTGTGCTGCCGGAATTTTTAATGTCGGTATTGCCGCAAAAAATACACGGTGCATCGAAGATGCACCGTGTGCTTTTGCTTTTATTTAAGCTCGTCGAGGCTCTTTAAGAACAGGGTGTTTTCCGCATCGGAGGGGATGAGGAAGCCGTTTCTCGGAGAGACGGAGAAGGCCTCGACCGCCGGACCGTCCATGAGGCAGCTGCGCTTGAACTGCTGCGAGAAGTAGCGCTTGCAGTAGCTGGTGAGCCACTTTACAAGCTCCTCGTCGGAGAACTCGTCGTGCCACACGGTCTTTGCGATGCGCAGGGTCTTCGCCGGGGAGAAGCCGCAGATCATCATCTTGTGGGTGAAGAAGTCCTGAAGCGAGTAGGAGCCGACGGCTTCCTCACTCTTCTGCTCGATCTCGTCGGAGCTTATGGGCAGCAGCTCAGGAGTGACGGGGCAGTCAAGAACGTCCCACAGAGCGTCGGCAAGCACCTTGTCCTCGGTGCGCTGCGCAATGAAGCGGACGCCCGCACGGACCTGAGTCTTGGTGAGACCCATGTTCACGTCGTACATACTCGTGTGGTCGCCGTTGTAGGTACACCAGCCGTCAACGAACTCGCTGAGGTCCTCGGTGCCGACGTCGAGACCGTTGACCTTGTTTGCGATGTCCATAAGCACCTGCGTGCGCTCACGGGCCTGAGCGTTCTCAAAGGCGACGGAGTAGTCGTCGTGAGCGTGGCCGATGTCGTCAAAGTGCTTGTACACGCTCTCGCCGATGTCGATGACACGCACCTCGCAGCCGAGCTGTTCGGCGACGATGATGGCGTTGGACTTCGTGCGGGAGGAGGTGCCGAAGCAGGGCAGCGTGCAGGCGATGACGTTTTCGCTGGGCAGACCCATGCGCTTTACAGCCTCGGCGCAGACCATGACGCAGAGGGTGGAATCGACGCCGCCGGAGATGCCGACGACACAGTGGTCAAGCCCTGCGTACTTCATGCGCTTAATAAGACCCGACACCTGAATGTCGATCATGCGGCGGCAGTAGTTTGCCATATCCTTTTCAAATTCGGGCAGATGCGGCAGCTTGCGGTAGCTGCGGGTAAGCGTTGTTTCGACGAGCTCGTTATCCCAGTACACCTCGGAATGGGGGTAGCGCATGGTGCCGAACACGCCCGCCTTGCGGCGCAGGTTCTCGATGTAGTCGATGTCGACCTCGGTGATGACCATGCAGTCCTCGCATTCGTCGGAGGCGAGTATCTCACCGTTTTCGGCGACCATGCACAGACCGGAGAACACGTTGTCGGTGCTGCTTTCGCCCTTGCCGGGAGCGGCAAGAAGCATTGCGCACTTGAGATTTTCGGAGCGGTACTTTATCCTTGCCTTTGCCTCGTCGGTGGAGCTTACGGTCGCAGGGAAGGATGCAAGGCTCACGATGAGGCTTGCGCCAGCCAGCGCATGGCGGACTGAGGGGGAGATCGGAGCGGTGGCGTCGCCGCCAAGCTCAACGCCGAGTGCGAGCGCACGGGGGAAGTTTGCGGTCACGATGACCTCGGTGCCGAAAACGCACTCAAACTGACCCTTGCTGCCGAAGGAGACGATAGTCTCCTCGTCGCTTTCGGGAGCGGCAAACACCGTACCGGAGACCTCGGTGCGGGGGATGAGGGCGAGGACCTCGCCCTTGTAGATAACGGCGGCAACGCTGTACAGAGCGCCGCCTTTGGGAGAGAAGGGAAGTCCCACGACGGAGAGAACGTCAAGCTTCTTCGTCGCATTGACTATCTTCTCAAGAGCGGTCTCGGCGCCTCTGAGGAGGACGCCGTGCGTGAAAAGATCGTAGCAGGAGCAGCCCGTTATGACCAGTTCGGGGAAGGAAATGAGCTTTACGCCCTTTGCGCTTGCAGAGCCGATACACTCAATGATGCGGTCTGCGTTGTAGTCGGTGTCCGCTACCCGGATCATCGGGGAAGCGGCGGCAACCTTAATAAATCCGTCTTTCATTTTCTCAATCTTCCTTTTGAAATACAAATAAATTTTTGTCGTAGTAAAACAGAATATCGCTCTTGGTCTCGTCGAAATACTTGTCGGTGATGGCGACGCTGAGCTTGTCGCCCTTTATCTCGCAGCCGCAAACGCCTTGCAGCTTCGGGAAAAGGTTTTGCTCAAGCTCGGTCTGAAGCTCGTCTAAGTGTTCGGCATAGTAGTCGGCGTCGCGCGGGGCGGAATAGCCCTTGACGGGAGCGCCGCCTCCGGTAAAGCAGAACACGAGGAAGCCCACAAACAGCGCCAAAAACAGGACGCAGCCGAACGGCTTTATTTTCTTTACAAAGTCCTCTCCGGCAGTCATGTCATTTGTCCTCCGAGAAGTTTTCAAACCTGTAATATTCGACGCATAAAAGCTCGTCGTACAGCGCCTTTGTCTCGACCTCAAGGTGGGTGGTGTATTTGCCGTACTCAAAGAAGATGCCGCTTGAGTGAATGACGGGCAGCACCTCCATCATATCACTCATGTACTGCATATACGAGTCGCCCTCCCATCCGAGGTGGTCAAAGAGAACGTTCATCAGATAGCAGGGGCTTATGTCGGGACCCGTGCCGGTGATCTCGTGACCGAGGACCTCTTTGGCTGCGTCGTTTGCCCAAATGAGATACTTCGTGGCGTACATATTGCGGAAGCTCTCCTCGGTGGAGTTGTTGAGGGTGATGCCAAGCTCCTCGTAAACGGCGGAGTTGTCGCCGAGCCACGGCTTGTGGTCGCCGTAGAGCAGCACGACGACGGGT
Source organism: Clostridiales bacterium (assembly GCA_004556755.1). GTDB lineage: Bacteria > Bacillota > Clostridia > Oscillospirales > Oscillospiraceae > F23-B02. The sequence continues at coordinate 72,422 of SFFW01000008.1, read as the reverse complement.
TCGGGGTCGCTCCGAAGCTCCTCGATGAACCACGCAAGGGACACTCCGGTGCTTTGAAGTGAGCCGAGGTAGTTGTTCATAATGCATCTGGCGTAGTCCGAATAACCGTTACCGTCCCAGTTCTGAGAGGGGTAATAGCAACTGTCGTGGGCATAAGGACCGTGACCCTGATAGCTGACGTTGAACGAAAACACCGGCTTGCCGGACTTCTGCGCTTCCCGATACAGCTCAAGGAGCTGCGGGAAGAATATATCGTCCGATGCGGCGCCCTGATCGGTGAAACGGTCAAAATAACCGTCGAGGAAGCGGTAGTCCTCAAAGCCGAGGTATTCATTCACGTTGCGTCGGTTGTAAAACTCGCTTGAGCAGGGGTGACAGCCCATGGAGACGTAGCCCTGCGAATTCAGATATCGCACATATGATGAGGAATCCCTGACATATTCGACAAGCTTCGTGCTGCCTGTAAGGAAGCAGCGCTCGGTGTCGATGGTGCCTCCGGCAAAGACGTTGTCGATAAGATGCCCGGTGTAGCTTTCTGCCTCAAGCCTGTGATAGAAGTCATAGGTCTCCTCGGATATGCCGTCGATATCAAACTCCGTAAAATCCGAATATGCCTCAAGCTGAACGGCGATGATGTTGACCTTTTTGTCGTCGGGAATGTCGGCACTCGGATGCTCGGCAAGAATGCTCTCCACCGCCGCTTCGTCGTAGCCGTCCGGCCTTATATGCACGGCATCGGTTATACTGTGGATGAAAGGATACACAAATCCCTTTGAAATGTACTGACCGCAGTAGCTCCAGCGGTTAAGGTGCTCATAGTTTTCGATACCGTCGTAAATCTCGTCATTTGAATAGACAAACGACCAGAGCGGGTACACCGACAGGGCGATCAGCACGAGAGCGATGACGCAGGGCTTGGTTTTTGCACGGTACCCGGCAAAGAGAGACAGCAGGACTGCGATAAGGACCACGGCGACGGTGATTATCACAAGATCGGCGGTGAAGCTTATGTCATAGCCGTCGGCAACGCCGAGAGCCGTTCCGATTGCCGATACGTCGCCGAACATGAAGGGGTCGTTGCGGAACTTGAGCTTAAAGTAATTGCCTGCCGAGGCGAGCAGCACCGGGACGGCGGTAAGCAGAAACGCCGCCCAGTTTCGCCTCGTTATGCAGTAGAATATGCCCCAAAGCAGAAGGATGGGGAGCAAATTCAAAATGACGATGAGGGGAAAACCGAAGTAATCCCCGAAAATGCGTTCGTCATAGCTGCCGTATGCAAGCCTGAGACTCATGACGCAGACGGCAAATGCGGATAAAAGCGGGAGAAGAATGTTGAATGCGCAGTAGAGCCGCTTGTGCTTTCCGGCTCTTTCGGCGGTCGGCTCACCGAAGGGGGTGAGATGCCGGCGCCTTAGCTTTGTGTGCATAGTCCCGCCTCCGCCGTCAGAAATTTATACGCTCTTCAATATATGCTCTGACCTCGGAAATGGGGATGCGGACCTGCTGCATACTGTCCCTCTCACGGATGGTGACACAATGGTCGGCTTCGTCCGTTTCGGTGCCGACGGTGTTAAAGTCAAAGGTTATGCAGAACGGGGTGCCGATCTCGTCCTCACGGCGGTAGCGCTTGCCGATGGAGCCGGTCTCGTCGTAATCGACCATGAAGTGCTTGGACAGCTCACGGTACAGCTCCATGGCGGGGCCGGTGAGTATCTCCTTCTTGCTCAGCGGCAGAATGGCGCACTTGAAGGGAGCAAGCGCCGGGTGCAGACGCAGCACGGTGCGAACGTCGTCGTTGCCTTTCTTGTCCTGACCGACGACCTCCTCGTCGTATGCCTCGCACAGGAAGGCAAGCGCAACACGGTCGCAGCCCAGAGAAGGCTCGATGACGTAGGGGATATAGTGTTCGCCGGTCTCCTGATCGAAGTAGGTGAGGTCCTTGCCGGACGCCTCCTGATGACGCTTGAGGTCATAGTCGGTGCGGTCGGCGATGCCCCACAGCTCGCCCCAGTCCGTAAACGGGAAGGCATACTCGATGTCGGTGGTGGCACGGGAGTAGAAGGCAAGCTCCGCAGGCTCGTGATCTCTCAGGCGCAGGTTCTCCTCGCTGATGCCGAGGGAGATGAGCCAGTTTTTGCAGTAGTCCTTCCAGAATGCGAACCACTCAAGATCGGTGCCGGGCTTGCAGAAGAACTCGCACTCCATCTGCTCGAACTCTCTGATGCGGAAGATAAAGTTGCCCGGAGTGATCTCGTTTCTGAACGCCTTGCCGACCTGGCAGACGCCGAAGGGGAGCTTTTTCCTCGTGGTGCGGGCGATGTTTGCAAAGTTAACGAAAATGCCCTGGGCGGTTTCGGGACGCAGGTAGCAGGTGGAGCTGGAGTCCTCGGTGACGCCGATGGCGGTTTTGAACATGAGGTTGAACTTTCTGATCGGGGTAAAGTCGTGCTTGCCGCAGACGGGGCAGACGATGTCCTCGTGAGAGGCGATAAACTCATCCATCTCGTCAAAGCTCATTGCGTCGACGTTGACCTCGTGATGCTCCTCGCCGATGAGCTTGTCGGCACGGTGACGTGCCTTGCAGGAGCGGCAGTCCAGCAGAGGATCGGAGAAGCTGGAAACGTGTCCCGTGGTGATCCATGTCTGCGGATTCATGATGATGGCGGCGTCAAGTCCCACGTTGTAGGGGCTTTCCTGAACGAACTTCTTGAGCCACGCCTTTTTGACGTTGTTCTTGAATTCGACGCCGAGGGGACCGTAGTCCCAAGAGTTTGCAAGACCTCCGTAGATCTCGCTGCCGGGGTAGACGAAGCCTCTGTTCTTGCACAGGGCAACGATCTTGTCCATTGATTTGTCTGTCTGTTTCATATAATCTTCCTTTCCCGTGGCTGGCTTGCCACGGAGATATTACGGCATTGCCGCTAAAATAATATTATACCATGCAAAGCCTTATTTTACAACAAAAACGCCGCCCTTAGGCGGCGTTTATATTTTAACTTTCGGCTTTCTCCCGATCGTTTCGGAGTATACCGTACTTTTTGAGAAGCTCGATGCGTTCGTTTCCTATCCTGATGCTCTCGGCGGCGGAAAGAGACCCCCGACGCAGGTAGCGCACGATGCGCACGCCCCACGCCGCAGGCAGCAGCAGAGCGCTTTTTTTCACCCACGGAAAGCTCATCTCCATCACGGCTCTTGAGGGAAAGACCGCACTTTTCAGCGGTGCGGCGGCGCCGCCGTTTGTGGCCTCGAGCGCACCGAGAGTCATGCTGCCGCTGTGCTTGCGATTCATGTCGGCAGAGCCGTAGATGCCGCCGAGGAGCGCATCACGCACGAGGTCGTCCCCGTCAAGGCGGGGGAAAACTTCGGGGAAGGCCATGCCGAAATGCTTTTCGGCGGCGTCGAACACTCCGGCGCAGAAGCCCTGAACGTGTACCGACAGCATAAGCTCATACACCCGCTGCCAGCCGATATCGTAAGCCTTTGCCCACTGCGCGATGTCGCATATCTGACGGATGCCGACGCCGGAGGACACGAAGTGCTTGTAGGCGTGCAGCAGCAGAAAGCTCATGTGATCCGTCGGCTCAAGGCAAAGCACGGGGATGCCGTCAATGTCCCGCTCCTCGGCACGGCTCCAAAAGCCGTCGGAGAGCGAATTTAGAGCGTTGAGGGCGGAGTTTTCCTGAGGAAACAGCTCCCAGTGACCCTCAACGAGAAGTCCGTTTCTCGTGCAGCGCTCCTCGTGGGCGTTCTCATAGTCGGGGTCGGACGCCTCAAAGCCGAGGGAGAGCATCGCTGCGTGAAAGTCGGGGTAGTCGCTGCGGATGTAAAGGTCCTCGTCGGACGAGACCCGAAGGTCGGACTTGGGGTAGGTCCTGCGGCAGAGAAGCCCTTTGACGAGCAGGGGACGTATACCCAAGCCGTTAAGCTCACGCAGGAGCTTTTTAAACTCCGCTTCCGAGCGAAGCTGGTTTGCGACGGTGTGCCGCACCCGTGTGCGCACGGAGGGGAAAAGCTCCTCCGGCATACTGCCGCCCGCTGCGTCAAACACGAGGGGCAGAAGCTTCTGCTCCTCGGCCGTTCGTATGAGCTGCCGCCACGCATCGTTTGAGAGCGAAAGCTCCGCCTTTTCGCCCCGCAGAGCGGCGGAAACGGCGATAAGAAGTGCATTTTCGGCGTTCATTTGCTGCCGTCCTCCCACGTTTTTGCGGAGATAATGTACCTCGGACGGGCCTTCGTCTCCATGTAGATCTTGCCGACGTATTCGCCGATGATGCCCATGCATATAAGCTGCACACCGCCGACGAAGCAGACGATGCAGGTGGTGCTTGCCCAGCCTGCGACGGTATCGCCGCATATGGCGGCGACGATCGCCCAAATGACGCCGATGAAGCTGATGAGCGCAACGGTAAGGCCGAAGCTCATTATCATGCGCAGAGGCTTTACCGACAGACTCGTAATGCCGTCAACCGCCAGCGCTATCATTTTCTTTAATGGGTACTTGCTCTCGCCCGCAATGCGTTCGCTGCGGCTGTACTCGACGCTCGTGCTTTTAAAGCCCACAAGCGGCACCATGCCCCGCAAAAACAGATTGACCTCGTGAAACTCCGAGAGCGCATCGAGCGCTCTGGCGGAGATGAGACGGTAGTCGGCGTGATTATAAACGACCTCGGCTCCCATCAGCGACAGGAACTTGTAAAAGCCCTGCGCCGTGCTGCGCTTAAAGAAGGTGTCCGTCTCACGGCTGGAGCGCACGCCGTACACCACGTCGCAGCCGTCGGCATAGGCGTCGACCATTTTGCCCATGGCGTTTATGTCGTCCTGCCCGTCACAGTCTACGGATATGGTGATGTCGCACTTTCCCCGTGCCTCCATCAGCCCGGCAAGGACGGCGTTCTGATGTCCTCGGTTGCGGCTCTGACTGATGCCGATGTAGTGCTCATCGCTCCTTGAAAGCTCGCTTATGATCTCCCATGTGCGGTCACGGCTGCCGTCGTTTACGAACATGATGCGGCTTGCGTCCGCTATCTTGCCCTCATGCACGAGCGAGAGAAGCTTATTAAGAAACATGGGTGCCGTTATCGGCAGCACTTCCTCCTCGTTGTAGCAGGGAATGACGATGAAAAGTGTCGGTGCGCTCATTTTGCATTCTCCTCCAATATGAATATTTGGAACTCGCCTCTGGCGGTGTGAACGCCCTCGTCGTTATACACGTTCGTTTCGACAAACAGCACTTTTCTGCCGTTTTTTATGATCTTCGCCTCGGCACGGAGGCTCTTGCCCCTTGAGGGACGGAGATACTGCATATTCGCAGACAGGGTGACGCCTCGGCGCTCGATCCCGCTTGCCAGCACCCCGGAGGCGACGTCGCACATTGAGTACACAAAGCCGCCGTGCGCCATGTCCCAAGGGTTCATGGCGGTGGGATTAAGTTCTGCCGTGACGACGCAGAAATCGACGCCGATATCGGTGACGGTGAGCCCGTTGTGCATATTGTAGGCGCAGCGCCCGTTGACCGTTTCGATAAATGCTTTTTTGTCCATTTTTAAGGCTCCGAGAGTAAGAGTAAAGGTCGGCAAAGCCTTCCGCAGCTCGGCCGACCCTATTGCATTTTCAATAATACTACACTCGGCGCTTTGCGTCAACATCACTCCATTTTAGTCAGGGTGACGCTGCCGCTGCTCACCGCCGCAAGCACCTTATCGCCACGCTCAAGCTCACCGTCAAGCAGCATTTCGGCGGCTTTGTCCTCGATGAGTGAGCGTATGACCCGACGCAGCGGGCGAGCGCCGTACTTCTCGTCGTAGCCGCTGTTTGCGATGACGTCGACGACCTCCTCCGGCAGCTCAAGCTCCATGCCAAGCTCCGTAAAGCGTGAGGCGACACAGCCGAGCATACGTCGGGTTATCCTGCGTATCTCCTCCCGTGACAGGCGGCGGAAGATGATCTTTTCGTCGATCCTGTTTAAAAACTCCGGACGGAATACCGAACGCAGCTCCTCGTTTATGCGCTCGTCCTGCTCAGCCTCGAACGCCCTTGCGCCGCTGTCGCCCGAAAAGCCGAGTCTGTGCCTGCCCTCGGTCACGGTCTTTGCGCCGATGTTCGAGGTCATGACGATGACGGTGTTGCGGAAGTCAACGCACCTGCCCGTCGAGTCGGTGAGGTGTCCGTCGTCCATTATCTGAAGCAGGATGCCCCAAACGTCCTCGTGCGCCTTTTCGATCTCGTCAAACAGCACGACCGACCACGGGTGCCGCCGCACCTTTTCGGTGAGCTGACCGCCGTCCTCGTAGCCGACGTAGCCGGGAGGCGAGCCTATGAGCTTGCTCACGGCGTGCTTTTCCATGTACTCCGACATATCGAGACGTATCATGGAGTGCTCATCGCCGTAGACCGCCTCGGCGAGCGCACGGCAAAGCTCGGTCTTTCCAACGCCCGTGGGTCCGAGAAACAGAAAGCTGCCGATGGGACGTGAGGGGTCGGAAAGCCCCGTGCGCCCTCGGCGAATCGCCCTTGCGACGGCGCTCACGGCGCTGTCCTGCCCAACGACACGGCGGTGCAGTATCTCCTCCATGCCCCGCAGCCGCTCCCGCTCGTCGGTGCCGAGGCTCGATAGCGGTATGCCCGTCCACTGGGACACGATCTCGGCGACGTCCTCCCCGGTGACGAGCTTGCCGCCGGAGACGTGTATGCGTGCCGCCGCCTCGTCCACGAGGTCTATCGCCTTGTCCGGCAGAAAGCGGTCGGCGATGTAGCGCTGCGACAGCTCAAGCGCCGCATCGAGCGCCGAGCGGCTTATCTTGAGACGGTGGTGTGCCTCAAGCCCCTCACGCACGCCGAGGAGCATCTGCATCGTCTGCTCCGGGGTCGGCTCCGCTACCTTGACGGGCTGAAAGCGCCGTTCAAGCGCCGCATCCTTTTCGATGTGGCGCCGGTACTCCTCCGGGGTCGTTGCGCCGATTATCTGCACCTCGCCCCTGCCGAGTGCGGGCTTTAGGATGTTTGCGGCGTCGATCGCACCCTCCGCCGAGCCTGCGCCGATTATGGTGTGCAGCTCGTCGATGAACAGGATGACGTCGCCCGCCTTTTTGACGTCCTTTAAGACCGCCTTTACACGCTCCTCAAAGTCGCCCCGGTACTTCGTCCCTGCAAGCAGCGCCGACATATCCAGCGAAACGAGCCGCTTTCCGGCAATGTTGTCGGGCGCTTCGCCGCCGGCAATGTACAGCGCTATGCCCTCGGCGATCGCCGTCTTGCCGACTCCCGGCTCGCCTATAAGCACGGGATTGTTCTTCGTTCGGCGTGAGAGTATCTGCACGCTGCGGCGTATCTCCTCGCTCCTGCCGATTATCGGCTCGATGCCGCCGGAGGCGGCAAGCTGCGTGAGGTCACGGCTGTACTGGTCGAGTATGCGGGTCTCACCGTGCCTGACGGCGGTCTTGGGCGGCGTCGGAGGCGTGGGCTTTGCCTTCGGAGAGGAGCTTCCGAACACCGCAAGCACCTCGGTGTATATCTCGTTTAAGTCGCAGCCGCAGCACGAGAGCGCCGCCGCACCGCCGCAGTCGGGCTGACGCAGGATGCCGAGCAGGAGATGCTCCGTGCCGACATAGCGGTGACCGAGGGAAGCGGCGTCCGCCGCCGCCTTTTCGATGGCGCTCCATGCGTGCTTCGTAAGCCCCTGAGCGGGAGCGCCGGGCGCACCGGCTCCCGCCGCCGAGCATACGGCATCCTTGAGCTTCCGCTCGCTGAGACCCTTGTCTCTGAGTATCCTTGCTCCGAGACCGGCTCCCTCACGCACTATTCCGAGCAGGAGATGCTCCGTGCCGACGTAGCTGTGACCGAGACTGAAGGCGGCGAGCCGTGCCTGCTCTATGGCGGCCTCCGCCTTTTCGGTGAATTTTTCGTTATTCTTCAAGGAACCATTCCCCCTTGTACCCGTAATTTTATAATATTGCGAATTATTATCCTGCCGAAACCGGGCATTCACAAAGCTCATTATGGACAAAAAAACGGATTACTAAATGCGGGCGCAAGTTTTAGTTTGAATTTTCGTGGGGATATGGTACAATTTGATTCGCAAGAAGGAGAAAAGGCATGGCAAATATTGAAGCTTTATGGGAGGGCGGACCGCAGTTTATCCAGTCGGAGCATTTTAAGCTCGGCACGGATTCGGTCCTGCTCGCCGATTTTGTGAATACGGCGTCCCGCAAAAGGGGCATCGACCTCGGCTGCGGGTCGGGAATACTGCCGCTGCTGCTGATGCAGCGCTCGCCTGCACTTTCGATGACGGGGCTTGAAATTAACCCCGCCGCCGCCGAAGTCGCACGGGAGAACCTGCGCATAAACGGACTATTTGGCAGAGGACACATCACGGTCGGGGACATTCGGGAGTGCAGAAGTCTTTTCCCCTCCGGCAGCTTTGAGCTTGCGGTCGCAAACCCGCCATACTTCGTCCCCGGCAGCGGAAAGGTGTCGCCGGACGCAGACAAGGCGTCGGCGAGGGCGGAGCTTGACTGCACCCTGCGTGACGTGGTGTCGGCGGCGTCCTATCTCTGTCCGACGGGCGGGAGCTTCTGCCTCGTCCAGCGCACGGAGCGGCTGACGGACCTTTTGTGTCTGCTGCGGGAGTATTCGCTTGAGCCTAAGAGACTGCGCTTTATAGCCCACAGCGCAAGGCATTCGCCGTCGATCGTCCTTGTCGAGGCAAGGCGGGGAGCCGCCTCCGGACTTAAAGTGCTGCCGACGCTGTACCTCAGAAACGACGACGGCTCCGAGACCGAGGAGACGCTTAGGATATATCACAGGGAGGGAGCAAAATGAGCGGAAAACTGTACCTTGTCGGTACGCCGATAGGCAATCTCGGCGACTTTTCACCGAGGGCGAGGAGCGTCCTTGAGGAGGTCGATTTCATCGCCGCCGAGGACACAAGAGTGACCTTGAAGCTTTTAAACCGCTTTGACATTCACAAACCGCTCATAAGCTACTTTGAGCATAACAAGTATGCGTCGGGACCCAAAATTCTCGAACGGCTGCTCGGCGGCGAAAGCTGCGCTTTGGTGACGGATGCGGGGATGCCCGCAATATCCGACCCCGGAGAGGACATGGTGCGCCTGTGCGCCGAAAACGGGATCGAGGTGATGTCGGTGCCGGGACCCGTGGCGGTGTGTACCGCACTTGCGCTGTCGGCGCTGCCGACCGGGAGGTTCTGCTTCGAGGGCTTTCTTTCGACCTCGAACAAGAGCCGCAGGGAGCATCTTGAGTCGCTTGTAAACGAGCGCCGGACGATGGTATTCTACGAAGCGCCGCACAAGCTGCTGCGCACGCTGGAGGATATGAGAAGCACCTTCGGCGGCACGAGAAGGATAAGCCTCTGCCGTGAGCTTACGAAGGTGCATGAGGAGACGCTGCGCACCGATCTTGACGGCGCCGTGCGTCACTTCTCCGAAACGCCGCCGAAGGGCGAGTTCGTTCTCGTCATCGAGGGAGCGTCGGAGGAGAAAAAGGAGATAAGCATAGAAGAAGCTCTCCGCATTGCGGAGAGCTACCGCAGCGAGGGGCTGTCGAGAAAGGCAGCGGCGAAGAAGGCCGCCGCCGAGACGGGCTTCGGCTCGAAGGAACTTTACGACGCATCGCTGAACGAAGAAAATACTATATTATAAATTAAGGAGAACGGCATGATACTTTTTCAGATTTACCGCAGCGCAAGCACGAAGGTGGTAGGCTTAATAAACGGCAGCCTCGGCTATACGAAGGACAAGTACGCCGAGGTCGTAGGCGAGAACCCCGCAGAAATACTAAACGGCATCACGCTTGAGCTTGAGCCGTACGTTTTCGGCGGCGCCGAGATAGATAAGGACAAGCTCGACGAGCTTATCGCCGCCTACGCCGATTTTCAGGAGGCGTTCGACGTCGATATGGAGGAGGAGCTTTCCGCATTGCGCTCGGCGCTCATGTATCTCGACATCTGATTTTGCGACGAAATTTGCGCCTTTTGTTGACAAAAGGGCGCAAAGTGAGTATTCTGTTACTAAAGCGCATTAAATTACTAAATTATTTGTCGTATTTTTGCGCAAAGTTAAGGAGATAGAGTATGAAAAACAAAATGGAGAAGCGCTACGGACTGCCTACCGCCATTTCCATGGTCATCGGTATAGTCATCGGTTCGGGCGTTTTCATCAAGGGTGGCAAGGTGCTGTCACTCACGGGCGGCAACCTCATTCAGGGTATCGCCGTCGTCGGTATCGTGGGTCTTATCTGCATTATCTGCTCCCTTGTTTTTGCGACCCTCGGCAGCAAGTACGAGAAAATAAACGGCGTCGTCGACTATGCCGAGCTTGCGCTCGGACCCAAGTACGCCTACTACGTCGGCTGGTTTATGACCACGATTTACACGCCGGCGCTTTCGGCAATGCTCGCCTTCTTCTCGGCGATGATGTTTTTGCAGCTTTTCGGCATAAGCGCCATTGACTTTGCGACCGGCTCCGTCAACGCCGTCGCCATCGGCGTGGGCGCAGGCTTCCTTATGATAGGCTACGGCATCAATGCCTTAAGCCCCAAGATCGCAGGCAAGCTTCAGGTCGGCATGACCGTTATAAAGCTAATTCCGCTCATACTTATGGGCATCGTCGGCACGATAGCCGGTCTCAAAAACGGAACGACACTTCAGGTGCTTGACTATGTAAATTCCCCCGAATACACCGCCGTCGGCGGCGATGGCTTCTTCAAGGCGATAGTCGGCTTTGCCTTCGCATACGAGGGCTGGATACTTGCGACCTCCATAAACGCAGAGCTGAAAGACTCCAAAAAGAACCTGCCCCGTGCGCTCGTTCTCGGCGCTTTGGTCACGATAATCCTGTATGCGCTGTACATTTGGTCGATGAGTGCGGTCGGCGACGTAAATACGATAATCGCAACGTGGCCCTTCGGCGAGAAGCTGCCGCAGATCGCCTTCGACAAGGTGTTCGGCGGCGCCGTCGGCACGATAGTTTATGTGTTCATCACCATCTCCTGCCTCGGCACGATGAACGGTCTTATCATGTCGTCCTGCCGCAGCCTGTACTCCGTCACCGCAAGAGGCATGGGTCCCAAGCCCGAATTCTTCGGCGACGTGGACGAGCAGAACAACTTTGCGATAAAGTCCTCCATCGTGGGCATGATGCTTGCCGGCTTCTGGTACGCATGGACCGTTATGATGTGGATGGGCGGACCCGGACTCTTCGGTGCGGTACACTCCTGCGAGTGGTTTGCATGGGAGCCTGACGAAATATGCATAATCTGCCTGTACGTTATGTATATACCCATGATGATAGGTCTGATGGTCAAGGCAAAGGAGCTGCACCCCGTAAAGCGCTTCGTGCTTCCCGCACTCGGCGTGCTGTGCTGCCTGTTCTTCTGCTATGCGATCTGGGCGGGCTACGGCTGGAAGCAGTGCTTGGGCTTCCTCGGATTCTTTGCGGTCGTCATGTTCATAGGTTACCTGTTTGAGCTGTTCCGCAGAAGAAGCGAAAAGAAATAAATATGATCAAAAAAGCCTCTGCAAGGTGTTCCTTGCAGAGGCTTTTTCGTTGTCATTCAAGCTCAAAGGCACCGGTGTAGAGTCTGTAATAGGTGCCCTTTTCCGCAAGCAGCTTTTCGTGGCTGCCTCGCTCGATTATGCGTCCGTGATCCATGACCATGATGACGTCGGAATTCATTACGGTGCTGAGCCTGTGTGCGATAACAAACACCGTTCTGCCCTCCATGAGCGCATCCATGCCGCGCTGCACTATCGCCTCGGTGCGGGTGTCGATGGAGCTTGTCGCCTCGTCGAGTATCATCACCGGAGGATCGGCGACCGCCGCTCGTGCTATCGCAATGAGCTGCCGCTGACCCTGCGAGAGGTTTGCACCGTTGTTGCTCAGAAGCGTGTCGTAGCCCTCCGGCAGACGGCTTATGAAGTCGTCGGCTCCGGCGATTTCGGCTGCACGGCGGCAGTCGTCGTCCGTTGCGTCGAGGTTTCCGTAGCGGATGTTTTCCATGACGCTGCCGGTAAAGAGGTTCGTGTCCTGAAGCACCAGACCGAGCGAGCGCCGCAGGTCCGCCTTGCGTATCTTGTTTACGTTGATGCCGTCGTAGCGTATCTTGCCGTCGGCGATATCGTAAAAGCGGTTTATGAGGTTCGTGATGGTCGTCTTGCCCGCACCGGTTGCGCCGACGAAGGCGACCTTCTGTCCCGGCTCGGCGTAGACGCTTATATCGTGCAGGACCTCCTTACCCTCCTCATAGGCAAAATCAACGTCGTAAAGCCGCACGTCGCCCCGCAGCTCGGTGTACTCAAAGCTGCCGTCGGGCATCGGGCGCTTCCACGCCCAGTGACCGCTGTGCTTATCCGTTTCACGGATGCTGCCGTCGGGGGAAATTTCGGCGTTGACGAGCGTCACCTTGCCGTCGTCGCTTTCCGGCAGCTCATCCATGAGCGCAAATATACGCTCTGCGCCCGCCATTGCCATGACGATGGAGTTTATCTGCTGCGAAAGCTGGTTGACGTTGCCGGAAAACTGCCTTGCCATGTTGAGAAACGGTACCACGACGCTGACCGAAAACGCAAGTCCGGAGACGCTGAGGTTCGGAACATTGCCGAGGATGAACAGTCCTCCCGCCACGGCAATGACGACGTACAGGATGTTGCCGATGTTGTTCAGTATCGGACCGAGGCAGTTTGCGTAGGCGTTGGCACGGAAGCTGTCGCCGAAAAGCTCCGAGTTTATGCGGCGGAAGTCCTCCTTGCTCTCGTCCTCGTGACAGAACACCTTGACGACCTTCTGACCGCTCATCATCTCCTGAATGAAGCCCTCGGTCTTGCCCATGGACTGCTGCTGACGAATGAAGTATTTTGCGCTGCCGCCGCCGACCTTCTTCGAGACGAGGAACATCAAAACGACGCCGAGCAGCAGGATGAGCGTGAGCCACACGCTGTAGTACAGCATGACGCACAGAACGCCGATGACCACGGCTCCCGCACGCAAAACGGCGGGGATGGTCTGGGACACGAGCTGGCGCAGGGTGTCGATGTCGTTCGTGTAGTAACTCATAATGTCGCCGTGACGGTGGGTGTCAAAGTAGCTGATGGGCAGCTCCTGCATCCCGTCGAACATTGTCTTACGCAGCTTATACAGAAAGCCCTGCGTCATTACCGCCATTAGCTGAGTGTACACGGTGACGGCTATCAGACTGAGAATATACATCACGGCGAGGAAGACGATTATGGGCCGGACCTCTTTTGAGGCAGCGCTCCAGTCGCCGCTTGATTGCCACTTTTCGATTATTGCGACGACCTTCTGAATAAGCACGTCGGGTATCGCCGCAACGAGTGCGGAAAACAGGATACAGCCCACGACGAGTGGGAGCAGGCGGGGGTAGTAGCCCTTGAGCATCTTGAACACACGCTTTAAGGTGCCGGGCTTTGAGCGGGGTCTTTTATTCATTTTCCGCACCTCCCTTGTTCTGCTGCTCGTATACCTCACGGTATATCGGGCTTCTTTGCATAAGCTCCTCGTGCGTTCCGACGTCGGAAACCTTGCCGTTGTCCATGACGATTATCATGTCCGCATCCATGACGGAGCTTATGCGCTGTGCGACGATAAGCTTGGTCGCATCCGGAATACAGCCCGAAAGTCCCTGACGGATGAGAGCGTCGGTGCGGGTGTCAACGGCGCTCGTCGAGTCGTCGAGAATGAGTATCTTGGGCTTTTTGAGGAGCGCCCTCGCTATGCAGAGACGCTGCTTCTGACCGCCGGAGACGTTGGAGCCGCCCTGCTCGATGTGCGTGTCGTAGCCGTCGGGGAAGCCCTTTACAAATTCGTCAGCCTGCGCAATGCGGCAAGCCTCCTCGATCTCGGCGTCGCTTGCGTTTTCATTGCCCCAGCGCAGGTTGTCTTTGATCGTGCCGGAGAATAGCAGATTCTTTTGCAGTACCATCGCAACGGCGGAGCGCAAGGCATCGAGCGAGTAGTCGCCGACGGGTCTTCCGCCAACGTACACCGTTCCGACGCTCACGTCGTACAGGCGGGGGATGAGCTGCACAAGCGTACTCTTGCCGCTGCCGGTGCCGCCGATTATGCCGACGGTGGAGCCGGACGGGATAGTGAGATCAACGTCGGAAAGTGCGTATTTCTCGGCGGTATGCGAGTATTTGAAGGACACGTTTTCAAAGCGGATGCTGCCGTCGGCGACCGTTTCGCACGGTGAGGCGGGATCCTCGATGCCGGGCTTTTCGATGAGCACCTCGTATATCCTCTTTGCCGACTCTGCGCTCATGGTCAGCATGACGTAGATGGCGGACAGCATCATCAGCGACATGAGTATCTGTATGCCGTAGGTTATCATTGCGGAGATCTGTCCTACGTCGATGTCGCTGCCGCCGCTTTGAATGGCAAGCTTCGAGCCGACAAGCAGCACGAACAGCATATTGAAGTATATACACAGATTCATGAGCGGGGTGTTGAGTGCAACTATACGCTCGGCGCGGGTGAAGTCTGCGCAAATGTCCTTTGCTGCGGCGTCGAACTTTGCCTTCTCGTGGTCCTCACGGGCAAAGCCCTTGACGACACGCATAGCACGGACGTTTTCTTCGATGGATTCGTTCAGGCGGTCGTACTTCTTAAACACCCTCCTGAATGCGGGCATCGCCTTTCTTGCGATCATAATCAGCCCGAACACGAGTACGGGGATGATGACCGCAAAGGTGGCGGAGAGCTTTCCGCCCATCACATACGCCATGACGACGGAGAAGATGAGCATCAGCGGACTGCGCACCGCCGTGCGGATGAGCATCATGTACGCAAACTGCACGTTGCCGACGTCCGTCGTCAGCCTCGTTACGAGGGAGGCGGAGGAGAATTTGTCGATGTTCTCAAAGGAGTAGTCCTGTATGCCGACAAAGAGGTCCTCACGCAGATTCTTGCCGAAGCCGGAGGACGCCTTTGCGCAGAAGTATCCGGCAGCGGAGCCGCAGGCAAGGCTGAGTATCGCCATGACGATGAGCAGCAGCCCGATGCGCATGACGGTGCTTATCTCGGCGCCCGCCTTGATGAGGTTTACGAGGTCTGCCGTGATAAAGGGGATAAGCACCTCGATGACGACCTCAAAGCAGATAAGTACAAGCGTCAGAATGCTCGGCGTTTTGTATTCCCTTATACTTTGTGCGAGCCTTTTGAGCATTCTTCTCCTCCCTTCTCCGTGCAGACGCACGGCAGTTTTTCGAAAATTCTGTCAAGAGTCCGCAGCGCCTCGGCGAAGTCTGTGCGGTCACGCTCCTCCATTCCGGAAAACAGCCTGCCGTAGTATTCGCTTTGCAGGATGCGGAAGCTTTCGATATAAGCCTTCGCCTTATCGGTAAGCTCTATACGCACGATGCGGCGGTCGCTATTATCGCCGCTGCGCTGACCCAGCTCATGCTCAATGAGCCTGTTTACGACCTTCGTCGCCTGCTGCTTTGTCATATGCATGGCGCTTCCCAGCTCGCCCATCGACAAGGGGGCGTCGCTCTCCGACAGGATCAGCATACTGTGATACACCTTCGGGCTGATGCCGTCGGCAAGCAGCGACTTAAAGGGCTTTGCGAGGCGGTGCTGCCACTGCGGCATTAGGCGCAGGACAAGCTCCTGCAATTCTTCGTTGTTCATCTCTGCCTCCAAATAAAAAGTACACTTTAGGTTACAATAGCCTAAAGTGTACTACGCAGTTATGAACAAATCAAGTATAAGCGGAAAAGTTTTTTCAGAGCAGTCTGCCGTCGCTTGCGACGGTGACGACGGAGAGCGGGATGTCCTTGCCGGAGGCGGCTATCGCACGCTTTGCGGCAAGCTCAAGACCGCCGCAGCAGGGCACCTGCATCCGCACGAGCGTTACGCTGCGCACGTCGTTTGCGTACAGTATCTCGCCGAGCTTTTCGGCGTAATCGACGGCGTCGAGCTTGGGACAGCCTATGAGCAGCGTTCTGCCGTCTATGAAATCCTCATGGAAGCTGCCGTAGGCGTAGGCGGTGCAGTCCGCTGCAATGAGAAGATGCGCACCGTCGAAGTATTTGGACTTCACGGGGGTCAGCTTGAGCTGCACGGGCCAGTTTGAGACCCGGCTTCCGTGGCGGTCGGCGCTGCCTGCCTTCAGTGTCGAAACGCTGACGGAGGTTTTCTTTTTCGCCATGTTCGCCTTGACCGCCGCCTCGTCGTAGGCGAGAGCCTCACGCTCGACAAAGCGTATCGCATCGGTGGGGCAGTTGGGCAGACAGTCGCCCATGCCGTCGCAGTAGTCGTCCCGCATGAGCTGCGCTTTGCCGTCGACGAGTGCTATCGCACCCTCGTGGCACGCCCTGACGCAGGCGCCGCAGCCGTTGCATTTTTCCCTGTCGATCTCGATTATTCTTCGTATCACACTATCACTCCCTATGTGTTGTGCTTACAATATAATACTTGTGCCGCACAGTATGTGTGGCAGATGCTACAACCTGAGACGGTATTTAATGCTAAGCATAAAATAGAAAAGCAAAATAGAAAAGCAAAATAGAAAAGCCGATGCGGGGAACCCCGCATCGGCCGATATGAAGGGCTTACTTAATGAAAAGGGTCTGATATGCTCTCAGAAGCACGGTCGCCGCCATACCACGGTTTGCGGTGCCGTCGGGAGCAAAGAGATTGTTGCCGACGCCGTTCATTATTTTAAGATTTGCAATGATGTTCACGGACTCGGCGTAAGGCGCTGCGATGTCGGAGCTGTCTGCAAAGTCGTAGGGCTTTACAAGCTCGCTCATCTTGGCTTCGTCATAGATCTCGCTCATCTGAATGAAGCGTGCTATGAAGGTTGCCATCTGCGCACGGCTGATCAGCTGGTCGGGACGGAAGGTGTCGTCGGCGAAGCCCTTGATGATGCCGTTCTGAACGCCCCAGTTCACGGCGTCGAGATAAGGCTCGGCAATGCTGTCGGCATCGGAGAAGTCAAGCGCTGCCTTTTCGGGAGCGGGAGCGCCGCTCATGCGGTAGAGCATGGTTATAAACTGCGCACGGGTGACACCGGCGTTGGGACGGAAGGTGCCGTCGGCGTAGCCGTTTACGATGCCGAAGTCATATGCGCCGAGGATGTACTCACGGCAGCCGCTCTCGGAAATGTCGGAGAAGGGAACGAATGCTTCCCCGCTGCGGCCGAGGTTTGCTCTGAGTGCTGCGATCTCGTCGTCGGAAAGACCGATCTCCTTTATGTATTCCTCTGCCTCCGCCTTGAGGTCGGCGGTCTTGAGATCCTCGACGCCGAACGCCTTTTCAAGGCTCTTTATAATGTTGGAGGCTGCTATCGCTTCGTACTTGTCGGTGCCGGGTTCTACGCCGTAGTAGTTCTTGTAGGTCACCATGTAGTCTGCGACGACCTCGTCGTAGCTTGCGCCCATGAAGCACTCAAGCAGAGCGGAAACAAAGCCGGCACGGTCCTTGCCCTCGGTGCAGTGGACGTAGTACACACCCTCATGCTCCGCAAAGTAACGGAGACCGTGAGCCAGACCGGTCTTAAATTCCTCTGCCTGGAAGTCAACGCCGAGATTCAGGAAGATGACATTCTGCTCGTGATAGTAGCTGTCGCCGTAGCCGGGATAGGCATCGGCGGAGACGGCGCTGTCTGCGAGGTTCATGATAACGGTGACGCCTGCGTTTTTAAGAGCAGCGTCTGCGTAGGTGTTGCGGCCGAGCTCGGGATTTATGGGAGAGGAGCCTCTGAAGAGGATATTTTCACCCATGCCGGTGGTGCCGATGTTGCGGAAGTTTGCAAACTCGGCGTCGGTGAGGGAGAGGTAGTCAGTGCGGACATTGGTGCGCTGGAGATCGTGCAGAATATACTCGGCACGGTAGCCGTCCTCCTCGGCCATGACGAACTTGAGCTCGACGGGGAAGCTGACTCCTTCCCATGCCGTCCAGTACCAAGAGCCGTCGTCGTTCTTGTGCTTCTGAGCAAGCTGGTAGGTCTCGGCGAAGTTGCCCATGTTGATGGCAAGGGAGACATAGCCGTCGGGGCTGCCGTCTGCGCCCTTGCCCAGGATGATGGCGGGCTTGCCGGAATCAACATAGGAGTAGGTGGGTACAACGGGCAAGACAAGCTCCTGATCAAGGAAGCTGACCTTTACGAGGTCGCCCCACTCAAAGCCCATTTCCGAGAACTTCTCGGCGGTGCAGTCGGTGTTCACGTTGCCGTACTTGGTCATCCATGTGTTGTTCTCAAGTCCGCCGATCGTGATCTTGTCGTTGTCTGCAAGTGCGGGGATGCAAAGCGAGAATACCATCGCCAGCACGAGCAGCATTGTCAAAAGTTTCTTGCTGAACTTCATTGGTGATTCCTCCTGTTTATAAAATTTGGATGTATTCAGTATAACACAGGTCTTGTGCTTTTGACCAGCCATATTTTGTGAAGCTTATCCTGCATGATAACAAAAACTGCGGCTGCAAAGCTGTAAAAAAACGGCGACAGGCCTTGAGAATCGGCGATTTTTTGCATGACGCCGAAATTTCATTATTTGGGAAATGCCCGAAACGATAACAGAGGGTAAAATGATGCACCACAAAATATTGTGGTAGGGTGGTTACAAAACGGTAAAATCGTCTATATTTTGTGTTTTGTGCTTGACAAGGGGCGCAATATGGATTATAGTGTAAAGCCGAGAGGAGATGCCGATGATTATTTCAGGTGTTCAAAAGCTTACATTGTTGGATTATCCGGGGCGCATCGCCTGCACCGTTTTTACCGACGGCTGCAATTTCAGATGCCCCTTCTGCCACAACGCACCGCTGGTGCTGCCCGACAGGGAAAAGCAGCGCAGCGATACCGACGCCGTGCTTGAGTTTCTCAAAAAGCGCAGCGGACTTTATGAGGGCGTTGCGGTGACCGGCGGCGAGCCGACGCTTCATGCCGACCTGCCGGACTTTCTGCGCAGCGTCAAGGCACTCGGATATATGATAAAGCTCGACACGAACGGCACAAGGCCGGATATGCTGAGCGGGCTTATCGCCGAGGGGCTTGTCGACCGCATAGCGATGGATATTAAAAATTCGCCGGAGGAATATGCGAAGGCGGCGGGAGCCGACGTCGATATGTCGGCGATAGAGCGCTCGAAGGAGCTGCTGCTTTGCGGCAGTGTGGATTACGAGTTTCGGACGACGGTCGTTCGGGGCATCCACACGAGGGAGAGCCTTGTGAGCGCCGCAAAATGGATCGCCGGAGCGAAGGAATATTACCTTCAGCAGTTCAAGGATTCGGGGGACCTCATCCTGCCGGACGGACTGTCGGCGTTTGACGAAAAGGAAATGCACGAACTCTGCGAAGCGGTGAGGGAATACGTTCCCGCAGCGCAGGTAAGAGGCGTTTGAGAGAAATACGGAGGATAAAAAATGTATCAGATCATCAAGAGAGACGGAAAAATTGCCGAATTCGACATCAACAAGATCGCCGCAGCCATCAAAAAGGCTTTCGAGGCAACGGATACCGAGTACACCGAGAATATCATCGACTTTTTGTCGCTGAAGGTCACGGCGGACTTCCTGCCCAAGATAAAGGACGGCTACATTGCGGTCGAGGACATTCAGGACTCGGTCGAGGCGGTGCTGTCGAGGGGCGGCTATGAGAGCGTTGCCAAGGCGTACATCCTCTACCGTAAGCAGAGAGAGAAGCTCCGCAACATGAAGAGCACCTACCTTGACTACAAGGAAACGGTGAACGGCTACCTCAACGTGCTTGACTGGCGTGTGAAGGAAAACTCCACCGTCACCTATTCCGTCGGCGGACTCATCCTTTCAAACTCCGGCGCAATCACCGCCAACTACTGGCTCAGCGAGATATACGACGAGGAGATCGCAAACGCACACCGCAACTGCGACTTCCACCTGCACGACCTGAGTATGCTCACCGGCTACTGCGCAGGCTGGAGCTTAAAGCAGCTCATCCAGCAGGGTCTCGGTATCCCCGGCAAGATAAACTCCTCCCCCGCAAGCCACCTCAGCACCCTGTGCAATCAGATGGTCAACTTCCTCGGCATAATGCAGAACGAGTGGGCGGGCGCACAGGCGTTTTCCAGCTTCGACACCTATCTTGCCCCCTTTGTCAAGGTCGATAATCTGACCTACAAGGAGGTCAAGCAGTGCATACAGAGCTTCATCTTCGGTGTGAACACTCCGTCTCGCTGGGGTACTCAGGCTCCGTTCTCCAACATCACCCTTGACTGGACGGTCCCCGCAGACCTCAAGGATATGCCCGCCATCGTCGGCGGCAAGGAGCAGGACTTCACCTACGGCGACTGCGTCGAGGAAATGGCAATGGTCAACAAGGCGTTCATCGACATCATGATCGAGGGCGACGCCAACGGCAGAGGCTTCCAGTACCCCATCCCGACCTACTCCATCACCCGTGACTTCGACTGGACCCCCACCGAGAACAACAAGCTGCTGTTTGAAATGACCGCAAAGTACGGCACCCCGTACTTCTCCAACTACATAAACTCCGATATGGAGCCGTCCGACGTTCGCTCCATGTGCTGCCGCCTGCGCCTTGACCTGCGTGAGCTGCGCAAGAAATCCGGCGGCTTCTTCGGCTCCGGCGAAAGCACCGGCTCTGTCGGCGTCGTGACCATCAATATGCCCCGTATCGCATATCTTGCAAGCGACGAGGCGGACTTCTACAAGCGTCTTGACAAGCTGATGGACCTTGCGGCACGCTCTCTGAAAATTAAGCGCACCGTCATCACGAAGCTTCTTAACGAGGGACTTTACCCCTACACCAAATACTACCTCGGCACCTTTGATAATCACTTCTCCACCATCGGACTTGTCGGCATGAACGAGGTGGGACTCAACGCAAACTGGATCCGCTGCGACATGACCCACGAGAAGTGCCAGCAGTTTACCAAGGACGTACTCAATCACATGAGAGAGCGCCTGTCCGACTATCAGGAGCAGTACGGCGACCTGTATAACCTCGAAGCGACCCCGGCGGAAAGCACCTCCTACCGTCTCGCAAAGCACGACAAGGAGCAGTTCCCCGACATCATCACCGCAAACGAGAAGTCCGGCGTTCCGTACTACACCAACTCCAGCCACCTGCCCGTCAGCTACACGGACGACATCTTCTCCGCACTCGACATTCAGGACGAGCTTCAGACCCTGTACACTTCGGGAACGGTGTTCCATGCCTTCCTCGGCGAGAAGCTGCCCACTTGGGAAGCCGCCGCAAAGCTTGTCCGCACTATCGCGGAAAACTACAAGCTGCCGTACTACACGATAAGCCCGACCTACTCCGTCTGCAAGAACCACGGCTACCTTGAGGGCGAGCAGTTTGTCTGCCCCCACTGCGGCGAAAACGCCGAGGTCTACAGCCGCATCACCGGCTACTACCGCCCCGTGCAGAACTGGAACAACGGCAAAACTCAGGAGTACAAGGATCGCAAGGAGTACAATGTTGAGACCTCCGTGCTGACGCACAGCGGCCCGCTCAATATGCCCGAAGCGGAGAAAAAGTGCGACTGTGCCGCTCCGTCTAACGAGAAGCGCACAATTCTGTTCGTGAAGAATAACTGCCCCAACTGCCGCATGGCATACGGCTACCTCGACAAGGCGGGACTTCAGTACGAGAAGATAAACGCCGAGGAGAATGAGGAGCTTGCCCGCTCCTACGGCATCCGTCAGGCGCCGACGCTCGTTGTCGTTGACGGCGACAGCATTGAGAAGTTTGCGGGTGCGGGTGCGATAAAGCAGTACCTTTTCAAGTAAAGGACAGAGTACGATGTACGACATTATAATCATAGGCGGCGGCCCAGCGGGACTCACTGCCGCAACCTATGCCCGCAGAGCCGGAAAAACCGTGCTGTGCATCGAAAAAAGCGGCTTCGGCGGTCAGATCACTTGGTCGCCGAAGGTGGAAAACTTCCCGTCGGTGGAGTCCATATCCGGCATGGAGCTTGGCGACCTCATGATGGCTCAGGCGGAGCATCAGGGCGCAGAGTTTGAGCTGGACGAGGTTTTGGAGATCATCGACTGCGGTGCGGTAAAGCAGGTGAAAACCGAGTTCGGCGGCGTTTTCGAGGCGAAGGCGGTCATTGTTGCGACGGGCGCAAAGCCCAAAATGGCGGGCATCCCCGATGAGGAGAGCTACCTCGGAGCGGGACTTTGCTTCTGCGCACTGTGCGACGGCGCCTTTTACAAGGGCAGACCCGCTGCGGTGTACGGCGGCGGCAACTCCGCACTTCAGGATGCGGTGCTGCTCTCCGACCTCTGCTCGAAGGTGTATCTCATCCACCGCCGCAGCACATTCAGAGGCGAGGCAAAGCTCGTGCAGGCGCTTGAGAAAAAGAGCAACGTCGAGTTTGTGACGGAGAGCACCGTGAGCGCCCTTTCGGGCGACGGCGAGCTTCGCTCGATCACCGTGACGGACGCTGCCGGAAACAAGCGTGAGATAGAGGTAGACGCACTTTTTGTTGCGATCGGTCACGCACCCGACAACGCAGCCTTTGCGCAGCTCTTGGAGCTTGACAGTGCCGGCTACGCCGAATCGGGCGAGGACTGCTATACCAAAACTCCGGGCGTTTTCGTTGCCGGAGACTGCCGGAAAAAGACGGTGCGCCAGCTCACCACCGCCTGTGCCGACGGTTCGGCGGCAGCGCTTGCCGCCTGCAAGTACATAGACGAATTATAAGTTTTATAGGGTTCCGCCGAGCTTCGGGTCCGGACCGAGATAAAACGGTGCGGTTTTCCGCATTGCACGGAGGGGCAAAAGCCCGGGAGAGTTTTTAACATAAAAACTCTCCCGGTATTTTTTATACGGAGGTTAGACATGAACGAAAAAACAAAGCGTGGCTCTGCCTGCTGTGTGCCGGACTGAGCGAGGTCATATGGGCGTACACGATGAAGCTGAGCTGCGGCTCAGTTGAGATTTATGTTTACAAAGACGGGAAAGTGTATTAAAATAACACCAGCAATCTGAGCGAGGAGATACCCGAAATGATGGAAAGCAGCTTTATAGAGGTCTATGACAAGTTTAAGCTTGAATTTTTCAGAAGGATATTCGAGCTTGTGCGTGAGCGTGAGGGTTCGCTTTCGGCGATGGAGGCGTTCTCGATCGAGGTCATCCATGCCCTGCATGAGCCGACCGTCGGACAGTTTGCGGAGTTTCTCAACATCTCTCAGTCCAATGCGACCTACAAGGTCAACAATCTGATAAAGAAGGGCTACCTCATCCGTCAGAATTCGGAGACGGACAGGAGGGAGTACCACCTCATACTTTCCGATAAGTATTACGGCTACACCGACATCATGCGCAGCTATGTGGACACCGTCGTCGGGCGCATCCGCAAGAGCTTTACGCCGGAGGAGGCAAAGCAGTTCGGCGATATGCTCGACCGCATATCAAACGAAATGATGCCGGAGACGGACAACATATAAAAATAAAGGCACCCAAAGGGTGCCTTTTTGCTGTCTTATTAGCCCCACAGAGCGGTGAGCATGGGGATTATCTGCTTTTTGCGGCTCATAACGCCGGAGACTATGTGCAGTGCGGCAGTATCGGCGGCAGCGTGATCTCCTCCGACGGGGTGAGAATAAAAGCCTGAAAAAAGAAAAGCTCCCTGACCTTCGGTCACGGAGCTTTTCTTTTTAATCAATTAAGCCTTGTAGCCGGTGAGAGCACCCACAAGACCCTGAATGTAGGTGGGAACCCAACCGAGAATGTCCTTTACGAGGTTGAGCTTGGACTCAATTGCGAGACGAACGTCTTCATCAATATTGAGAACTCCGAGTTTGATGCACATAATACTTCCTCCTTGAATTATTGTTCGGATATTATGACTATACCACAATCCGAGGCATTTTGTAAATAACAATTTTTGTTTTGTATCAAAAATAGCCCTGTTTGTACGAAAAAAGCAATCGTATCAGTCGTCGAGCATTATTTCGAGGATCTCACTGTCCGTCTCACGCATACCCTCACGGGCAAGCTTGCCGACGCTTTCAATGGTTTTTTCGACGTCGCCCTTGAGTATTCCGTCGCCGCCGCAAAGACCCTTGCCCCTCTCGTAGAGGTCAAAGCCGAGAAGCCCGGCTTCGACGGCGGAGGCGATCTTCGTTGCACAGGAGGGCTTTGCGCCGTCGCACACGGTGCCGGAGATCATGCCGAGGGTGTTTGTTATCGTTGCACTGACGGCGTCAACGCTGCCCTCGCATAGCCACGCCACGCCCGCCGCCGCACCGCAGCCTGCGGAGACTGCGCCGCAGAACGCCGACAGTCTGCCGATGGGCGTTTTCTGATGCACGGTCACGAGGTTCGACACGACGAGCGCACGCAGGAGCCGATCCCGATCTGCGCCCATGTCCTGAGCGTAGACGATGACGGGCAGGGAGGCGGTCATGCCCTGATTGCCGCTGCCGGAGACGATGACCACGGGCAGCTCGCAGCCGCTCATGCGGGCGTCGGAGCCTGCGGCGGCGACCGCCCTCGCTCTTACTCGGACGTCGCTGCCTCTCGTGGAGAGCAGGGTCTTGCCGACGGAAGCGCCGTACTCGCCCCTAAGTCCCTCCTGCGAAATGGCGGTGTTGTAAGCTATCTGCCGCTCAAGCAGCTCACGCACGTCGTCTATGCGGACGCACTCGGCAAACTCCACGATGCCCTTGACGCTCAGCACACTGCGGTCGGTCTCGCCGCCGTCGTCCGAAGCATCGTCGAGCTGCAGCAGCACATCGCCGTTTTTCTCGATAAGCACGATGTTCGTGTGATAGTCCGCAATGCGCAGACGCACGCAGTCGGTGCCTTTATAAAGCCGAAGGTCGATGTCGAGCAGCTTCGGACTTTGCGACTTCATCACCGTCATGGGGCAGGAGCCCATAAACTCACGGATGAGGTGAATATCCTCCTCACGAACGCCCGCAAGCACCTCAAGCTGCCTGTCCGCATCGCCCACTGTGACGCCCGCTGCGACGGCGGCGGTGATGCCTTTAAGCCCGCCCGTGTTGGGAACGACGACGCTTTTTACGTTTTTAATGATGTTGCCGCTTATAACTATGTCGATCTTGTCGGGCATTTCGCCGAGAACCTGCCGCGCTTTTGCGGCGGCATACGCCATTGCGATAGGCTCGGTGCAGCCCATGGCGGGGATAAGCTCCTCCCTGAGAATTTGCAGATATTGCCCGTAGATCTTATTGCCGACTTCCATTAAAATCTCTCCTTTGCACATGTTTTCCGACTATATGGGTCTATTATAGCAAACCGCAGAGAATTTGTACACAATAATACAATTTTTCCAAAATGATATTTAAATGTCAAAATGACTTGTATATTGTCGGCGCAATGTGTTATAATGCAAGAACTACAACAGTTTGGAGATGTTTGTTTTGATCGGCTTTTACAATTATACGGTATGGCTGACCTACATAGGTATGCTTTCATCCGTCGTCGGCATAACGCTCGCCTGCGGCGGTCACCCCGTCACTGCGGTCATATGCCTCATGTTTTCCGGCTTCTGCGATATGTTTGACGGCATCGTTGCCCGCACCAAAAAGGATCGCACCGCCGAGGAGTGCAGCTACGGTATACAGCTCGATTCACTGAGCGACGTTATCTGCTTCGGCGTCTTCCCCGTGGTCATCGGCGTTTCCGTGGGCGCCAACGAGTGGTGGCAGATCGCCATTATGGCGCTGTTTGCCCTCTGCGGACTTATTAGACTTGCCTATTACAACGTGACCGAGGAAGTGCGTCAGAAGACCGAGACGGGAAAGCGCAAGCATTATCTCGGCGTTCCGATCACAAGCTCGGCGCTCACCGTTCCTCTGCTGTTCTGCTTCAAGGGACTTTTAGGGAGGAACTTCCCCATTGCGTACACGCTCCTGCTGCTTGTCAACGGAGCTCTGTTTGTGCTGCCCGTTCAGGTGAAGAAGCCCGGTAAGACGGGGCTTGCGATAATGCTTGCTCTCGGTGTTGTCTGCACCGTGCTTATCCTCATCTTCGGCAGAAGCTGATATACGGCAACAAAAAATTCCGTACCCAACAGGGTACGGAATTTTTTTCGTTATTTACTCTACCTCGACCACACCGTCGTCCTTGACGGTGACGGTCATGCCGGTCTTGACGTAGTCAAGAAACTCGTCGCCGAGCATATCCACGACGGGCATCTTTGCGTCCGTCCAAACGTCGCCGAGGATGGCTCCCGACGCTGCGAGGGAGTCGATCTCCTTGCTGAACAGCATACAGGCAGGCTGCTTCCCGGAGGAGCAGACCGTGAACAGGACCATGCCGCCGGTGGTGGAGCCGATGGTCATGGGCAGGCACAGCGCCTTGCCGATCATGGGCTTTTTGTACAGCTCCTCGTTATTTTGGTCGCCGCACTTCATCTTCTTATCGCCGAACATCATACCCATTTGGTACGACGCAAGGGTGTTGAAGCCGCCGTGAGACACGAGCGCCTCTGCGGTGCAGGTGCCGGGGACTACCACCCGACCTTTGAAAGTCTTCATTTCTTTTCCTCCCTCCGGCTTGTGATGGTGTGCAGGATCTCCGCCTCGGTGTAGTAGCGGGCGCTGGTGTAGGTCCTGAGCTTGTTCGAGGAGGTGATGACCGCCTTCTTCTTGCACAGGGGATTGTTCATGTACATGAGCGGGCAGATGTAGCTTAAAACTATGCCCTGACGCTTGAGCTGCTTGTAGTACGGGGTCTTTTCAAACTCCTTGATGACGGGCGTGGATGCGGTGAACACGGTCGGAACGGTGACCTTTTTAAGTCCGTTCTTGTGCAGCTCGGCTGCGACGTCCTCCGTCCAGCGCACGAGCTGTGCATAGGTCATATGCGGGCAGCCGACGAAGCAAAGCTCCGGTGCGGCATCGGGATCCTTCCAAATGACCGGGTACTCGGACTTCACACGCTCAAGCTCCGCATCGTCGATGACGTAGACCTTTGCGCCCTCGGCGATGATGCTCTCGCCCTGCTCGACCGCCTCCGGCGTGAGGTTTTCGATGTGGTACAGACCCACGGCGCCGTTGGACGCCGTCGCTGCGCCGAAGTCCTTGAGGTAGGCGCAGGCATCGTCGTTAAGCTCGGTGCCTATCCACTTGTCAAGCCCCTTGACGTAGGGGACCTCCTCCATGACCTTCATGCCGATGGCGGAGCCTAATAGCTGCGCTTCCGGCTTTTTCGTGCATTTAAGCTCGACGACCCATGTCGCCTTGCGGTTTTCGTCGAGCAGCAGACCGAATTCGGGGACGAAGCCGGCGATGGAGCCCATAAGCTCGATCATGCCGGAGTTGCGGTTGCACCTTGCGCCCAAAACGGAGTTTGCATACACGACGGCGGAGGACTCCGCCCACGACAGCACCTCGCCCTTCTTGGGCTTGTTGCCGACCTGATCGAGGTAGCAGGTGCAGGTGTAGTCGTCGTCATTCGTGATGCCGAGCTTGCGGAGCTGCTCCTCGTACATATCCTGCTCCGTGTACATGAATTTCTTGAACACGAGGTCCTCGATGAGGGAGCTGGGGACGTTCTTGTCGAGGGGCTTGGGGTCGGCGGTGAACTTCTGATCGGAGACAAGTCCTGCGTCGATTATCTCCTGATACAGCTTGTACACCGGCTTCATGACTTTAAGACCGAAGCTGATGACGGTGTGTCCGTATTCCGAGCTTATCGGCACCATCCTTTCGGCGCCGAAGGTCTCTCCGTACATAACGAGAGTCTTGACGACCTTTGCCATGGTTTCGCCCTTTTCACCGTTCAGCATCGCCTGCTGTTCGGGGGTCAGTTTCATCAAAGCGGATCACTTCCCTTTCTTAAATCGTTACGGGTTTAACGATCACATTGTATACCATCTGCATGGTCTTGTCAACAAATTGACGCCGACGAAGGACAGCAAAAAACTGCGGCAAGAACCTTGCCGCAGTAGATGATAATTTTATTTGCCGAACTCGATGGAGTCGAGGATGGCTCCGACTTCGGGGTGGGTGTAAAGCTCCGCAACGGGGGTCTTGCAGTCGCCGTGCTTCAATACGGTCACGAGAATGTAGCTGTAAGCGTCGCCCGGAATGGGGAGGCATATGCGCATCTCGTTGCCGTCGAGGTAGTGGATGCAGTCGATGCCGGCATAGGTCACGGTGCCGAAGGCGTTGAACTTGTTCTTTATGCCCTCGCTCAGCTCCGCAAAGCCCTCACCGCTGTAGTAGCCTGCGTATTCAAGCTGCATATCGACCTCGTCGCCGTAGATGGCGGCAACGTGAGAGTCGCTGGAGTAGGTCAGAAATTCCTCGCCTATAACGTCAAAGCTCTGCTTTTCACCGTCGTACTTCACGCTGACGTCAACGGTGGATGCATCGCTGAAGCCGGAAACGAAGCTGTAAACGCCGGTCTTTGCATTTTTGATCTCCGCCTTTTTAGCGCCGCCCTTTGCGGGAGCGGAGGGCTTTTCGGCGTTCTTCTTGCCGGAAATGATCGCAACCGCAGCCGCAGCCGCCGCAGCGAGACCTATCGGAAGTGCTATTTGCCATGCTTTCATATCGGTTCCTCCAATTAGCGCCGACGCCCGTTAAGGCGTACAGCGTATTTTTGTTAAGTATAACACAAAGCGTATATTTTGTAAATGCCGACTTGCGTTAATGCATTGGGACGTGTATAATTTTTTCGCTCGAAAAACAGGATGGAAAGAGAATAAACGGCAACATAAAACGCAACCGCCTGCTATATGCTGCCGGTGCAGCTCGTGTTCTAAAAAAGTGCTGACAAGCAGTATAAACTGTGGTATAATACTCTATTGCGGACCTGCGCATGAGATAAAGCGCAAATTTTAGCTTTCTTCAAGGGCTTTCTATGAAAAAACGTTCAAAAGCCGTGTTTTGGCTGATTGTTCTTCTTGCGCTCAGTGCGCTCACAATTTATATAATCGTGTCCTCGAACGACGGCTTTTCGCTTGATAAATTCTTGGATTGCCTCGAAACGATCTCGCCCGTCTGGTTCGTGCTTGCTGCAGCCTGCGCCTTCGGTTTCATCTACTTTGAGGGTGCTGCGCTGCGCTGCATATGTCACCGCCTCGGCTGTGACTTCAAGCGCAGTAGGGCGACGGTCTATGCAGCAACGGACATATATTTTTCCGACATAACGCCGTCCGCAGCCGGAGGACAGCCTGCCGCCATGGTGCTTATGATGAAGGACGGCATACCCGGAGCCGTCGCCGCCATTGCTCTCGTTTTGAACCTTGCGATGTACACGCTGGCGATACTCGTTCTGAGCCTCATTGCGTTTCTGCTCAACTTCGATATGTTCCTCGGCTTTGACTTTCCGGCGCAGCTTTTCATCGGCATCGGCGGAGTGGTGCAGGTGGCGTTTATCGTGCTGTTTGCAATGTGCATTTTCAAAAAACCGCTTGTACACTCGCTTGCGGCATTTATCCTCAGACTGCTGTGCAAGCTCCGCATTTTGAAGGATTATGAGGCACACCTTGTGAAGCTTGACGCTTCGGTCGAGCAGTACAACAAATGCGGGGAGCTTATCCGTCACGAGTACGGCTTCATGCTCAAGGTGTTTCTGCTCAACGTCGCCCAGCGTATGAGCGTCATAAGCGTTGCACTGTGCATCTTTTTAGGCAGCGGCGGGAGCCTTGAAATGCTTGACGCCGCCTTCTCCGCACAGACCTTTGCGGTGCTCGGCTCGAACGCCGTTCCGCTGCCGGGCGCAGTCGGCGTCGTGGATTACATTTTCCTCACGGGCTTTGAGACCATTGTCTCCGACCCCGTGAGCGTGGAGCTTATAAGCAGGGGACTGTCCTTCTACGCAAGCTTTATCTTCTGCGGGATAGTGTTCCTTGTCGAGATAGCGGTCAGAAAAATAAGGACCGGCAAAGACGCCGGAGAAAGTCAGGATTGAGCCATGCCCGAAAACAAGACCATGACACGGTCACTCTCATATTTCTATACGAAAAAGCTCGGCGCACCTCCGAGGCGTGTGATAACCACGCCCATAGTGACGGCGGTCGCCGGAAAATATATGGATACGCCGATGTCGAAGCTGCATATCCGCCGCTTCGTGCGTAAAAACGAGCTTGACCTCAGCGAGTACTGCCACGAAAAATATGGCTGCTTCAACGACTTTTTCACAAGGCAGATAAAGCCGGAGGCACGCCCCGTCGATATGCGCCCCGAAAAGCTCATCTCCCCCTGTGACGGGCACCTTTCGGTGTACAGGATAGGCAGTGACTCGGTGTTTAACATTAAAGACAGCTATTACAGGGTCAGCGATCTTGTAAACAGCAGCTTCATTGCGGACGAGTATTTGGATGGCTACTGCCTTGTATTCCGTCTCGGCGTTGAAAATTACCACCGCTACTGCTACATCGACAACGGCACCAAGAGCGTAAACTTCCGAATAAAGGGACGCTACAACCCCGTGCAGCCCATAGTCGTCAACAACCACCCCGTGTTCACTCAGAACACGAGGGAGTACACCATTATGCAGACGGAAAACTTCGGCACCGTCGTGCAGATCGAGGTCGGCGCCTGCCTTGTCGGAAAGATCATAAACCACCGTGAGGCGGGGCGCATCTACAAGGGTACCGAAAAGGGAATGTTCCAGTTCGGAGGCTCGACCATCGTGCTGCTGATGAAAAAGGACAGCGTTAAGCTGCCTGAAAGATACTTTGTCGCCACCTCGCAGGGTACCGAGACCGACGTGAAATACGGTCAGGCGATAGGAGAAAAAGCATAAATGACCCATGATATGAGCGAAAAACAGAGAAAGATATTCGGCGTCGTCGCAATCGTCGTTTTCGCTGCGGTTAGCGTGCTTTTCATCGTTTTTGCGGGAAAGCCCATCATCGAGTTCGCATCGGAGCCGGAGCAGTTCCGTGCATGGGTGCGGGAGTACGGCGTTTGGGGTATGCTGGGCTTTGTCGGCATGGTGTTTTTGCAGACCTTCTTTGCATTCATCCCCGGCGAACCCTTTGAGCTTGTCGCAGGCTACGCCTTCGGCAGCATACCCGGACTTCTGCTGTGCATCGCCGGCGAGGTGCTGGGCAGCGTTGCGGTCTTTGCCTTTGTGCGCTACTTCGGTATGAAGGTCGTCGAGATATTCTTCTCAAAGGAGAAGATCCGGGAGCTTAAATTCCTGAAGGAGACCGAAAAGCGGGACGTCATCTTCTTTCTCATATTCATGCTTCCCGGCACGCCGAAGGACCTTTTGTGCTACTTTGCCGGGCTTGTCGACATGAAGTGGCGGACTTGGCTTATAATCTGCTCCGTCGGCAGGATACCCTCCGTCATCACCTCAACACTCGGCGGCAATGCGATGAATCAGCAAAACTACGGCTTTGCCGTGCTGGTGTTCGGCGTGACGCTTGCCCTGTCGGGAGCGGGACTTCTCATATACAAGACGATATGCCGCCGCCGCAGCGAAAAGGTGCAGGAGGAAAATGAAAATGAGCGCCGAGAAAATTGATTTTGAACGTGCAAAGGAGCTTCTCGACAGCGATAAAAGCTGCCTTATGGTGGACGTGCGTGAGGAAGAGGAGTATATAACGGGCCATGCGGAGAACGCTCTGCTTTTCCCTGTGGACGATATTGACGAGTCGTCGGCGGCGATGCTGCTGCCGGACAAAAACCGACCGATAATACTCTACTGCCGTTCGGGCAGACGGAGTGCGGAGGCGTCCGAGAAGCTGTCAAAGCTCGGCTACACGAAGCTGTACGACGTCGGGAGTCTCATCGGCTGGCCATACGGAATGGAATAAAAAACGGAGAACGAGCAGTTCTCCGTTTTTTCATATTCAGATGAAGTCCGACTCGGGCATACAGTGCATTCCGAGTGCGCTTATGCAGCGGAAGCCCTCGGCGTGAAGCGTAAAGCGGCGCAGCCCGAAATCGACGGAGCGCAGCCGCAGATAAAGCGCCAGCGCCTTGCCGGCAGCCTCATCAAACTGGCTTAAATGGCAGTCGAGGACCGAGGAAAGCTGCTTTTTAAACAGAGCCTCGTCGGTTTTTACATAGCGGTTAGGTCTTGCCGTCATGTAATATGCGATGCCCTTGACCGGTGCGGGCACGGCTCCCATGTGCGCCGCAACGCCGGAGTATGGCGCAAAGTAGGCGGCCCTTGACGCTGCCCTGCCCACACGCAGGTGGTCGGTGTGGCACTCGCTTGCGACACAGGGGTCGGGCGCAAAAACGAGGTCGGGCGCAAAGTTGCCGATGACCTCGGCGATGCCACGGCAAAGCTCCTCCTCGGAGTAAAAGCCACCGTCGCATAGGTCGAGAAAGCGAAGGTCATGTACGCCGAGAAGCTCTGCCGACTTCTGCGCCTCGGCACGGCGAAGGGGTATAAGCTCCTCCGGCGGCACGGTCTCGGAGCCGTACCTGCCGTCGGTGCAGACAAGAAAGCAGACCGCTTTTCCCATGGCTGCAAGCTTTGCCGCCGTTGCACCCGCACCGATCTCGATGTCGTCGGGGTGCGGACCGATAAACAGGAAGCGCTCGCACTTTTCGATCTCCGGCGGCGGAGAGGCAAAACGCAGAGCAAAACTCGTCAGACTCATGCCTTTGCCTTGCGCTCCTCTATGACCTTGCAGATACGGTCGTACTCCGCCTCGTCGAGCTTATAGTGCCTCTTGTAGATGAAGTAGGATATGAGCATCAGCACGCAGGGCAGAAGGGTCATGCACAGGAGCAGACCGGAGGTCTGCGATGCGCTGACGCCCTTGAGTATCTCGGCAATGTCCGCCGACTTCTGCGCTGCTATCTCGGCGATCTCGGCTGCGTTGCCGTGGGCGGCCTCGGTCGCCTTGGATGCGGCGTTTTCTATGTCGGATATGCCGTTTGAGAAGTCGGTGACCTTGAAGATGATGTAGCTGAGGTTCGTTATGAGAACGATGATGGCGCCGCCGAGCTTCGTGAGGAAGGGACGCAGCGAGGAGATTATCGCCTCGTCACGGTCGCCCGTCTTGTACTCGTTGTATTCGACGGTGTTGAGGATGGAGATCATCATGACGAGGTAGAAGCCGTACTGACCGAAGTTGGAAAGCATGAAGCCCAGCACGATGAGAACGAACTTGAGAGTCGAGGAGGGCAGCAGCAGACCGGAGACGATGGTCACGACGTAGCCCACGAGGGATATCATAAGAAGTATGCGCATGAGCGGCTTGCGGTCGAGACGACGGGAGATGGCGGGGTAGAACACCATGAGGAATGCGGTCGCCGCCATGCCGACGGTGGTGAACAGCGTGTAAAGTCCGCCCTCGTAGCCAAAGTCGAAGTAGACGTAGATCGAGCCGATGCCGCCAACGACGATGCCGTTGCCGACCTGCTGAATGAGGAAGGCGAGGGACACCCAAAGAAGCTGGTCGTTGCCGGTGATGGTGGTCCATATCTTCTTGAAGCTTATCGGGGGCGCTTCCTTGTAGTCACGGCGCTCTTTGACGCCGAACACGGTGAAGCACAGAAACAGCGGAGCCAGCACTGCGATGATGAGCGCGATGACGCCGTAGGCGGTCTTTGCCGAGCCGCCGATCGCCATGTCGCCGGTGGTGAACATGGGAATGAGCATCGTGGCGAGGGTACCGCCGATGCCGGCGCAGAGCGTCGCTCTGGAGGTGAACTGATTGCGGGCGTTTGCGTCGCTGGAGAGGGCGGGCACCATGCCCCAGTAGGAGATATCGTGCATGGTATAGGTGATGGAGTACATGAAGTACATCACGCCGAAGAACCACACGAAGCTCCAGCCCTGAAGGTCGGTGTTGAAGGTAAGGTATATGACGACGCTCGTGGAAAGTATGCCGATGACGAGCCAGGGCTTGAACTTGCCCCATCTCGTGCGGGTGCGCTCGATGATGTTGCCCATGATGGGGTCGTTTACCGCATCGAAGACCCTTGCGGCAATCATGATAGCGGTAATTGCGGAGAGCTGTGCCACGGTAAGCGAGCGGGTGAACAGGATGTACACCATAAGAAAGTTGATGAAGAGATTGTACATCATGTCCCTGCCCACCGTGCCGAGCGGGAACATGATGAGGTTTCTCTTTCTGGTTTTCATATCGTCCATGAAAAGCACCTCTGAAATTTTTTGCCGTGTCCGCAAGCCTTTTAAAGCCTTCCGATCCGGACCCGGCAGCATGATACCATACATTTTATCAGCAAAATGACCGATTGGCAAGGACATAATGCCCGGCGAGAAATTTTTGCCGCAAGGCTTCGCCGAAGCGTTGAAGAGTGTCGGAAAATGTGATATACTTTTTCCGATATTCTCCGGCGCCTGCCGGAACATTTGGGAGACACAGTATGAAAAAACGCCTACTCAGCCTTGCACTTGCACTCGTTATCGTTATCGGACTTCTGCCGCTGTCGGCATTTGCCGCAAACGGCGATACGAGCATCAGAGAAAACTTCCTCCGTGTCGCCGCCTCTCAGGTCGGCTATCGGGAGAATTATGAGAATATCACGAAATACGGCAGATGGTACGGCATGAACAGGCAGCCGTGGTGCGCCATGTTCGTGAGTTGGTGCGCAAGGATGTCCGGCGTTCCCGAAAGCGAGATCCCCAACTTTGCCGCCTGCAACTCCGGCGGTGTGAGCTGGTTTAAGAAACACAACGCATGGAAAAACGGCAGCTATACGCCCCTGCCCGGCGATATAGTGTTCTTCGACTTCGACGAGGGCAGCGGTTATGACGGACGTGCGGAGCACGTCGGCATCGTCGAAAGCGTGGACGACGATTACGTCTACACGATAGAGGGCAACACCTCAAACGATATGGTCGAGCGCAAGCGGCGCCCCAGAGACCGAAGCATCCTCGGCTACGGTACGCCGCAGTTCGGCACGATCTCATACGCACGCTGCGACATGAGTCTTGAGAATCTGTCATACCCGAACGATATATGGGAGGGTACGAGCCACAGCGTGTCCGGAACGGTGCGCTCGGACTACGCAATAATGTGGCTGTATGCCGACCTGCGTGACGAGGACGGCAACTTCTACGGCTACGGCTACTGCTCACCGGGTACGACGACGGCGTCACTTCAGACGCTGTCCGGCACGCTCAAATATTCGTCCCTCTCAACGGGGCGCTATTACCTGTATATTGAGGCGGTGGACTACGCATACAATCTGAAGATATGGAAGCTGCCGTTTATAGTTTTCGGCAGCGGATACGAAGTGCGGTATGACGCAAACGGCGGCATTAACGCACCGCAGATGCAGATAAAGCAGCACGATGCTGTGTTAAACCTGAGCAGTCAGATCCCGTGGCGTGACGAATATATTTTCCTTGGCTGGGCGGACTCTCCGACTGCCGAGAAGCCGAAGTACGCAGCCGGAAGCGAATACACCGACAACTTTGATGTTACGCTTTGGGCGGTATGGAAAAAGTGCGCCCACAGCTATAAAAACGCAGTCTGTACCGTTTGCGGCCATGAGTGTTCTTTCCCGGACGTTGACACCTCGGGCAGACACGCACCGTTCGCCGCAGCGATCGTCTGGGCGATAGACGGCGGCATAACGACGGGGTACAAGGACGGCAGCTTCCACCCGGACGCAGCCTGTACAAGAGCGCAGGTGGCGACGTTCCTGTGGCGTGCCTCCGGCTGTCCCGAGCCCAAGGGGACGGCACAGGACTTCACGGACGTGAAAAACGAAGGCTCGCTCACGCCGTACTACAAGGCGATACTCTGGGCGACGGAAAGCGGCATAACGACGGGGTATGACGACGGGACCTTCCGACCATTCGATAGCTGTTCGAGGGCGCAGTTCGTGACTCTACTGTGGAGAGCCGCAGGCAGCGACTCGGCAGAGGTCGAAAACCCCTTCGACGACGTTTCGGAGGACGTGTACTTCGATGCGATAATGTGGGCGTACTCAAACGGCGTAACCGTGGGCTACGGCAACGGTGAATTCAGACCCGACAATACCTGCACACGAGCCGAGACCCTGACCTTCATCTACCGTCACTTTGCGTGATCTGAGCAAACACCCGGCGATGCACAGGCATCGTCGGGTGTTTTTCATATTCGCTCAGGAAAAGAGGTATTCGCTCGCTTTGACGGGCGGGAGCATGGCGGCGTTGTCGATAAGCTCACCGATGTCGGAAGCCTCCGTGATCTCGCAGTCTAAAAGCGGGTTTATTCCGCCGTTGAAGGCGCCGCTCAGCACACTGGGCTTGTCCACGGGCAAGATGCGGCGGCCGTTTTCGCAAATGAAGTACAGACGGTAATCAACGTCGTGACCGCTCATTGCGTGAAGCGCAAGCTGCCCCAAAAGAGGGTACATCTGCTGAAACATTTCGGATTGGCTGACCTCAAGGAGCAGCACGTCGCCGGCGCCCTCCGGGCGGCGACCCATCCATTTCTTGATAATTCTCATAGCGCAAGCCTCCCAACTTCTTTGAGCGTAGCACCGATATGCGGCGTCTGTCAAGCGAAACCCGCATTTTCCTGCCGATGAAGATGTGTCATTTTGCCAATGATACAAAATTCAGAAGGGTTAATCTTTTTGGTGGAGATAAGCGGGATCGAACCGCTGAGCTTTTGCGGGATGCCGCAAAAGCCGCCTTTGGCGGCGGAAAATTAAATAAAAATATTCAAGAGGGGCAGCGGTTCGGAGAGCAAAACAAAAAAGACAGGAGCAAGTCCTGCCTTTTTTCCTCTGGTGGAGATAAGCGGGATCGAACCGCTGACCTCTTGAATGCCATTCAAGCGCTCTCCCAGCTGAGCTATACCCCCAAATGCAAGAGCTATTTTAGCAGACGGGAGGGCGCTTGTCAATATTTTTTTATCGCAGAGGCGAACTTACGGTGCAAACGTAGGGAACGATGCTCGCCGACGCATCAGCTCCGTATCGCTATGCCGTCTTCGTCCTCGTGCAGGCTCCGTGAAAAGTAGTGCGTCATAAGCCCGCACAGATCGTCGAAGTCCTGCGCTCCGGCGGTCTCCCACGCCGAGTGCATGGCAAGCTGCGCAAGCCCGATGTCAACGGTCTTTACCGGCACAAGCACGTTTGCAATACTGCCGAGCGTGGAGCCGCCCGCCATGTCGGAGCGGTTTGCAAAGCTCTGCACCCTGACTCCCGCCTCGGCGCAGATGCTCCTGAACACGGCGGAGGAAACGCCGTCGGTCGTATAGTGCTGATTTGCGTTGTACTTCACGACCACACCGCCGCCTATAACGGGGCAGTTGAGTGCATCGGAATATTCCGGATGATTCGGGTGCTTTGCGTGAGCGTTGTCGGCGGAGACGAGGAAGCTCTGCGCAAGCAGCATACGGTAGCGCTCCTCGCCGTAGTCCAGCGACAGGCAGATGCGCCGCAGGGTGTCACGCAGAAGCGAGGACGCAGCGCCCTGCTTCGTTGCGCTGCCGACCTCCTCGTTGTCGAACACACAGCACACGGGGATCGCCGCACTTTCCTGAGAATCCGTAAAGCCCTCCATGCAGCCGAAGGCGCACTGGAGATCGTCAAGCTTCGGGGAAAGGATAAGCTCGCCGTCGGAGCCGAGCTGCGTACCCCTGCCTCGGCAGTACAGGAACAGATCCGTGCCGACGATGCTCTCCTTCTCGACGCCGACGCTTTCCGCAACGATTCTCAAAAAGCTCCCCGCACCTTCGGCGGTGCCGTACAGCGGCAGGGTGTCGACCGCAGCGGAGTACTTCATGCCGTCGTTTGCGCTGCGGTTCATGTGTATCGCAACGCTCGGAATGACGAGCAGGTCACGGTCAACATTCACGAGCTTCGTTTTGAGCTTATCGCCCTCGCTCACGATGATGCGTCCTGCGACGCTGAGCGGTCTGTCAAACCACGTTGCCATGAGCATACCGCCGTACTTCTCGGTGCTGAGCTGAACGTATGCGTCCGAGGGCTTTTCAGGGTTCTCCTTGACCTTGAAGGTGGGGGAATCGCTGTGCGCCGCCGCCATCATAAAGCCGGAGGGCGTGCCTTTTGGGATGCGGAAGGCGATGATCGAGGAACCGTTGCGGCGGACGAAATACTTGCCGCCGTGCCGAAGCTCCCAGCTCTGCGACTCCGAAAGCTCGGTGTAGCCGAGGGCGCTCAGTGACCCGGCAAAGTTTTCGACAACGTGAAAGCAGCTCGGCGATGCCTGAATAAAGTCGAGCAGCCTGTCTGTATATTTGTATTCCATTTTATCGGCACCTTTCGTTTTTTTACAGCATAGCATTTTTTCATCCCCGTGGCAAGCCAAAGCGCTATTTACACGGGGACGAAAATAAGATATTATCAAAGTGCATACTATTATAATTGTATAAGCGAGGTGCGGTTATGACTTACAAGGCAGCGATAATAACGGTCGGCGATGCAGCGAGCAGGGGCGGTGCCGCAGCAGCGGAGATGCTGCAAAGCGCCGGATTTGAAATAATATACACGTCGGGTGTTCCCGCCGAGAGGGACACGATCTCGGCGGAGCTTATAAAGTGCGAGTACGAGCGTCGAGCCGATCTCATCGTCACGGCGGGCGGTACGGGACTTTCCCACAGGGACGTGACGCCGGAGGCAACGCTCGACGTCATCGAACGGGAGATACCGGCGATCCCGCAGGCGATGCTGCACTACAGCCTCGACATAACGCCGAGGGCGATGCTCACGAGGGCGGTCGCCGGGGTGCGCAACAATGCGCTCATCATAAACCTACCCGGCAGCGAAAAGGCGGTGAGGGAAAATCTCTCCGCCGTCGTGCCTGCACTCGGTCACGCAGTCTCGATGCTTGCGGGAAGATAAGCTAATGGGAGCTTTGGAAGCTTTGGCGGTTTCCGAAGCTCTTTTTTATAAATAATCACAAATTCACGAGGCATTTGTACAGAATACGCAGAATTAAATATTGCTTTTTGTATAAAAATGTTGTTAAATATGTTTGTTGCACTTTAAATTGGCATAGTTACAGAGGTGTTTTCAATGAAGCTTATTTCGATGTGTGCCGCAGCGCTGCTCCTTGGCGTACTCGTTGCGTTCATAAACTCCCGCCTTAGCCGTTCGGCGCTCGGCAAAACGAGCGTTACCGCTATCATGGCGGTCAATTTCGCAAGGCTTCTTTTGGATGCGCTGTGCCTCGGTGTCGTGTACGGGGCGTGTCGGCTGCTTGAGGTCAAATTTATAGCGCCGCTCATCGCCGCCGCACTCGGACTTTCGGTCTGCGGGCTTCTGTTTTTGAAGCTCATGACCGACAAAAACAACAAAACCGATGCCGTAGATACGGAGAACGGAGGAGATATGCTTGGCTGAATTTTTTGATAATTTCCTGAAGCCGACGCCGACGGTCGTGACGATGTGGGTCATCATGGCGGTGCTGGTCCTGTTTTCGATTCTCGCAACGAGGAAGATGAAGGACAAGCCCGGAGTGCTGCAAAACATTGCTGAAATGGCGGTGTCGAAGCTGTTCGGCTTTATCGAGGGCGTCCTCGGCACCGAGCGTACGAAGAAGTATTTCCCCGTGCTTGCGACGTTTTTTATACTCATAGTCGTGTGCAACTATTCGGGACTGCTCCCCGGTGCGGGCGAGCTTTTTACGGTGCCGACCTCGATGCTTGCCGTCACCGCAGCGCTTGCGATAATCGGCTTTTTCACCATCCACACGACGGGCATAAGGACAAAGGGTCTAAAGGGCTACCTGCTCTCTTTTCTGAAGCCCGTGGCGCTGCTTTTGCCCATAACCCTGCTTGAGCAGTTTATCCGCCCGATGTCGCTTGCACTGCGACTTTACGGCAACATCTACGGCGAAGAAAAGGTAACTGAGACCTTCTACGGACTGGTCCCGATACTTCTGCCGATCGTCATGAATGTGCTGAGCCTGCTGTTCTGCCTCATTCAGGCGATGATATTCACCATGCTGCTTGCGGTCTTTGTTGCCGAAGCGACCGAAACCGAAGAAGAATAATTTTTACGATACATTTCAGGAGGAAAC
Source organism: Clostridiales bacterium (assembly GCA_004556755.1). Taxonomy (GTDB): domain Bacteria; phylum Bacillota; class Clostridia; order Oscillospirales; family Oscillospiraceae; genus F23-B02. The sequence goes on along the minus strand of SFFW01000008.1, from coordinate 32,528 downwards.
AAAATGGAACTGGTATACGGACTTATAGCGATCGCCGCTGCTCTGGCGATAGGACTCAGCACCATCGGCGTCGGCATAGGACAGGGTATTGCTGCGGCAAAGGCGTTTGAAGCCATGGCACGTCAGCCCGAAATGCACAGTAAGCTCCAGACCACGATGATCCTTGCAATGGGTTTTATGGAAGCGCTTGCGATCTACGGTCTGCTTATTGCATTCATCATTCTCGGCAATATGCCCTGAGGCAGGAAAGCGGATCACCATTTTTGAAGGGAGTGCAGAAGCTTGGTCTTAGACATAGTAGGCCTTGAGATAAGTGTGCCTGAGTTTATGTGGACCGTGATAAACTTCTTTGTGCTGCTGTTCTTGCTTAAACGCTTTCTCTACGACCCCGTACTTAAATTCATGAACGAGCGCTCCGCCCGCATCGAGGCGGGACTCAGTGAAGGCAAGCGTGCCGAAAAAGCCCTTGCCGAAAACGAGCAGGCGCTTGCGCAGGAGCTTGCTCTCAGTGGCAACGCCGCAAGAGAGCTTATCGGAGACGCACGGAGCGAAGCCGAAAAGGAAAAGGCGAAGCTTCTCGGCGGCGCTCATGCCGAGGCGGAGGCGCTGCATAAGCAGATCCGTGAGCGCATAAGTACGGAGGAAACGCAGACGAGAGCGGAGCTGGACGCCGAGCTGCCTGAGCTTGTGGGACTGCTCACGGAGCAGCTTTTGGGCGAAGGCGCCGCCGACGGTGAGGCGATAAGCCGCCGTATGCGGGAGTCGGATAAGTGACGCCGGCGCATTTAAGAACGCAGTGAAAGGAGGGATAACGCTCAGGTGGATGAGATAGTATACAGAATTATTAACTTTGTCATTCTGTTCGGAGCCTTGGGCTTTGCCTGTCGGAAGATGATCAAAAATATGTTCGGCGGCAGGAGAGAAAAGATAAGCCGTGAGCTTGCCGAGGCGGAAGATGCAAAGGAGCGGGCAAAGTCGCTCCAGGGCGACATGGAAAGCGCCCGCCTCAAAAACGAGGAACGCAGAGCAAAGCTAATGGAGGACGCAAGGCTCCAGGCGGAAATGACCAAACGGGAGACCGAGCGCTCAGGTGAGCTTGAGGCGCAGAGCCTTAAAGACAACGCCCTGCAAAGCGAACCGCAGCTCCGCAAGGAGATGCAGAGCAGGGTCGCCGCCGATGCGATACGCAAGGTGGCGCAGACCGCCTCCGAGGTGCTGAAAGACGGCAGCTTTGAGGCGTCGAAGCAGGCATTAAACGAGCGGTTTATCCAACAGATTAAGGATTTGGTATCGGCTATGCCGAGCGATATTTTGAACATGAACGAACTGAAAAAACTTGACATTTCAATAAAGAGCGCAGAGCCGCTCTCCGACGAGGAGATGCAGCGCATCACCCGCATACTGTGCGAGACCTTTATAAGCTGCCGCAACGAGGTAGACAGCGAGCTTATAGGCGGCGTCCGTATGCAGGTCGGCGACACCGTCTACGACGGAACGCTCTCGCATCAGCTCGACAGACTCTCCCGTGACGTTGAGAGCAATACGCTCATGAGCGACAAAGAGAGCTTATCCGTTGCGGAGGAGATAAGAAATAAGCTCCGAGCAACAGACGGCAAGGTCGACGTGTTCCAGACGGGAACCGTCGTGACTCTCGGCGACGGCATCTGCCGTGTATCGGGTCTTGCGGACGTCATGGCGGGCGAGATGCTTGAGTTCCCCGGCGGCCTGAAGGGCATGGTGCAGGACCTTGAGCGTGACAACGTCGGCGTTGTGCTGATGGGCGATTTCAGCCACATCCAGGAGGGCGACGAGGTCCGCCGCACCGGGCGCATAATCGAAGTCCCCGTCGGCGACTGCCTGATAGGACGTGTCGTGGACGCAATGGGTACGCCTATCGACGACAAGGGTCCCCTCAACGCACAGAGCTTCCGTGCGGTCGAAAGCCCCGCACCGAGCGTGCTGCACAGAAAGAGCGTTTCCGTTCCCATGCAGACGGGTCTTAAAGCGATCGACGCCCTCGTTCCCATCGGCAGAGGTCAGCGTGAGCTTATAATCGGCGACCGTCAGACGGGCAAAACGGCGATCGCACTCGACGCCATCATAAATCAGAAGGGCAAGGACGTTATCTGCATCTACGTTGCGATCGGTCAGAAGGAATCGACCATCGCAGGCGTTGTGGATAAGCTCCGCAAAGCCGGAGCCATGGACTACTCCATCGTAGTTGCCGCAAACGCATCGGAGCCTGCTCCCATGCTGTATATCGCACCCTACGCAGGTGCCGCAATGGGCGAGTACTTCATGTACGACGGCAGAGACGTGCTTATCGTGTACGACGATCTGTCGAAGCAGGCGGCGGCTTACCGTGAGATCTCCCTGCTGCTTCAGAGACCGCCCGGACGTGAAGCCTACCCCGGCGACGTGTTCTATCTCCACTCCAGACTTCTGGAAAGAGCGGCACGTCTCAGTGAGGACGCAGGCGGCGGCAGCATGACCGCTCTGCCCATCATCGAAACTCAGGCGGGCGACATTTCGGCGTATATCCCGACGAACGTTATCTCCATAACCGACGGACAGATATTCCTCGAAACCGACCTGTTCCACTCCGGCGTGCGTCCGGCGATAAACGTCGGTCTGTCCGTATCGAGAGTCGGCGGGGCAGCGCAGATAGGCGCAATGAAGCAGGTCGCAGGCAGACTGCGTGTGGATCTTGCTCAGTACAGAGAGCTGGCAAGCTTTGCGCAGTTCGGCTCCGACCTCGACAAGGCGACGAGAGACACCCTGCACAGAGGCGCAAGAATGACGGAGATCCTAAAGCAGAAGCAGTATTCTCCCATGAGTGCGGCAGATCAGGTCATTGCGATATTTGCGGCATCCGAGGGCTTTACGGACGACGTGGAGCTTGAGGACATTGCCCGCTTCGAGGAGGAGCTTATCGCCTTCGTAAACCGCAATTATCCCGAACTGCATGACGAGATCATGTCCGGCAAGAAGCTTTCCGCCGAACAGCAGGAGAAGCTCAGAAGCAACATTCGCAAGTTTAAGGAGACCTTTTAATAATTGACCGCAGCGGAAAGGAGGGGCAAAAATGGCGAATATGCGTTCGATAAGAACGAGAATAAAGAGCGTCAAGAACACGCAGCAGATAACCAAGGCGATGAAGATGGTCGCCGTGTCGAAGCTGCGCCGTGCGCAGAGCGCAATGCAGACCATGACGCCGTTTGCCGAAAAAAGTCAGGAGATACTTGACACGCTCCTTTCCGGCAGCACGGTACCCGAAAACCGCTTCATATCCCCGAAGAAGGAGATAAAAAGAGTCTGCTACGTTCTTTTTGTCGGCAACAGGGGACTTTGCGGAGTCTACAACAGCTCGCTCATGCACTTCATGCAGAGCATCGCAGAGGACGACGGCAGGGACATAAGCCTCGTCATCTGCGGACGCTGGGGCAAGGACGTTATCGCAAGGAGCGGACTGCCGGTGCGCAGAAGCTTTACCGAGCTGAGCGACACGCCGAGCAGCGTGGAGGCGCTTGAGATTTCAGAGTACCTGAAAACGCTGTATTTAAACGACGAGACGGACGAGATACACCTCGTCTATCAGCACTATATTTCGGCGCTCCGGCAGGAGCCGACGCAGACGCAGCTTCTGCCCGCAAAGCCGGAAAAGCTGCGTGAAAACGCAGCGGGCAAGGACTATCTCTTTGCACCCGATGCGTCCGAGGTTTTGGAAAGCGTCATGCAGCTTTATATAAACAACAAGGTGTACAGCGTGATGCTGGAGGCAAAGTGCGGCGAACACTCCTCCAGAATGACCGCAATGACCGCTGCGACCGACAGCACCAAGACCCTCATCGACTCGCTCAGCCTTGCGCTCAACAGGGCAAGGCAGGCGGCGATCACCACCGAGATCTCCGAGATCGTCGGCGGCGCTGCGGCACTTAAAAAGAAGAAGTAAGCATCCTCACACACAGGAGGTAAATATATGGAAAACGGAATCGTCAGAAGGGTCATAGGACCCGTTGTGGACGTACAGTTTCCCTCCGGGAAAATGCCGGAGATATACAACGCAATAGAGGTCGAGCTTCCCGACCGTAAGGTGACCATGGAGGCGGTGCAGCACCTCGGCGACAACACGGTGCGCTGCATCTCCCTGTTCTCGACCGACGGTATGCAGAGAGGCTCCCGTGCCGTGGACACCGATTCCCCCGTCACGGTCCCCGTCGGCGAGGCGACGCTCGGCCGTATGTTCAACGTCATCGGCGAGCCTATCGACGAAAAGGGTCCCGTCGAGGCGCAGCGACTGCCCATACACCGCAAAGCGCCGGACTTTACCGAGGTCACCCCGGCGACCGAGATTCTTGAGACCGGTATTAAAGTCATAGATCTTCTCGCACCCTACGCAAAGGGCGGCAAGATCGGTCTGTTCGGCGGCGCAGGCGTCGGCAAGACCGTCCTTATTCAGGAGCTTATCCGCAACGTCGCATATGAGCACGGCGGCTACTCCGTGTTTGCGGGCGTCGGCGAGCGCAGCCGTGAGGGTAACGACCTTTGGAACGAAATGACGGAGTCCGGCGTCATAAACAAGACGGCGCTGGTATTCGGTCAGATGAACGAGCCGCCCGGAGCGAGGCTTCGTGTGCCGCTGGCGGGACTGACCATTGCGGAGAACTTCCGTGACCAGTCGGGTCAGGACGTGCTGCTGTTCATCGACAATATATTCAGATTCACGCAGGCAGGCTCCGAGGTCTCGGCGCTGCTCGGACGTATGCCCTCCGCCGTCGGCTATCAGCCGACCTTGGCGACCGAGATGGGTTCACTCCAGGAGCGTATAACCTCGACGAAGAACGGCTCCGTTACCTCGGTACAGGCGATCTACGTTCCCGCCGACGACTTAACGGATCCCGCCCCTGCGACCGCCTTTGCGCACCTCGATGCGACGACGGTCCTGAGCCGGGCCATTTCCGAGCTGGGCATATACCCCGCAGTCGATCCCCTCGACTCCACCTCAAGACTTCTTGACCCGAACGTCCTCGGACGTGAGCATTACGACACCGCCCGTGAGGTGCAGTCCGTGCTTCAGAAGTACAAGGACCTTCAGGACATCATTGCCGTTCTGGGCATGGATGAGCTGAGCGCCGAGGACAAGGCGGTCGTCAACCGTGCGAGAAGGATACAGCGCTTCCTGTCGCAGCCCTTCCACGTTGCCGAGGTCTTTACCGGCACTCCGGGCAAGTACGTCCGCATGGAGGACACCATCCGCAGCTTCCAGGCGATACTCGGCGGCGACTGCGACAAGATACCCGAACAGGCGTTCCTCATGGCGGGTACAATCGACGACGTGCTGAAAAAGCAAAGAGAGATGTGAGCCATGGCTAAACTGATCCACCTTCAGATCGTCACCGCAGGCGGCACGGTCTGCGACGAGGACGCAAGCTATGTCGGCGTTCCGCTTACCGACGGCGACGCAGGGCTGCTTCCCGGTCATGCGGCAATGCTCGGCGCACTTAAAGAGGGCGTTGTGAGCTACACCGTGGACGGTGAGAAGCACTACGCCGCAATTTCCGGCGGCGTTTTGAGCGTTGCCGGGAGCGAGCTTATCATACTCGCCCGCAGCGCAGAGCTTGCCGAGAGCATCGACCTTACTCGTGCGCAGGCATCGCTTGAACGTGCAAAGCAGCGCATTGCGGCGAAAAGCGAAAATCTTGACCTTCGGCGTGCGGAGCTTAGTCTGCACCGTGCGCTTGCGAGAATAAAGGCATCCGGCTATGTCCACAAATGAAAAAAGGCTTTCCGATTTTCGGAAAGCCTTTTTTCATTGCTTGCATTTCGGAAAAGAAGTGTTATAATTGAGCCTGTTTGATTAAGAAATAGGGCGATCTGATGAAGGAAAATTTAAAGCCGGACTTTTACCGCCACCTGTCGCTTTCTGCGGTGGGTGGATTTTTTGGGGCGTATGCCATGCTCTGCCACAGCGATATGCTGGCAAGCGCCCAGACGATGAATCTTTTGGAGCTTTTGATGGCGACGCTGCGGGGCGAGCCGAGGGCGATACTGCTGCACGTCGGTGCGCTGCTCATATACGTAAGCGGTGTCATGCTGACGGTGCTGCTGCCGCACTGGCTCGGGATAAGCGCAAAGCGGGCGGTCCCCGTCATCGACGCCATGGCGGCGATAATTCTCGGACTGCTGCCGGACAGCGTGTTCGGCTTCGTTGCGCTGTACCCCATCTTCTTTGCAATGAGCTTCCAGTGGAGCGCATTTTCGGGTGCAAGGGGTTACAGCAGCTCAAGCATTTTCTCTACGAACAACACAAAGCAGGCGTCGCTCGCCGTTGCGGAGTTTATCAGCGACGGCGACAGAAAGCACCTCGGCAAGGCGTTTTTCTTTGTGATGACGCTGCTTGCCTTCCATGCGGGCGCTGCGGTGAGTTTTTTCTCGGTGAGGGCGTTCGGCATAAAGGGCGCATGGTGCAACCTGCTGCTGATCGGCGCATCCTTTGCGGCGATACTCTACGAGGAGCGAGCAGCTGCCTTGGTGCCGGAAGCGGAATAAGACGAAAAAACCGCCGACGTGAGTCGGCGGTTTTTCCTATGCATATCAGAACGGATACAGTATCGGGATGAGTATACAGGCGACAATGAGCGAGAGCAGATTGAACAGACCGCCCACGATGGTGTAGTCCTTGAAGCGGTAGCCTGCGGTCATCGTCATGGTGATGGGGGGCGTGGAGATCGGCGTAGAGAATGCAAGGTTCGAGCCGATTATGACCGCAATGACGAAGGGAATGGGGTCTACGGAAAGACCCTGTGCGACCGAGATCGAAAGCGGAACGAGCGCCGCCGTGCTTGCGGTGTTGGACATGAAGTTGCTGAGCACCGAGCAAAGCACAAGAATGACGCTCAGCAGGATGACGGGGCTTGCGCTGTCGCCGCCGAACGCCTGCGTTATGCCGCCTGCGGCAAAGTGGATAAGACCGCTGTTATTGAGTCCCGCAGAGATTGCGGTCGCACCCGCAAGCATCATGACGGTGTTCCAGTCCATGGTCTCAAAGGCACGCTCAAAGGAGATGCAGCCCGTTATCATGCATATCGCCGCTGCACACGCTGCCACGAGACCGAGCGTCAATATGCCGGTGCTGAAGCCGATGACGCAGGCGATGAGCAGAACGAGCATGATGATCTGCTTGCTTTTGGGCTTGTCGACGTGGTGAAATACTTCCGCTTCGGTGAGCTTGTGACCGTCGTCACGGAAGATGCGGCGCTGGATGGGTTCGCCGATTATCTCGTAGTACAGGACGAGCAGGACAAGCATGGGAACGCCGATCTTGCCAAGCTCCCAGAAGGTCAGGGTACGCACACCGTCGCTTGCGGTGAGGATGCCCTGTGCGACCATCTGCGGGGTGGAGCCTGCGAGGGTGCAGACGCCGCCGACGACGGAGGCGATGCCGACCGCCATGTATGTATCCTTCTGCGTGATCGCACCGCCGGACTTTGCACTGGTCGCCGCAAGCAGGGGGATGAACATGGCGACGACGGCGGTGTTGCTCAGAAACGCCGAGAGGATGCCGGAAACGAGGATAAGCACCATGAGGAGCCTGTTCTCGGTTTTCGAGGAGCGGCTTATCAGAAATTCGCCGACGGTGTTCGCAGCGCCGGTCTCAAACATTGCGTTGCCGAGAATGATGCACGAGGCGACCATTATAACGGTGTCGGTGCCGAAGCTCGACACAAACTCCGAGGGCGTGATGATGCCCGTTGCGGTCATCACGAGGGCGGCTATGACCGCCGTCAGACCCGACGGGATCTTGTTTATGATGAACGATACGAAAGCGAGAACGAAAATGCTCAGCGCTATGATGATTTCAGGAGTCATGGCGTTCTCCTTTGTTTTACAAATAATATAATATTATACCACAAGTCCGGTAAAAAAGATATAAAAAAATGCCGCATTGCGGCATTTTTGCGTAAATGTATACATAAATTCAATTAATCTCCGTTATCCCGGTGAGCTTTTTAAAGGTCTCAAGCTCGTAGGCGGGGAACAGAAGCTCGTAGTCCTCGCCGCCGATGTCGAAAATGAGGCGGTAGCCGGGCTTTATGCAGTAAAATCCGTTGTCACGCTGCACCTTGTAGGGGGCGTACTTTTCGGAGTTATAAGCCTCGTCCTTGTTCCACTCATTAAAAAGGAAGCGCTTGTTTACACGGCTTATGGAGCGTGCCGCCGACAGGGGCAGGTCAAAGCGGCTCTCGGTGTCCGCAAGGCTCAGTATCCCGTCGTGCGCATAGATGCGCAGGGAGGGGTTCGTGTAATAGACGTTGTTCATTGCCTTGCACTTGGGCATACCGTCCTTCGTCACATAGCGGTAGGCGAAGACGTCGGTCGCAGGCACGCCCTCCGGCACGTCGAGGTACGCAAACGCTTGTGCCGCAAGCTCGTCTATGCGTTTGTTGCTGCGCAGGAACTCCTCGCTTTCGGAGTAAGTGCGGCTGCGTGAGCGCTCAAGCAGGGTGAGGACGATCCAAACGACCGCCGAAGCGCCGCCCGCCCAGTAGAGCCCCGGTGCGTTTGAGTACATTTCCGCAATGCTGAGATCTAAGATATTCCTGAGCGTTGCGATAATGCAGATCATTGCGGCGAAAGCCGTAATGTATTTCACGACGGTCAGGGCAGAGCCTAAGCCGCCCTTCGTTTTGTTGTTTTTCTCAAAGCGCTCGACCTCGGTCTCAAGCGACGAGACAAGCTCCTTGGGCGTCGCTGCGGCTATGAATCGCTCACCGTCAAAGGTGGTGTTGTGCTTGTCGTTATCGACGTTTATGCCGAATATGGCTTTCATACGCTGCCTCCGATGTTTTTTCTTGATTATACACCGAGGCGGCGGATAAGAAAAGCACTAAATCACATTTTGGCGCTTTCTCCGCCGCAGCTTGTGGAGGTCGGGATCGCATCCGTAAGTCGCCTCGCTCCGGCGGCGGGCGCTTTCCTTGCGTATCTGAAAAGTAAGGGCATCGGTCCGAGAAAAAATACCACAGCTTCCTGAGAGGCTGTGGTATTTTTTTGATTCTCAAAACAGACCGCTTATGACGCCGTCGTCGGTGACGTCGATACCCTCGGCGGCGGGGACACGGGGAAGTCCCGGCATGGTCAGCACGTCGCCCGTGAGAGCGACGATGAAGCCCGCCCCGGCGGAAAGCCTGACGCCTCGGACCGAGACGGTGAAATCCTCCGGCGCACCGAGCTTTTTCGGGTCGTCGGAAAAGCTGTACTGCGTTTTTGCGATGCACACGGGAAGCTTGGCAAAGCCCAGAGCCGTGAGCCTGTCTATCTGCTTTTGCGCAGCGGGCGAAATGACAACGCCGCTGCCGCCGTAGACACGCCTAACCACGGCGTCTATCTTCTCGGTAACGGAGAGAGAGTCTTCGTAGCAATAGCGGAAGTCGGCTTTCTCTTCGCAGAGGCGCACGACCTCCTTTGCCAGCGCTTCACCGCCCTTGCCGCCGTCCTCCCAGACGGTGGCGACGACGGCGCTCAAAGCTTTTTCACGGCAGGCGGAAACAATTGCGCCCACTTCCTCGTCTGTATCCGTGCGGAAGCGGTTTACCGCAACGACGCAGGGCAGCCCGTAGACCTCACGGATATTCCGTGCGTGGCGCATGAGGTTCGGAAGCCCCCGCACTACGGCGGCGACGTTTTCCTGCGAAAGAGCATTTTTCGGCACACCGCCGTGCATTTTCAGCGCACGGACGGTCACGACCAAAACGACCGCTGCGGGAGAAAGACCCGCTGTGCGGCACTTTATGTCGAAAAACTTTTCCGCACCGAGGTCTGCGCCGAAGCCCGCCTCCGTGACAGCGTAGTCGCCGAGGGCGAGTGCGGTCTTGGTTGCGATAACGCTGTTGCAGCCGTGTGCGATATTTGCAAAGGGTCCGCCGTGGACAATGGCGGGCGTCCCCTCAAGCGTCTGGACGAGGTTGGGCTTTATTGCGTCCTTCAAAAGCGCCGCCATTGCCCCGACCGCTTTTAGGTCGGCGGCGGTGACGGGCCTGCCCTCGGTGTCGAAAGCGACGACGATGCGAGCAAGGCGCTCCTTTAGGTCGTGCAGCGACGAGGCAAGGCAGAGTATCGCCATGATCTCGCTTGCGACGGTGATGTCAAAGCCGTCCTCACGGGGAACGCCGTTTGCTTTGCCGCCGAGACCGTCTTTGATGCATCGAAGCTGCCTGTCGTTCATGTCCACACAGCGCTTCCAGCAGATGCTGCTTATGTCGATGCCGAGTGCGTTTCCCTGCCGAATGTGGTTATCGAGCATTGCGGCAAGAAGATTGTTCGCTGCGCCGACTGCGTGGATGTCTCCGGTAAAGTGGAGGTTAATGTCCTCCATCGGCACTATCTGTGCGTGACCTCCGCCCGTTGCGCCGCCCTTTAAGCCGAACACGGGTCCGAGCGACGGCTCACGCAGAGCCAGCACCGCAGATCTGCCCAAGCGCCGCAGTCCGTCGGCAAGACCGATGGTGACGGTCGTCTTGCCCTCGCCTGCGCTCGTCGGCGTAACGGCGGTGACCAAAACGAGCTTTCCGCTCTTTCCCGCACCGAAGTCCGGGGGAAGGCAAAGCTTTGCCTTGTATCTGCCGTAGCATTCCACAAGGCTTTCGTCTATGCCGGCGTCGGCTGCTATATCAAGTATCGGTCTGAGACCGTTTCTCCGTGCTATTTCAATGTCGGGCAAATACTCCATCGGCATACCTCCTTTTGCTGCATATCTTATATAATAATTGCAAAACGGCCGTTTGTAAAGCCTATTGATACGGATTGAGTTTTGTGCTAAAATAAATGGGTATCCATGTTAGAGGTGATGAAAATGAATAGAAAAGTGGCATTGTTGCTTGTTTTCTGCATTATTTTGTCAATATTTGCGCTTGCCGCCTGCTCGAATGACGCTGAGTCCCATCCGGACAAGGCGAAGGAGAGCAAGCCCACGGTGAGCGACAATCCGCTGCTGCCGAAGCCCACCGAGGACCCGGAGCCTACCACGGTTTTGGGCGAAACGGAGGACGCCGGGAGCGAGTATATAGACAAGCTCGTGTTCATAGGCGACAGCACGACCTACGGCTTGAAGGCTTACGGGATGCTGTCCGGCGGCAAGGATACGCTTCAGGTCTGGACTCCCTCCAGCGGCACGCTTGCGCTGTTCAATCAGAGCTGGGCCACCATAGTTTACCCGGAAACGGGTGAGGAGATACCCATCACCGAAGCGGTCGAGCGCAGACAGCCGGAGTACCTTGTGCTGACCATCGGCGTGAACGGCGTTTCCATGATGGACGAGGAGCAGTTCAAGGCGGATTACATCGACCTTGTGCAGCGCATACAGAAGGTAAGCCCCGACACCAAGATCATCTGCAACTCGATATACCCCGTGCAGGCAAGCTATGAGGCAAAGGATAACGGCATAAACAACACCGTCATCGAAAGGGCAAACGGCTGGATAAAGCAGATAGCCGAGGAGACGGGGACGAGGTATCTCGACAGCGCCTCCGTTTTGAAGGGAGAGGACGGCTGCCTTAACCCGGATTACGGCAACGGCGACGGGATACATCTCGGTCCCGCCGGCTTTGAAAGAGTCCTTAACTACATCCGCACACACGCTTACAAGTAAGGAGTAAAAAACATGAAAAGAATAGCTGCACTTATTGCTGTGCTGGCGCTCATGCTCGGTCTTGCAGCCTGCACCGCCAACGACGAGAAGAAGCCAGTTAAGACCGTCGCCATGGAGACCGTCAAGGATGCCGTCTGCGACGTTGCTCTTGCCGACGGCATGGAGGAGCTGAACGCTGACTATGTGAGCCGTATGCTCAAGCTGAATGACGGCGATTACGACAGCTGCTATGCTGCGATCTCAAGCGTCAGCATAAGCATCAACGAGTTCGGCGTTTTCAAGGCAAAGGACGCAGCTCAGGCTGCCGAGATCGAAAGCGCACTGAACAAGTACCTTGAGTATCGCAGGGAGATCTGGATGGACGAGTACCTTCCCAACGAGTACCCCAAGCTGGAGAACGCTTCGGTACACAAAGAGGGGCTGTACGTCTGCTACTTCATCCTTGACGACGATACCTCCGCTGCGGCGCTCAAAGCCTTCGAGGGCTGCTTCGAAAGCTGAGATAAAGCGACACGGTAAAATAATCAAAACCTCTGCCATTGGCAGAGGTTTTGATTATTTTACTTCCTGCGGCAGTCGACCTCGCAGACGGTGCAAAGCTCGCCGTCGCACATGACCGCAAGCGTCCAGAGACCCGCATCGTTGTGTGCGCAGGCGACGGGGGAGTCCCCCGCCTTGAGCGCACGCTTGTACATTATGCGGACGCTTAAAGGATCGCAGCTGAGCGCCTCGTCGGGGATAAGCTCGGTCGCAAAATCAAGATAGGCCGTGTTGTGGACATGGCGGTTGTAGTCGAGATCGCTGCGGCGCAGCGCAAAGGGAACGGAAAGCTCAAAGCTTTCGGGGAGACGCAGCTTTGACCGCCGCATATCGAAGATGCCGTCCTGTTCGGGACCGTATTTGTTCATAAGCTCCTCGCTTATACGCACGACCCTGCCCCTGTCCACGTCGAGCAGGGAAAGCATGGCCTGACCCGTCACAAGCAGCTCGTCGCCGCACTTGAGCCGAAACTCACGCTCACAGCGGACGCAGGGAGCCTTTCCCCTTATATAGGTCTCCGCAAAAAGCGTCTCACCCCGCTTCGGCAGTCGTGAGATATTCAGCGACCACTCCGTAAGTATCCACTCGGCGCTGTGCATGGGCGTTTTAAGCTCAGAGTCCCGCACCGCATCGGCGTGATGGTCGGCACAGTTTTCAAAGAGCTTCAAAACCGAGGACGGCTTGAGCCTTGCGGAGCAATCAAAATCGTCAAGTCTGGTAATAACACGTTCACTGTAAATCATGGTGCACCTCCGATCATAATCAAGATATTATAAAAGACTGCGTATTTCAATACGCAGTCTTGCGGCTTTGTATGAATTATATTGCCGAAGCGCAGACGGATATACAGCCTGCCGCCGGTGTGGGATCGCCGTCAATTCAGTATCGTTTTCTTCATGTCACCGTATCGAGAGATAGTTTTTCATAAAACGCATGAGCATGGTCGCAACCTGCGCTCTTGTGGCGCTGTTTGCGGGTGCAAGCTCAATTGCGGATATGCCGTTGATTATCCGCTGACCGACCGCCCATTCAAGGGAGTAGACGTATGCCGAGCTTATGCCCTCGGAGTCGTTAAAGCGGCTGAGGTCTGCATGGATCTCGGCGTCGGTGTCTCTGCCGATAAACGAGGCGTAGCGGCACAGGAAGGTCGCAAGCTGCTGACGGGTCAGCGTTTCCCTCGCACGGAAGGTGCCGTCTGCATAGCCGTTTGCGATCCTGTTGTGCGACGCCCAAAGTATCGCATCGTAGTAGGCGTTTTTCTCAAGGTCGGTAAAGGGATTTTCGTAGCCCTCGACCGAGGGGGAGCCGAAGAGCCTGTACAGCACCGTCACGAGCATACCTCGGTTCATTGTTGTGTTCGGCTCAAAGCTTGCGGTACTGACGCCGTTAAAGAGCTTGTTTGCGACAACATAGTCTATCGAGTCGTGCGCCCAGAAGCCGTAGCCCACGTCGGCAAACGCCTTGGAGGGGCAGTTCTCGCCGTAGGCGCAGGAGGGCGAGGGATCGGGGGACGGCGAGGGATCGGGGGACGGCGAGGGATCGGGCGTGGGCGTCACCTGCGTCCAGCTTGCGGTGAGGGAGAGATTCTTCGAGGCAACGGTGCTGCCCGTTATCTTCTCACCCTTTTCGTTTAACCAGCCGTTAAATATGTAGCCGTCCTTGGAGGCGGTGGGCAGGGAGCCGTAGGGCTGATCCTTGTAGTATGCCTTGACACGGTTGCCGCCCTGAATGCTGCCGCCGCCGGCGTCCATTTTAATGTACACGAAATCGGGGCAGCTTTCGCTGTCGCCGGGGTACACGCCGTAGAGCAGGATCTTTGCTTCCTCAAAGCGGCGGATGATGAGTCCGTCGTAGATTATGCCGCCTGCGCTGCAAATGACGGACATGGAGTCGGCAAGCTCCAAGGGGTCTACGCTGCGGAAGCCGTTTTTAACATACCTTGCAAGACGCCAAGAGCCGGCATAGCCCTCGACCCAGCCGGAGCCGAAGTTGTAGCTCAGGCTCAAAAGAGCGTCAAACTCGTTCTGCGTAAAAACATAGCCGTAGCGCTCGGAGAGCTTGCACACATAGGCCTCGAACACGGCGATGTCGTTTCTGAAATACTCGTCCGCCTGCTCCTGAGTTATGACCATGCCCTCGTAAATGTCGGGGGCGCAGTGACCATAGCCTATGGTCCAGTAGGTCTCGCCGGGATTTTTGTATGCCTCAAGGCGCAGACCTTCCTTGTTTTTTATGTAGTTATACATCTTTTCGCTGCCGGACTGCACGGACTCGGGCGGGTCGGCAAAGGCAGTGAGCGGGATAAGCGTCAGCAGCAGAATAAGGCAGAGAAACAGCGATATCGTGCGCTTCATTCGCATCCCTCCTTTTAAAGTTTTTAAACATTTTAACACACGCAGCGCTTTAAATCAAGCGTCGGCAGAATAAGGCAAAACCGCTCGGAAAAAGCTTCCGAACGGTTTTTTATATCACTCAATCTTTCTTTGCGGGGTTTAAGAATCTCCACACGAGTGCCGCCGCAGCGCCGCCGACGAGGGGAGCCACGATGAACACCCAAACGCACTTGAGGCTCTCGCCGCCGAGCAGAAGGGCGGGGCCGAAGCTTCTTGCGGGGTTGACGGACGTTCCGGTGAAGGGGATGCCGAGCAGATGCACGAGCGTAAGGCTCAGACCGATGACGATACCGGCGAGGTGGGAATTTTCCTTCTTGCTCGTTGCGCCGAGAACGGAAAGCACGAACACGAAGGTCAAAACCGCCTCGATGACGAGAGAGATCTTGAGACTGGGAGCGTCGGGCGCACCGTAGATGTGGTTTGCGCCGAGACCGTAGGAGTCGCCGAGGACGAGCAGCAGCGCCCATGCGCCGGCTATAGCACCGATAAACTGCGCAGCAACGTAGCCGCAAAAGTCCTTAACGCTCATGCCGCCGGTGAGCAGCACGCCCAAGGAGACGGCGGGGTTTATGTGGCAGCCGGACACGTTGCCGATGGAGTACGCCATGGCGACGATGACGAGACCGAAGGCGAGCGCCGTTGCGACGTAGCCCGCATCGGGGAAAAGGCAACCGGTGACGGCGGCGACGCCGCAGGCGAAGAATACCAGCACACCGGTGCCGATGAACTCGGCGATGTACTTTTTGATGCTTTCCATTTACATACCTCCGTAATTAAAATATTGTAAGTTGATCCTCCTGCTCACGGATGCGGTCGATCCAGCATTTGTGGCACATTGCGACATAGCTGTCGTTGCCGCCGAGAAAGACCTGCGCACCGTGGGTGATTATCCTGCCGTTTGCATCGATCCTTGCGTTGACGGTCGCCTTTCTGCCGCAGGCACAGACCGTCTTTATCTCCGTGATGGAGTCGGCAAGCTCCATGAGCCGTCTTGCGCCGGGGAAAAAGTGGGTGAGAAAGTCCGTTCTCAGACCGAAGCAAAGCACGGGAACGTCCTCACTGTCGACAAGCTCACGGAGCTGATCTATCTGCTCCGGCGTGAAAAACTGCGCTTCGTCGGCAATGACGACGCTGCGGGCGCCGATCTTGCGATACTCCTCCAAAATGTTTTGCTCCGGCGTTATTATCTGAGCGGAGCGCTGAAGCCCGATGCGGCTGCGGATGATGTCCGCACCGTCTCTCGTGTCGGTGCTGGGCTTTATGAGCCACACCGTCATACCGAGCTCCTCGTAGTTGAATTGGGTGATGAGCGCCTGAGCCGATTTCGACGAACCCATTGCGCCGTACTTGAAATAAAGCTTTGCCATATCCGTTTCCTTATCTTGAAAGATGCGCCCGCACCCGTTCGATGACCATTTCGAGTGCGACCTGATTGTGACCGCCTTCGGGGATGATGATGTCCGCCTTGCGCTTTGACGGCTCAACGAACTGCTCATGCATGGGCTTTACTGTAGTGAGATACTGATTCACGATGTTGTCGAGGCTCCTGCCCCTGTCCCGAACATCTCGGATGATGCGGCGAAGGATGCGCACGTCTGCATCCGTATCGACATAGATCTTGATGTCCATGAGGTCGCACAGCTCGGGACTCTGGAAAATGAGGATGCCCTCCACGACGACGACCTTTGCGGGCTTCACCGTAACGGTCTTTTCGGAGCGGTCGTGTATTTTGTAGTCATACATCGGGCTTTGAATGCTTTCGCCCCGACGGAGCTTCTTTAAATCCTCGACCATAAGCTCGGTATCGAAGGCGTCCGGGTGGTCGTAATTGAGCTTGCTGCGTTCCTCGTAGCTCATGTTGTGATGCGCCTTGTAGTAGTTGTCGTGATAGATAACGCTCACATCGCCGCCGAAGTGCTGCATTATCTTGCGGGTGATGGTGGTCTTGCCGCTGCCGGTGCCTCCGGCTATACCTATTACTATAATATCGCTCATCTTTAGAATCTCCAACCCCAATATTTATTTTCCGTACAATCATATCACACATTTTGTATATGTGCAATTTGACTTTTAAATTTTCTCTGCTATAATTGGGCTGACAATAAAAACACAAAGGAGGAAGCATATGCCTATACCTACCCCTCATATCGCAGCCAAGGCGGGCGAGATAGCAAAGACCGTGCTTATGCCCGGCGATCCCCTGCGCAGCAAATTCATTGCGGAGAATTTCCTTGAGAACCCCGTTCTCGTGAACAACACGAGAGGCGTTCAGGGTCACACCGGAACGTGGAAGGGCGTTCCCGTCACCGTTATGGCGTCCGGCATGGGCATTCCGGCGATCGGAATATACAGCTACGAGCTGTACAATTTCTACGGAGTCGAGAACATCATCCGCATCGGCTCCGCCGGTGCGCTCAGAGACGACCTCAAGCTCATGGACCTCGTCATTGCTCAGGGCGCCTGCACCGATTCAAACTTTGTGCACCAGTTCGAGCTTAACGGCACCTTCGCCCCCATTGCGGACTACACCCTCATGTCCAAGGCGATAGAGGCTGCCGAGGAGCATGGCGCAAACATCCGTGTCGGCAACATCCTGTCGGGCGACAATTTCTACTCCCCCGAAGGCTGCGACGGCAACGACAAGTGGAAGAGGATGGGCGTCATGGCGGTCGAGATGGAGGCTGCCGGACTGTATATGAATGCCGCCTACGCCGGAAAACGTGCGTTGTGCATCTGCACAATCTCCGACCACATATACAGAGGAGAGGCGCTGTCTGCCGAGGAAAGACAAAACTCCCTCACACAGATGATAGAGATCGCTCTCGACACGGCGGTCAAGATGGATAAAGTCTGATTTCACCGACATTGCGTGAAATTGTGTATTTTTATCTTGATTTAGTATAGCCCTTAGTGCTATAATACCTGCGGTACGAGTTATCGTACAATTAAATGATTGTACGCAAAAACAAAAACTTTTACGGAGGAAAAAACATGAAAAGATTCTTAGCGCTTCTTCTTGCTCTTTGCATGGTCTTTGCTCTCTGCGCTTGCAACAGCGACAGCGGCAAGAAGGAAGACCCCAATGCCGGCAACAACTATGAAGTCACCAACAAAGAGTACAAGGTCGCAATGATCACCGACTACGGCGACATTACCGACAAGTCCTTCAACCAGACCACCTATGAAGCTTGCAAGGAGTTCTGCAAGGACAACGGCGTGGCATTCAAGTACTACAAGCCCACCGACAACAACACCGACGCTCGCGTTAAGTCCACCGAGCAGGCAATTTCCGAAGGCTACAACATCATTGTAATGCCCGGCTACGCTTTCGCAGGCACCCTCGTTGAGGTTGCTCCTCAGTACCCCGATGTTAAGTTCGTCGCACTCGACGTCGCAGAAGGCGACCTCCTCGAGGCCGCTGTCGGCGCAGCAGGCGAAGAGTATGACTTCAATCCCTCCAACTGGGACCTCAAAGACTACTTCGACATGAGCAATGTTTACTGCGCAGTTTACCAGGAAGAGCTCTGCGGCTACATGGCAGGCTACGCAGCAGTTCAGTTCGGTTACGAAAAGCTCGGCTTCCTCGGCGGCATGGCAGTTCCCGCAGTTATCCGTTACGGCTACGGCTTCGTACAGGGCGCTGACGCAGCTGCACAGGAGCTCGACAAGCAGATCGAGATCAACTATGTCTACGGCGGCCAGTTCTTCGGCGACGCTGACATTACCGCAGTTATGGATACCTGGTACCAGGGCGGCACTCAGGTCGTCTTCGCTTGCGGCGGCGGCATCTACACCTCCGCAGCTGAGGCAGCTGCAAAGGCAAACGGCAAGGTCATCGGCGTTGACGTTGACCAGGCTGCTATCATTGACGAATACGGCGAAGGCATGACCGTTACCTCCGCAATGAAGGGTCTTGCTCCCACCACCATCGACACCCTCAAGGGCATCGTTGCAGGTAACTGGGACAAGTACGCCGGCAAGATCCAGACCCTCGGCCTCGTAAGCGGTGAGGATCCCACTCTCAACTACGTACAGATCCCCATGGAGAGCACTCAGTGGACCTCCGAGTTCGGTAAGGAAGACTACATCGCACTCGTAGCAAAGATGTTCGCAGGCGAGATCACCGTCTCCAACGACGTCACTGCAATGCCCAAGGTTTCCGCCAATACCACCATTGACGACCAGGGCAAGATCAAGTAATTAACCCCTGAGATTTAACTCAAAGCAAAAAGGACAGGCTCTTGCCTGTCCTTTTTTCTATGAAAAACAGATTTTCTGTTTTTCATAGAAAAAAGACGCCACATTTTTTGTGAAAAGCGTTTCACAAAAAATCTCGCTACGCTCGTCAAAAAGTCCTGACGGACGTTTTTGATGGCTATAATCCAATTTGAGCGGGACCTTGTCCCCTCAAGCTCCCCTGCTGCGCCATGGCTTTCACACTGTACCGCTAACTTCGCTGAGCCGATAGTAGCTTGTGGCGATTATATGCGTACACGTTTCATATAAAAAAGCTCCATCCCCATGCCTTGCACCGAATTTTCCCCAAGAGGCAAAATCCGATGCTGGGCGTATATAATTTTTTTCACAAATTTTTGTCAAGGGGCTTGAAATTCTCAAAAAGTGTGCTATTATTAAGCATAGATTAGCACTCAAACCAAATGAGTGCTAAATCGACGAAATGTTGTATATTTTTATTGGAGGTAATATATATGAAGCTCAAACCTTTGGCAGACAGAGTCGTGCTTACTCAGGAGAAGGCGGAGGAAAAGACCCAGAGCGGTATCTTCCTTGCCGCTTCCGCTCAGGAGAAGCCCGAAATATATGAGGTCGTTGAGGTCGGCCCCGGCGGTATCGTTGACGGCAACGAGGTCACTATGATCGTGAAGCCCGGCGACAAGGTGCTGCTTGCAAAGTACGGCAACAACAAAATCAAGCTCGACGACGTGGAGTACACCATCGCACGCCAGTCCGAAATTCTTGCAATAGTGGAGTAAGGAGGCATTTATCATGGCAAAGCAGATAATTTACGGCGAGGAAGCTCGCAAGGCAATAGAAAGAGGCATTAACCAGCTTGCGGATACCGTCAAGATCACCCTCGGGCCCAAGGGCCGCAACGTGGTGCTTGACAAGAAGTTCGGCGCTCCGCTCATCACCAACGACGGCGTTACCATCGCAAAGGAGATCGAGCTTGAGGATCCGTTCGAGAACATGGGCGCACAGCTCATCAAAGAGGTCTCCACCAAGACAAACGACGTCGCCGGTGACGGCACCACCTCTGCGACCGTGCTTGCACAGGCTATGATCCACGAGGGACTTAAAAACCTCGCAGCGGGCGCAAATCCCATGACCATGAAGAAGGGCATCGCAAAGGCGGTCGACGCAGCGGTCGCAGCCATCAGAGAAAACTCTCAGCCCGTTTCCGGCTCCGGCGACATCGCCCGTGTCGGCGCCATCTCCAGCGGCGACGAGCATATCGGCGCACTGATCTCCGAGGCAATGGAGAAGGTTTCTCAAAACGGCGTCATCACCATTGAGGAGTCCAAGACCGCCGAGACCTACAGCGAGGTCGTCGAGGGCATGCAGTTTGACAGAGGCTATTTAAGCCCCTATATGGCGACCGATACCGAGAAGATGGAGGCGGTGCTTGACGATGCACTCATCCTCATCACCGACAAGAAGGTCACCAACATTCAGGAGATCCTCCCGCTGCTTGAGCAGGTCGTCAAGGCAGGCAGAAAGCTGCTCATCGTTGCGGAGGACATCGAGGGCGAGGCTCTTGCGACCATCATCCTCAACAAGCTCAGAGGCACCTTCGTGTGCGTGTGCGTCAAGGCTCCCGGCTTCGGCGACAAGCGCAAGGAAATGCTTCAGGATATAGCTATACTCACCGGCGGTCAGGTCATTTCCTCCGACCTCGGCATGGAGCTTAAGGATGCCGACATTTCCCTCCTCGGTCAGGCACGTCAGGTCAAGGTCACCAAGGAAAACACCGTCATCGTTGACGGCGCAGGCTCCGGCGAGGAAATTAAGGCCCGCATCGCTCAGATAAACGCTCAGATCGAGACCACCAACTCCGAGTACGACAAGGAGAAACTCCAGGAGCGCCTTGCAAAGCTTGCAGGCGGCGTTGCGGTCATCAAGGTCGGTGCAGCGACCGAGACCGAGATGAAGGAGAAGAAGCTCCGCATCGAGGACGCACTCAACGCAACGAGAGCTGCCGTCGAGGAAGGCATCGTCGCAGGCGGCGGTTCCGCTTACGTCATGGCATCCAAGGCTGCCGACGAGCTTACCGCAGCTCTTGAGGGCGACGAAAAGACCGGCGCTGCTATGATCGCAAAGGCACTCAAGGCGCCCATCATGCAGATCGCCGCAAATGCGGGACTTGAAGGTGCGGTCATCCTCAACAAGGTTTACGATAGCGATGAGGCCAACTTCGGCTACGATGCCGCAAACGACGTCTACGGCAACATGATCGCCATGGGCATCATCGACCCGACCAAGGTCTGCCGCAGCGCACTTGAAAATGCCGCAAGCGTCGCCTCGATGGTGCTGACCACCGAGAGCCTCGTTACCGACATTCCCACTCCTCCCGCACCCGCAGCTCCGGCTCCGGACATGGGCGGAATGTACTAAGATACAACGCAAAGCTTTGAAAAACGGCGTCTGTCTAAATGACAGACGCCGTTTTTTTGCGTGATCCGATAAAATTTGTAAACAAATCGTGTGGCAGAAATGCGTAAATCCGGATTTTATGGATTACGCATTTATTTTTTCGTAAGAAGGTTGATTTTTATGGACGCCGGAAATCAGTTTTTGGGGACGGAGCGTATCGGCAAGCTCATGCGGCAGTACGCCGCCCCCTGCATCATCTCGCTCTTGGTGGGCGCACTGTATAACATCGTTGACCAAATATTCATTGCAAACGCAAGCTATCTCGGCTCTTACGGCAATGCCGCAAATACGGTCGTTTTCCGCTGACCGTTGTGGCGTTGGCTGTCACCCTTATGATCGCCACCGTCGCAGGTGCGATCACCAACCTTATCCTCGAACCGATGCACATAGGCAGCGTAAAAAGCGAGGTGCGCATCCTGGGAAGGGATTCAAAACAGGGCGTTGTGCTGCTCTGCCCCATGGAACCCGTTGAAAACGGCGACAAGGTGTTTTGAGGCGTCAGGATCAAATAATTACTTGAAATCGGAACGGATAACGGTTATTATAGATAAGGGATAAGAGCTGAGAAAGGTTTGAGGTGTTCCGATGAAAAAGCTGTTTAAATTATTGCCGCTGCTGCTTGCGCTCCTTGTGTTTTGCGCCTGCACCGCAAATCCGAAGGACTTTGAGGCTGCCGGACTTACGATCACGCTGACCGACGATTTCGCACGGGAGGATTCGCTTAACGAGAAGCAGGATGCGGTTTTCGTCAGCGACGATGCCGTGGTCTCCGTGTTTTGCGAGAGCTTCAAAACTCTCGGCGTGGACTCGTCGTTTACCGAGGAAGACTATGCTCAGATCCTTAAACGCACAAACTACACTGAAGCGACGGTCATGCACAAGGGGGATTACGTTTACTTCCAGTACGAGGCGAGCGAAAAGGATGCGGATTACAAGTATCTCGCCGTCGTGTATAAGGCGGACGACGCCTTCTACACGGTGCAGTTCGGCACCTTTGCCGAGCTTTTTGACGCTCAGCTTGAGACCTTCTGGGGCTACGCCGAGTCGGTCAAGGTCTGACATTAGTAAGAATAAAAACCCTCGGAAATGCTTTGCATTTCCGAGGGTTTTTATTCACTTTTTCAGGCTTCCGCTTTCATTGCGAGGAAGGCGTTTATGAAACCGTCAATGTCGCCGTCCATGACGTTCTGTATATTTCCGTTTTCAAAGCCCGTGCGGTGGTCCTTCGCCAGTGTGTAAGGCATAAAGACGTAGGAGCGAATTTGACTGCCCCACTCGATCTTCTGCTGGACGCCCTTTATGTCGCTGATCTTCTCAAGATGCTCACGCTCTTTGATCTCCGCAAGCCTTGCACGAAGCATATTTTTGCAGTTTTCGAGGTTTTGGAAGTGCGAACGCTCGACCTGCGACGCAACGACGATGCCCGTCGGGATATGGGTCAGACGGACTGCGGAGGAGGTCTTGTTGACCTTCTGACCGCCGGCGCCGGAGGAACGGTAAACGTCCATCTTGATGTCCTCGTCACGCAGCTCTATCTCATTGTCATCGCTGATCTCGGGCATGACCTCGACCGCCGAAAAGGAGGTGTGCCGTCTGCCGGAGGCGTCGAACGGGGAGATGCGGACAAGGCGATGTATGCCATGCTCGCTCTTTAAGAAGCCGTATGCATTTTCGCCCTCGATCATTATTGTGGCGCTCTTTATTCCCGCCTCGTCCCCGTCAAGGTAGTCCATGAGCTTCACGGTGTAGCCGTGGCGATCCGCCCACATATTGTACATACGGTACAGCATCTGCGTCCAGTCCTGCGCTTCGGTGCCGCCGGCGCCTGCGTGGAAGGTCAAAATGGCGTTGTTTGCGTCATATTCGCCGGTGAGCAGGGTGCTGAGCCTCGTCTCCTCAAGCTTTTCGGCAAAGTCCGCATAATCCGTCTGAAGCTCGCCAAGCATCGAGTCGTCGTTTTCCTCAAGTGCCATTTCGCAGAGAGTGTACATATCGTCCCACTTCGAGCAAAGCGAAGCATAGTTTTCGGTTTTGGATTTGAGCTGCTTTAAGCGCTTCTGCACACGCTGAGAATTTTCAACGTCGTTCCAAAAGCCGTCCCTTGCGCTTTGACCCTCAAGCTCCTCGATCTCCTTCTCTGCGGCTTCAAGGTGCAGAGCGGAGCGAAGATCGTCAAGCGTCGGCTTGAGCGCATTGAGCTTCACCTTGTATTCTTCAAATTCAAGCATCATTATCATTCCTTTGTGATTCTCGGATTTATTCTATCATATCATTATACATTAAATCACAGCCTATGTAAACCCCCGTCCTGCGAAGGGGACAGAAAAAGAACCAAAAGCTCTGCTTTTGGTTCTTTTTTATTGCTTTATTCTTCGGCTTCGGTCTTCGGATGGACTTGCACGAGGATCTTTTCCACTCGCAGACCGTCCATTTGCAGGACGGTGACGGTGAAGTTCTCGTACTCGAAGCTGTCGCCCACCTTCGGGAAGCTGCCGAACATCTCGATCGTCCAGCCGCCGACGGTGTCGCTTTCAAAGTCGAAGTCCTCCTCGTTAAGCTCCATAAGCTCAATGAAGTCGGAGATCACCATGTCGCCGTCAAGCTCAAAGCGTCCGTCCGGACGCTCGACGATCTCCTCCTCGACCTCGTCGGTCTCGTCCCAGATCTCGCCGACAAGCTGCTCCAGAACATCCTCCATCGAGAGAACGCCGAGGGTGCCGCCGTATTCGTCAACGACGACAGCAAGGTGCTGCTTTGCACGGCGCAGCTCGCTCAGCACGGCGGGCAGCTTCATCGTTTTGTAGACGTAGCAGACCGGCATGAGCAGGCTCCGTATGTCGGGCTTTTCGTCCCCTGCAAGCGCCTTTAGGAAGTGGTTAAGATACAGAACACCGATAATGTTGTCAACGCCGTCCTCATAAACGGGGAGTCTTGAGTAGGGCGACTCGTCAATGGTCTTGAGCAGTTCGTCCCAGTCGTCCTCAATGTCGAGAGCGAGCATATCGACCCTTGCGGTCATGACCTCGGACGCCATGACGTCGGAGAAGTCGATCGCCGCCTGTACAAGCTCGGAGCGGTCCTCGTCAAGCACGGATTCGTCCTCCGCCGTCTCGATGATGGAAGAAAGCTCCTCGACTGCATCGTCGTCGGATGCGTCGGTGCGCTCGCCCTTGAGGGGCAGGCAGATGAGGCGGATAAGTCCCACGACGAGCATGATGAGCGGCTTAAACAGCACGCTGAGAATGCGGATAAAGTAGGCGTGGCGCAGCGCTATACGGTTTGCGCTGTTTTTTGCGACGATCTTGGGGATCGTCTCGCCGAAGATGATGACGAGCGTCGTGATAACGACGGTCGAGACCCATGCGTATCCGTCGCCTAAAAGCTCCATGACGGCAAGCGAACCGAGCGAGGATGCAGCGATGTTAACAAGGTTGTTGCCGATGAGGATCGTCGAAAGCGTATCGTCAAAGCGCTCGACGATCTTGACTGCGGCGGCGGCACGCTTTGAGCCGTCGTCGCTTGCATTCTCAAGCCTTACCCGATTGCAGGCGGAGTACGCCATTTCGGAGGATGAGAAGAAGTTGGAGAAAAACACGCAGACCAAAATGGCTGCAAGATATATGCCGAGCATCAGCGACCGTCACCTCCTTCCGGGATGCGGGAGACTGTGAGGCGCATAATGCGGTTGTGTACCATTTCCGTGACCGTGAGCTTCAGCCCGTGATACTCAAAGCTGTCGCCGATCTGCGGGATGGCTGCAAAGCGCTCATATGCCCACTTGCCGAGCAGCTTGTTTGCAAATTCGGGGTTCTCTTCGGGGTCCTCGAACTCGACAAGCTCGAAAACGTCGGTAAGCGCCATTTCCGCATCGCAGTCCCAAGAGCCGTCGGGCAGGGGGCGGTACGGCTCATGCACAACGTCGTCCTCGTCCCAGATCTCGCCCACAAGCTCCTCAAGAATGTCCTCGACCGTGACGACACCGAGGGTGCCGCCGTAGCTGTCGGTGACTATCGCCATATTGAGGCGGCGTTTGCTCATAACGGAGAGCAGGTCGTCTATCATCATGGATTCGTGGACGAAGTACGCCTCGTCAAGAAGCGGGCGTATATCGTCGCCGACGCTGCCGTGCAGGTAGGCTTTTATGAAGGTTCGTATCTGAAGTATTCCAATAATGTTGTCGATGTTGCCCTCGTAAACGGGAAGGCGGGAGTGCTTCACGCTTCGTATGTAATCGAGAACGTCGGCGCTGCTCATTGAGACGTCGACTGCGGCAAGATCGACTCTTGAGGTGAGAATGCTCTCGACCGTCGTGCCGCCGAACTGGAGGGCGGAGGATATAAGCTCGCCTTGCTCCTCACGCAGACTGCCTTCCTCGGTCATGTCCTCGATGATGTCGTAAAGCTCATCCTCGGTGACGGATATCTCAGGGTCGCTTTTGACGAAGCGGGCGGCAAAGTTGCCGATGGCGGACAGGAGCATGGCAAGCGGCTTAAACAGCCACATGAAGATGCTTAAGGTCCCCGCAACGGCGAGAGAGATGGTTTCACTGTACTTTTTTGCAATGCTCTTCGGCAGCATTTCGCCGGCGAAGAATACCACGAGGGTCGTGACGAAGGTGCTGATCGTGACCGCAGCACCGACGTCGCCGCCGCTTGCGGAAACAAGCTTCGTCACGGTTACGGTGACGATCGTTGCGGCGCTGATGTGAACGATGTTGGTGCCTATGAGGATCGTGGTTATTGCACGGTCGAAGTTATCAAGCACCCAAAGGGCTTTCTTTGCACGATCGTCTCCGCGGTCGGCTCTGGTTTTGATGCGCACTTTCGAAACGGAGGCTATCGAGGTCTCCGCCAGAGCGAAATATGCGGCAAGAAGAAGTAATATTGCAAGAATTGCAATTATCGGCGATAATTGACTACCGTCTCCATCCATTTTAGGATTAACACACTCCAATCAATTTGGTATTAAAGGTAAGTATAACATAGCTGCAAACGAACGTCAACATCAACAGAGAGCGCAAGTGTCGGGGAACGGAAGAAAAATCGCCGCAGGGCGGGGGAAGTGGGCGGCGGAATAAAAACGGCAAAAATTACGCTGCGGGTATTGACTTAAGTGTTAAGCTGTGCTATACTGTTAGAGCTTTAGGAAAGCAGAATATCGCGGAGTGGAGCAGTTCGGTAGCTCGTCGGGCTCATAACCCGAAGGTCGTGGGTTCAAATCCCTCCTCCGCAACCAAAATCGCCCTGGAAGTTCAATGCTTCCAGGGTTTTTCTTTTTTTAGAATCGGAATAAATCCGCAATTTGTGGAATATTTGTGGCATGAGGCATATTTTTTGTTTGCCTTGCGAATTTTTTCCTCTCATGGTACACTCAAATCAAAAATTGATTTTCGTCGAGTATAGCGAAAATTCAGGAGGAATAGATTATGAAGATAGTTATGATAAACGGAAGCCCCCGTCACGGAAATGTTTATGCCGCAATCAATGCGCTCCGTGAGGGTGCAGAAGGCGAAAACACCGTCGAAATTCTCGAGGCATCAAAGCTGAATGTAAGCCCTTGCAATGGCTGTAATGCCTGTGAATGCTACAAGGGCTGTGTAGCTACAGACGACTCCAACGCAGTTGTAGACAAGCTCGTAGCGGCGGATATGATAGTGTTCGGCACGCCCGTCTATTGGTGGGGAATGTCCGCCCAGCTCAAAACGATTATTGACAAATGCTACTGCAAGGGTGCCCTGCTGAAGGGTAAGAAGATAGGCATTGTCGTTTGCGGCGGAGCTCCCACAGATGACGAGGAATACGAGCTTATTCGTCGCCAGTTCGAATGCATGGCTGAGTTCCTGAACTGGGATATTCGCTTCTTCAAGGCATATTACGCCATGGGTAAGGATTCACTTGCAGGTGATGAAAAGGCAGTTGCAGAATTCAGAGCACTTGCAGAAAAAATATAAAACACAGAAGTCAGCGGCCCAAAGATGGAATCATCTTTGAGCCGTTTTCATTTTATCCGAACACCTTGCCATAAATCCCTCTGCGGCAGGTTGTTTACTTGTGGTTCCATAATCTTACAAGCATTGTCCAATATTCGGTACTTCGCACGCATATAATGTGTTTTGCCGGCTTGAAAATCTGTGGTATAATATAAAAAACTGCGTTAGGAGCGAATTATGAACGGAATATTCGGCGACACATTCGATTTTGACGGCGACGGCAAGCTGGACATTATTGAGCAGGCTGCGGAGCTTGCGTTTATAGCGAACATTATTGAAGATGAAGAAACCGACGATGACGACGATGAATAAAAGATAGAGGTACTTACTGTGGGATTATCAAAGACAGAATTTATGCGCGGAATGCAGTGCCCCAAGCAGCTTTGGCTGGACACGAACAAGCCGGAGCTTAAAATTATACCCGAGCAGACTCAGCGCAGACTTGACCGCGGCAACGAATTCGGCGATAAAGCGATGGCAATGTTCGGCCCTTTCGTTGAGGTCACCGAGTACATACCGAACACGAAATATCTGGACAAGCGCAAAATGGTGCAGAATACCAAGAACGCAATGCGCACGGGCGAGAATAATATCTGCGAGGCGTCCTTCGACTATCACGGCCTTTTCTGCGCCGTGGACATTCTCCACCGCGTCGATGGCGATGTGTGGGAGCTGTACGAGGTAAAGGACTCGCCTGAGGTCGAGGAGCAGCACATTCACGATGCCGCGTATCAGGCGTGGGTGCTGGACAAGTGCGGAGTGCAGCTTGACGGCGTGTATGTTGTGTACCACTATGATGACGAGCTTGACCCCTTTGAGCCCGTAGATGTAACCGAGGAAGCCATTGAATATGCTGCCGTTGTAGAGGAAAATGTGGAAAGACTCCTTGCCGTCAAGAGCGCGCAGGAGGAGATAATGACTCCCTGCGGCGAGCAGTGCGATGAGCCGCACGAGTGCTGGTATAAGGAATACTGCCACGCGGTTGTGACACTTTGATATTCGCAGATTTTCAAGGAAGGAATTTTGGTGCGCATTATGGAATTGCTTGAAATTTTACAGAAGCGGCGCAGTGTGAGAAAGTACACCGCCGAAAATATATCGCAGGACAAGCTCGAGAAGATTTTGCAGGCGGGACTGCTTGCGCCGAGCAGCAGGGCGATTTATCCCGTGGAGCTTGTTGCCGTGCGCGATAAGGAAATGCTGCGCAAGCTCTCTGAGTGCAAAGCGGCAGGCGCGGCAATGCTTAAAAATGCCGATGCGGCGATTGTCGTTATCGGCGACACCGCAAAGTCTGATGCGTGGATTGAGGACTGCTCAATCACAATGACGCTTATGATGCTTGAGGCAACTGAGCAGGGCGTAGGCAACTGCTGGGTGCAATGCCGAGGCAGACAGACTGCCGAGAGGACAAGCACAGGAGAACGCATCAAGTCGCTTTTGGATATCCCAGATAACTTCGGCGTGCTCGCAATACTCTCACTGGGTATGCCTGCGGAGAACCCCGATGCGCGCACGCTGCCCGATATAAACTGCGCAAAATTCAGCACAGATGATTCCCGTATTATGATGAACGGAGGTACACTATGCCACTGCAGATAATACACAGAGATATTACGACGATGGACTGCGATGCCATAGTCAATCCCACCGACAACTGTTTCTCGGGCAGCGGTGGAACGGACTATGCGATACACACTGCGGCAGGCCTCGGACTTCGTTATGAATGCGACCGCCTTGAGCCACTAAGCTTCGGCGAGGTTGCGGTAACGGGCGGATACAAGCTGCCGTGCAGATACATAATTCACACGATGGGACCCGTATGGACGGGTGGACAACGCTGCGAGAGCGTGCTCCTGCGCAGCTGCTATATGAACGCGCTTTTCAAGGCAAGCGAGCTCGGCGCAAAATCCATCGCGTTTCCGCTTATCTCCTCGGGAACATTCGGCTTTCCGAAGGACAAGGTGCTGCGCATCGCAATAGACGCGATTTCCGACTACATCAAAAGCAGCGACAAGGAAATCGATGTAACCGTCTGCGTTCACGACAGGGAAGCGTTTGTTCTCAGCGAGGAAATTGCTCTGAAGGAATACATTGACGAGAACACAAATCCCAGTTTCCTCTACGCAGAACATACCCTGCGTATGCGGTCAGAATGCTTAACGGGGGCAGTTGACAAAGCGGACATATTTGACGGTTATAAAAGCTACAACTTATCCTGCACACCCGTTGCATCGGCTGCGGCAACCGAAGACCTCTCGGCGTGGATTAAGAAGCAGGACGATACCTTTGCGGTGATGCTGCTCAAGCTCATCGACAAAAAGGGTATGACCGATGTGCAGTGCTACAAGAAGGCTAATGTCAGCAAGGGCACCTTCTGGAAGATAAACAATGACCCCAAGTACAAGCCCAGCAAGGCCACCGTGCTTGCGTTTGCCATTGCGCTGGAGCTGAGCCTCGATGAGACCGAGCTGCTTCTTAAGACCGTCGGTCTGTCGCTGTCCCACAGCAATGTGTTCGACCTCATAATCGAGTTCTACATCACAAACGGCAACTACGATATCTACGAAATCAACGCCGCACTGTTCAAGTACGACCAGGTCTGCCTCGGCTGCTGACGAGGTATCTCACCGAGAGACCAAAAGTGAAAATCAATCCCCTATAATAAGGCTGTAAGTCAGGCAAGGCTCACAGCCTTATCAAATTATCAGGAGGATTTATTATGAAAAACAACATCACTGAACTGGTATTCATCCTTGACAAGAGCGGCTCTATGGCAGGTCTCGAGGCCGACACCATCGGCGGCTTCAACGCAATGATTGAGAAGCAGAAGAAGCTCGACGGCAAGTGCTATGTTTCCACCGTGCTGTTTTCCAACGCAGCAGAGGTCATTCACGACCGCGTGGACATCAACGAGGTTAAGCCGCTGACCGAGAAGGAATATTCCACCTACGGCTGCACCGCACTGTTAGACGCACTCGGCGGAGCAATCCACCACATCGGCAATGTCCATAAGTACGCGCGCCCCGAGGATGTTCCCGAGCATACCATCTTCGTCATCACCACCGACGGTATGGAAAACGCAAGCCGTCACTATTCCGACCGCGAGGTCAAGAAGATGATTAAAAAGGAAGAGGAAAAGTACGGCTGGGAGTTCCTGTTCCTCGCGGCAAACATCGACGCAGTTGAGACCGCGGAGCGCTACGGTATCCGCAGGGAGAGAGCCGCAAACTACAACGCCACCAAAGAGGGAACGGGTGCGATGTATGCCTACATGAGCATGGCGGTTGAAAGCATTCGCAGTGCCGACGACCTTGATACAAACTGGGCGGACGGTCTGAACAAGTAAAGGAGGGCAATATGTGCCTGCTGAGTCTGCTGTTCGGCAAGGGTGCCGAGAGCGAGGAAGAAATTGAAGAACTGATGATGTACGAGGAAGAGGAGGGCGAATGCGATGACTGATTATATTAAGGGCAGCATCTGGGGACTCATCGTGGGCGATGCGCTCGGAGTGCCCGTGGAGTTTAAGGAGAGAGAAGCCCTGAGGAAGCATCCCGTCACGGATATGATGGAGTACGGCACCCACTATCAGCCGAAGGGCACCTGGTCCGATGACAGCAGTATGATGCTCTGCACCCTCGATAGCCTCGGCGATAAGGGCGAGATTGATTACGATGACATTATGGCGAGGTTTGCAAGCTGGCTCTATGAGGGCGAATACACCCCCTACGGCGAAACCTTCGACTACGGCGGCGCAACCTATAACGCCATTAACCGCTACAGAAACGGCACCGCACCCCTGGAGTGTGGAGGCAAAGGTGAGCGCGATAACGGAAACGGCTCGCTGATGCGTATTCTGCCCGTGGTGCTGTACCAGTTTGAAAAGTATCAGCATTTTGTCCACTGCAACCGCCCTGCCATTATTCAGCCCATCTGTAGAGTATCCGCTCTTACACACGCGCACCCCATAAGCCTGCTGGGATGTGGCTTGTATGCTCAATTGCTGGGCGCACTCATTAATTACAAGCATTACAATGTATCTGCAAAGCCCTGCGATAACCTGTTAGATTTGGCAACTCTGGCAATGGAAGATAATCTTGTTGATTGGATTGGATATGATGGCGCCTTTGAGAACTATTACAAC
Organism: Clostridiales bacterium; assembly: GCA_004556755.1. Lineage (GTDB taxonomy): Bacteria > Bacillota > Clostridia > Oscillospirales > Oscillospiraceae > F23-B02. The sequence goes on along the minus strand of SFFW01000008.1, from coordinate 1,146 downwards.
TCAAACGAATATAAGCGTCTTAAAGATATGCGCGCCTTTGCGGCATTGCCCGAGGATGAGATTAAAAGCGGCGGCTATGTGGTCAATACACTCGAAGCGGCAATGTGGTGCTTCCTGAATACAGATAACTTCACCGACTGCGTGCTGAAGGCCGTAAATCTCGGCTACGACACCGATACCACCGCCGCCGTCGCCGGCTCAATTGCCGAATGGTAAAAAGAAAACATCACAAAGGACATCAGTAGCTCATACGGACAAAGTCCGAAGTCTACATAAAAACAATTAGAATTCAATAGAAAATATACTTAAGTGCGTGAGAAAATATACTTAAAGACAAAAGAAAGTATACTTACCAAGTCTTAAGTATACTTTCTCATAAAAAATCCCCCACTCATTCTTCTGAGCCTGACGCTCGGTCATCTTCGCAGGCGGCGTCCAGGTCATACGCTTGCGGATTTGCTTGCCGCTGACGTCGGCCCCCTGACTTACGGTAATCTGATATGAAGTTTTGCGGAATTCCTGCGGCAATCCGACAGCGAAATTCTCGGCATCATACACCAAAACGACATATCTGCGGAGACGGCCATTCAGCAGAACAACGCATGGTCGGATGAGGTGAGAATCCTCAAGGACCAGCTGCGCAATTTTTCTGAGGGACGAGTGATATTCGAGTACACAATTCCCCGCATGGGAAAGCGCGTTGATGCCGTTGTGCTGCACCGCAACATCGTCTTCCTGCTGGAGTTCAAAGTCGGCGACACGGAGTACCGCGCGTCTACATACGACCAGGTCTATGACTACGCTCTCGACCTGCACAATTTCCAGCGCGATAGCCACAACAAGACTTGGGCTGAAGCAAAAAGATTGATAGAGTCTGTGGCGGCGGACCAAGAGAGCTCGGACTATACAGTTGCTACGGAATTTATCAGAACAGATGCAGACGCACTCGAGGACGACGCACAGTTGATAGACTATGTATACAAACATGTACATAATCTGTCGCTTAAAAAGCTGTGTCATCATGCTGATTTCTTGCTATGTGATAATTATTAAGGAGATGAGCAAGCAACCAATTGCCTACGAAAGCATTTTTGCAGCCTTCGTGCCTCAAATAATCATTCAAAAAACCATTGATATACAAAAGAA
>SFFW01000007.1 GCA_004556755.1 Clostridiales bacterium | reverse complement strand
TTATGATAGCTTTCCAGCTCTCAAAGAAATCTTTATAGTCATTTCTGACTTTTGAACCCTTTTTCGGTGCTTATTTAGCATAAGCTTTGTTCTTACATTATCTAATTTTCAAGGTACAATTCCCGCTGCCGCCTTCAAGGTGACAGCTTGTCTACTATAGCACGTCGTGTTCTCTTTGTCAACACTTTTTTCGGATTTTTTCAAATCTTTTTTTGCGCTGCATTGTCTCCCGCAACGTGCTTTGTTAGAATACCACCGCTTTAGTGCTTTGTCAACAGTTTTTTGCCGAAAATCGCAGACTTTTTTCGCTATTTTGCTATAACACTAAATATTGTGGACGCGACTTGGACATAATAACTATATGTCTGATTTTACCGAATTTTTCCGCCGGAAAAGCTCCGGCGATGAGCCTCATCCGAGGCGCTGTCCCGAATATCCCGAACCCATAAGCACGGAGACGCTCAAGAACATTTTTGCCGGCTGCGGCGATTTTCAAACCAGGGAGGTCGACTGCGGTCTCTTGGGACGCAGCACCGTGACGCTGTGCTGGCTCGACGGCGTCGTCGGCGGCAGCGACCTAAGCTCCGACGTTCTGCGCCCGCTCACCGATTTTCTGCGCACCGGCGGTGATCCGAGTCCGGAGCGTCTGCTCTCCGGCGCCGTTTACAGCGGCACCGCCCAACGGCGTGACGACACCGACTCCCTCGTGACCGCCATAACGCAGGGCTGCTGCGCCGTCGTATTTGACGAGCAGGCGTGCGCCGTCACCTTTGAGATCCGCTCCCCCACGGCACAGCGGAGCATCGGCGAGCCGACGATCGAAAAATCGCTCAAGGGCTGCAAGGACTCCTTCGTCGAGACGCTGCGGACCAACACGGCGCTCGTGCGAAAGCGCATCTGCAACCCGGCGCTGAAGCTCAAAAGCAGCGTCGTCGGCAGAAAGAGCCGCACCAACGTTGCAGTCATGTACGTTGACGGCATCGCAGACCCCGCAGTCGTGGCGGAGCTTGAGCGGAGGCTTTCCCTCATCGACATCGACGGCGCTCTTGCCACGGGCAGCATCGAGGACTACATCGTAGACCGCCCCCGCTCGCCCTTTCCGCAGCTTCTGCACACCGAGCGCCCCGACAGATTCTCCCGCCAGCTTTTAAACGGCAGAGTGGGGCTTATCGTCGACGGGCTGCCCATCGGCTTTCTGCTGCCGGTCACCTTTGCGGAGTTTCTCCGTGTCCCGCAGGACGATTCGCAGCACTTCCTTATAAACAGCGCCCTGTCGGTCATTCGCTGGTTTGCGACGGTCATTGCGCTCATTTTGCCAGCAATGTACGTCGCCATCGCCATGTACCATCAGGAGATGATCCCCACAAAGCTGCTCGTTTCGGTCATCGAGTCGAAGAAAAACGTACCGTTTCCGACCTCGATCGAGGTCTTGGGTATGCTCGTCGCCTTCGAGCTTTTGCAGGAGGCGGGACTTCGGCTCCCGAACCCCATCGGCGACACGGTGAGCATCATCGGTGCGCTCATCGTCGGACAAAGTGCGGTCGAGGCGAGCGTCATCTCGCCCATCGCCGTCATCGTCGTCGCCTTTGCGGGCATATGCGGCTTTGCGCAGCCGAGTCAGGACCTCGGTGCGGCGCTGCGCCTGGGCAGATTCCTGCTCGTGCTGGCGGCGATACTCTCCGGGCTGTTCGGTGTGACGGCGCTTTTGTGCTTCATCGTGTGGTACCTCTGCACCATGGACAGCTTCGGCGTAAACTACACCGCTCCGCTGTCCGGCGGCAGACCGGGTGCGCTCGCAAGGGCGTTCCTGCGCAAGCCGAAGAAGGAGAACAAATTCCGTGAGGCGGAGCTTAACACCCCCGACAGGAGAAATCAGAAATGAAAAAACTGACTGCACTTATCTGTGCGATAAACTGCCTGGTGCTCTGCTCGTGCAGCGGCGGCAGCATATACTCAAACTACCGTGAGGTGGAGCAGCTCATGATGATCCAGGCGATGGGCTTCGACCGCTGCGACGGCGGCGTGGAGCTTTCGGTGTCATCCGGCACCGGGGGGCTTTCCGGGCAGGGCGAAAGCGAGGGCGGCGGTCAGATCGTCCGCATGAGTGCCGCCGCCGAGACCCTGCTCACCGCTCAGGAGCTTATCCAGGACTACAGCGCCAGCGAGGAGCTGTTTTTTGCGCACACCTCGTACATCGTCATCGGCTCGGACGCCCTGTCGGACGGTCTGGAATACTACCTCGACTACATCGAGCGCAACGAGACCTTTAGGCTCGACATTCCCGTGTTTGCGGCGTCGGGCGGCAGCGCAAAGGAGCTTGTGGTCGGCACCGGCAGCGACAGCTATGATGCGGTGAACGTGCTGCGTTCGATCGAGCGAAACCTCGGCGTTCGGGGCGACGGTCACATCTACACCGCAGGCGAGATCGCAGCCGACCTCAACGTAAACGGCTCGGCGCTCATCTGTGCCGTCAAGACGGTGCCGGTCGGCGACACGATAAAGGACGCATCGGAGGGTGAGCAGACCGCCGTGTTCGACGGCTATGCCGTCATCGGCGGCGGCAGGGCGATAGCGCAGCTAAACGCCCACGACGCCCTTGCCGTGAATCTGCTTTTGAACCGTTCGGGTCCGAGCATGATAGCGGTCGAGGCGGAGGATATTACGGCGACGCTCCAGCTCGACGACAGCAGCTGCGATATAAGGCCGATTTTCGACGGGGACGAGCTTTGCGGACTTAAGGTCAGCCTCAAGGTCAGCGCCGCACTTTCCGAGTACCGTGGCGAGCCTGACATCAAGGAGCTGAACCGTGCCTTCGAGCGTGACCTGCACTCCCGCCTTGACGCTGCGCTCACGCTTTCCCGTGAAACCGGCTGTGACTTTATGCAGCTCGGCGCTCTGCTGCAAAAGCAGCAGCCCCTGACCATGTCCGGCATGGACACGGAGCTTCAGCGCCTGCTGCCGAATTTGTATATATATATAAATGTAGAGACCGAGATAGATCGGGGCTTTGTGCTGAACCGACCGGAGGTGGGAAAATGAAGCCGGACTACAACAGGCGGCAGCTATTATACCTCTGCTTTGTCATTTTTCTCGCTCCGGCGGTGCGGCTCATCCCCGTCACCACGGCGTCCGCCGCCGGGAGCGCAAGCTGGCTCTCGCCGCTGCTTGCGCTGCCGATCTCGCTTGCGTATCTGCTGTTTCTGACCGAGTTTATGAAAAATCGGCGCACGGGCGAGGGTGCGGGCGAGCTTATGCTGCGTTTTGGCGGTCCCGTTGTCGGTCCTGCGGCGCTCGTATTAACCGCTGCGTTTTTGTTTTTCTACTGCGGCTTTCTGCTGCACAGCGGCGCCTCACGCTTCACGGCGACCATCTACCCCGCAGCGACGCCGCAGCCGTTTATCTACACCGCACTCGTCATCGGCACGGTCGCAGCGCTCGGTCCGATGAAGGCGATCGTCAGAAGCGCCAAGATCTTTGCGCTGCTCATCATCGCCGTGCTGCTGATCGTCGTGCTGCTGGCGATTGATTCGCTGAGCCTTGAGCGGCTTTTGCCGATCATACCCGAAAAGCTGTCGGCGCTTTTAAAAAGCACGCTTCCCGTCACCGACGTTCTGACCGGAGCCGTGGTATACACCGCCTTTGCCGAGTTCGGCGCACCCGTGTATTCGGGGCGCTTTAGGGCTTACGCACGGTGGATGCTGCTCTGCGCCGTGCTGCTGTCGCTCATGACGGCGGCGATCGTCGGAAGCTACGGAGCTACGCTCAGTGCCGAGCTTCTGTATTCGTTTTTCACGCTCACGAGGGGCATTTCGCTGTTCGGCTCGCTTGAGCGTGTCGAGGCATTCATCGTTGCGATCTGGCTGTTTCCCGACTTTATCACCTTTGCGCTCATGGCGGCGTCGGGAATGAGGTGTCTGCAGCTTGCCTTCGGCTACCGTCCGAGTGCCGATCCCAAGCGCCGCAGCTCGTTTAAAAACGGGCGCTGGCTCATTTTCCCCGGCATTGCGGCGACCCTTGCGACGACGTTTTTTATCCCCTCGGACGCAGAGTCGCTCAAGGTCCTGAGCGAGGTCGTCGTCCCCATCCTCAACGCCGGTGTCCTGCTCCTCATCCTCCCGCTGTGCTATGTGATAGGGAGACTGAAAAAAGCGCAGAAATGACCGCCGAAGTCATGCCTCCCTCTGATGAGGGAGCCGTGAGATTGTGCAAATTTTGCCCCATACAAATGACAAAAGCCACGACTAATGTCGTGGCTTAATATCATTCACAGGGAATCAGTTCATCTTGTTGAGCTTGACGGTCATTGCGGACTTCTTGTGTGCTGCATTGTTCTTGTGAAGCAGACCCTTTGCTGCTGCCTTGTCGACCGCCTTGACTGCGACCTTGTAGCTCTCGGCTGCTGCGGTCTTCTCGCCGCCTTCGACTGCTGCATCAAACTTCTTGATGACGGTCTTGAGTGCGGTCTTGTCTGCACGGTTCTTTGCACGAAGCTGCTTGGACTTCTCGTCTCTCTTTACTGCGGACTTAATGTTGGGCATATGGCGCACCTCCTCCTATAACTTAGTAACGCAAATCCACACGGGATCTTCCGGCGATACCGACGGTACACGCCGGTTGTCAGACTGATCGTGCGTCCGATGGAAGTTATCAAAACGCAAAGTGAGCTGACGGTTACTGCCGTTGGGACTGAAATCAACGTAACGAATCACGAGCATAGGCTCGCAGATAAGCATTTTAGCATCTAATCCCCGAAATTGCAAGGTTTTTTCGGTGTTTTTGTTTTATTTTTTTGCGCTCACATTATCTTCCCCAAATTTGGGCATACTATACAATATATTGTGACGGAGGTTATCATGCAAAGATCAAACGTTCGCACGGACCTTGCAAGCGAGGTCGTGCAGAGACCCGAAAATGCGTCCCTTGCGGGGCTCGAGCTTAATGAGGAGCGCATTTGCGGCTGCCGTGTCACCGCAGTTAAGATAAACGGCGGCGAGGCGTCTAAAGTATTATGTAAACCTATTGGAAATTATCTTACCTTGGAGCTTGACGAATATATACGCCGTCGGGAAAATTCCTTCTCCGACGCCGCCAATGCGCTGTCGCAGCTCATGCGGCGCTTTGCGGAAATTCAAAATGCGCAGAGCTTTCTCGTCGCCTGCCTCGGCAATCGAGCTATAACGCCCGATGCAGTCGGTCCCGAAGTCTCGGACAGTCTCATAGTCACACGGCACCTAAAGCAGAGTCTGCCGCAGGAGTTTGCGGCGCTGTCGTCCGTCGCCGTGCTGCGCACCGGTGTTCTCGGCACCACGGGCATCGAGAGCGCACAGTCGCTCAAGGCGCTGTGCGGTCTTGTACAGCCCGACTGCGTTATCGCCGTCGACGCCCTCGCAAGCGGTGAGCTTGACAGGCTGTGCCGCAACGTGCAAATTTGCGACAGCGGCATTGCGCCCGGCTCCGGCGTAGGCAACGACCGTGCGGAGCTGAACCGTGAGTCGCTTGGGGTCCCCGTCATTGCCGTCGGCGTGCCTACGGTCATCGACGCTGCGGCGTTCTGCGCCGACGAGTCGGCAGCGGGACTTTTCGTTACGCCGAGAAACATTGACGAGCTTGTGCGCTCCGTTTCAAAGCTCGTGGCTTATGGCTTAAATCTTGCGCTGCATCCGGGGCTGAGCATTGCCGACGTGGATATGCTCGTCGAGTAAATGGTTTCACGTGAAACAAAAATCTCAAAATGTTTCACGTGAAACGTTGAAAAATGCAAACGACCTTGCTATAATGGAGCAAGAGGTGAGGTCATGTCTAAAATAATCGCCATTGCTAACCAAAAGGGCGGCGTCGGCAAAACGACGACGGCGGTGAATCTCTGCTGCGCCCTTAAAATGAAGGGCAAGCGCGTGCTTCTGCTCGACTGCGACCCGCAGGGCAACAGCAGCTCCGGCATGGGAGTTGACAAGCACAGCACGCCGAGTGCCTACGAGCTGATAACCAAGACTGCGGACATTTTGGACTGCATCCGCAAAACTCCCTACGGCGACGTGATACCGTCGAACAAGGAACTGTCGGGCGCAACCGTCGAGCTTGTCAACAAGGTCAGGCGTGAGTATGTCCTCAAGGACGCCTTGCAGCTCGTCTACAACGACTACGACTACATATTTATCGACTGTCCGCCCTCGCTTGAGCTTTTGACGCTCAATGCGCTCGTCGCAGCGGACAGCGTTCTGATTCCGATGCAGTGCGAGTATTATGCGCTTGAGGGCATCGCCGACCTTATGACCACGATAAAGCTTTGCAACAAGCGCTTAAATCCCTCGCTGAAGATACAGGGCATCGTGCTTACGATGTACGATTCGAGGACGAATCTTACGCAGCAGGTGGCGTTTGAGCTGAAGGAATACTTCGGCGGCAAGGTCTACGAGACGGTGATACCCCGTTCGGTGCGTCTCTCCGAGGCGCCGAGCCACGGCAAGCCGGGCGTTGCGTATGACAAGATCGGTAAGGGAAGCAGGGCTTATATGCGTCTTGCCGAGGAATTTTTGAAAAAAGAGCGGCGATAAGGAGGCAAAAATGGCAAAAGATACGAAAAAGGGTCTCGGAACGGGGCTTTCGGCGCTGTTCGGCGAGGATTTTTTGTCCGACGGCGACGATGCGGAGCTTCTTTACGTTCCGCTAAGCAAGGTCGAGCCGAGAGCCGATCAGCCGAGATCGAGCTTTGACGATGCGGCGCTCTCGGAGCTTGCAGACTCAATAGCGCAGTACGGGCTTATTCAGCCCATCACGGTGCGAAAGCTACAAAGCGGCTACTATCAGATAATCGCAGGCGAGCGGCGCTGGAGAGCGTCACGCATGGCGGGGCTTGACGAGGTCCCCGTGCGAGTCATCAGCGCAGACGACCGCAGAGTTGCGGAGCTGGCGCTCGTCGAAAACCTGCAAAGGGAGGACCTAAACCCAATCGAGGAGGCGCAGGGCTACAAAACGCTCATGGAGGAGTACGGTCTGACGCAGGAGGAAGCGGCACGGAGCGTCGGGAAGTCACGGCCCGCCATTACGAACACGCTGCGTCTGCTGAGTCTCGGCTCAGATGTGCGCAAGCTCGTCGAGCAGGGACTGCTCTCGTCGGGACACGCAAGGACGCTGCTACCGGTCCAGGACGAAAAATTGCAGCTTGAGCTTGCAAAGAAGGTCATAACGGACGGGCTTTCGGTGCGCAAGACCGAGCAATTGGTCAGCAGGACGCTCAAATCCCTCATGCGGGAGCCGGAGGAGCCAGTAGGCCCCGGCTTTACCGTCGATTACATCGCCGACACCTCGGAGCAGCTCACGAAGCTGCTGTCACGCAAGGTCAGCCTTGACCTGAACAAGAAGGGCGGCAGGATAGTTTTGGAATTTTATGGTTCCGACGACAGGGAAGCGCTCATCTCAAACCTCGTTCGGATGGGCAAAAGCTGGACCTCGGAAAACTGAAAGTAATATAATCGTCACTAATTATACAAGGAGTAATCATCATGTTAGACATAAAGTTTGTAAGAGAGAACCCGGATGCCGTCAAAGAGAACATCCGCAAGAAGTTTCAGGACGCAAAGCTCCCCCTCGTCGACGAGGTTTTGGAGCTTGACCGCAAGAACAGGGCTGCGATAACCGAGGCGAGCGAGCTTCGTGCCTCCCGCAACGCACTGTCCAAGGAGATCGGAAAGCTCATGGGCATGGCAAAGAAGGATCCGAGTAAGCTCGACGAGGCGGAGAAGGTCAAGGCACAGGTCAAGGCGCAGGCGGACAGGCTCGCAGAGCTTGAGGTCATCGAGGACGAGTGCGCAAAGCGCATCCGTGAGATAATGCTGCTCATCCCGAACATCATCGACCCCTCCGTCCCCATCGGACCCGACGACAGCCACAATGTCGAGGTGCAGCGCTTCGGCGAGCCGAAGGTACCGGAGTTCGACATCCCGTACCACACCGCCATCATGGAGAGCTTTGACGGTGTTGACATGGACGCCGCCGGCAGGGTATCCGGCAACGGCTTCTACTACCTCATGGGCGACATAGCACGTCTGCACTCGGCGGTTCTGGCGTATGCCCGTGACTTTATGATCGACAAGGGCTTTACCTACTGCATCCCGCCGTTCATGATCCACGGCAACGTGGTCGAGGGCGTTATGAGCCAGTCCGACATGGACGCAATGATGTACAAGATCGAGGGCGAGGACCTGTATCTCATCGGCACCTCGGAGCATTCCATGATCGGCAAATTCATCGACCAGATCATCCCCGAAGCGAGCCTTCCCAAGACGCTCACGAGCTACAGCCCCTGCTTCCGCAAGGAGAAGGGCGCACACGGCATCGAGGAGCGAGGCGTTTACCGCATCCACCAGTTTGAAAAGCAGGAGATGATCGTCGTCTGCAAGCCGGAGGAGAGCATGGACTGGTACGAGAAGATGTGGCGGCTGTCCGTCGAGCTGTTCCGCAGCATGGAGATCCCGGTGCGTCAGCTCGAATGCTGCTCCGGCGACCTTGCCGACCTCAAGGTGAAAAGCTGCGACATCGAGGCGTGGTCTCCCCGTCAGCAGAAGTACTTCGAGGTCTGCTCCTGCTCCAACCTCGGCGATGCGCAGGCGAGAAGGCTCAAGATGCGAGTCAAGGGCGAGGACGGCAAAATGTATCTGCCGCACACGCTCAACAACACCGTCGCAGCTCCTCCCCGTATGCTGATAGCGTTCCTTGAGAATCACCTGCAGGCGGACGGCAGCGTGACCATCCCCGAAGTTCTGCGTCCCTACATGGGCGGCAAGGCGCTGCTCGTTCCGAATAAATAAATAAGGAAGGTAATGAAACATGAAGAAGTTTTTGGCTGAATTCAAGGCGTTTGCTCTTCGGGGCAACGTGATGGACCTGGCGGTCGGCGTCATCATCGGCGGCGCCTTCACCGCACTCGTGACCTCGCTCATAAACAACCTCATAAACCCGATAATCGGCTGCTTTGCCGAGGATGGCATTTCGGGACTGTCCGTCAAGATCGGCGAAGCGCAGTTCATGTACGGTCAGTTTATCATGGACGTCGTGAACTTCATCATCATGGCGTTTGTGGTGTTCCTGATGGTCAAGGCGGTAAATAAGCTGACGAGTCTCGGCAAGAAAAAGGAAGAGCCGAAGAAGGAAGAACCCAAAAAGCCGACGACCGATGAGCTTTTGACGGCGATCCTCGACGAGCTTAAAAAGCAGAACGGCGAAGAGTGATACATAAAAAATCGCAGGGCAAAACCCCTGCGATTTTTTCATTGCGATATATCAGTCCACACGCTCAAATTCGTAATAGTTCTCAAACGAACTCTCATCACTATAATCCTTTTCTCCGAAATGCATTTCGTCACCGTCAATGGTAAGGTCAAGAGTTATTTCTTCACCCTCGCATTTAAGGGTGATCCGGTCGCCGTCGATCTCGTAGCTTGCTTCCCTTATATCTCCCGCAAGATCAAGCACCAGCACTCCGTCTTCCTTGAATTCCCAATACGACGCTGATTCCAGTGTCATTTTCCACGTTCCGAGAATTTCTTCTTCTGGAGTCGGGTCTTCGTTAGGCTCCTTTTCGGGACTTGATCCGCAGGCAGAGAGCATCACCATCAAGACGAGTATGAGAGGAATAAAAATTTTTGCGGCTTTTTTCATAGCACTTCTCCTTAACAAAATTCTTTCCGCTTTTATAATAGCATAAGCTAATATTTTGATTCAATAGCAAAGCAAAATCCCTGCGATTTTTTTGTTGAAAAACAAAGCCTCCCCGCTTGAATTTGCGCCGTGCGGCGTTGTATAATCCGATTATAGATAACCACACACGGACAAGGAGGAGCCGATCATGTTCTGTATAAAGTGCGGAAGGGAGATCCCCAAGCGCTCAAAATTCTGCCCCTACTGCGGCGAAACGATAAACTCCGCCCCCGCAAAGCCGCCCAAGGCACCCAAGCCCAAAAAGCCCCGCTCCACAAAGATCGGCGGTGCGGTGCTTGCGCTCGTTTTGTGCCTGCTGCTTATGCTCTCATCGGCGGCGTATATCATCGTCCCGGCGGTCAAAGGCAACGCCGTTTTGGACAAGGCAAGAGACGGAAAGGGCGGGGGAAGCGAGAGCGCTCTTTCCTACAACACCGAGGCGATAGAAAAGAAAACGCCGGACATAAGCTCCCTCGGTGAGCTTGCCGGCACCAAGGAGCAGGCGCAGAAGCTCTCTAACGAGGCACGCGACTTCTCCTCCGCCATGGACGACGTCGAAGCCTCGCTCATGGGCGAGTACACGGAGGTCACCTCGGAGAACCTTGACGACTTCCTCGACGACGTTGAAAACACCGTATACGATATGTATTTCGAGGACGTGATCAAGGACTACGACGTATGCGATACCGGAATACTCGTCACGCTGGACAGCGGGGCGCAGTACTTCTATGCGCCGGAGCTTGCGGACGTGGACGCAAACGGCGACGACGCACCGGAGCTTTACATCTCGACCTACCAGCCCTGCCTGCCCTCGTATGAGGGGCGTGAGATTTGGAGCTATATGCACCTTGTGGACGATGCGGCGGAGAGCATCGACTACGAGTACGATGTGTACTCCTTTGAAAGCTCCGCAAACTACGACACCGAGGCGGTCGATCTCGAAAGTCTCGCCGCCATGGGTCAGTACAGCGTCATTCTTTGGCACGGTCACGGAGCCTACTCATACGACATCGGCTCCATGCTCGTCACGGGCGTTCCCTGCACCGAGGAGAACTATCAGAAGTACGCACAGGCGATCGAAAACGGCTCCCTCATTTCGGGCGGGGACACCTTCCTCATCACCGCAAGCTTTGTCGAAAACTATTTTGAGGACGGCAGTCTCTTCAACAGCATAGTCTACCTCGGCGCCTGCTCAAGCGGACGGGATGAGCGCCTTGTTGACGCCTTCCTTTCCAAGGGTGCGGCGGCGGTCTACGCAAACGACGACGTCATTGCGACCATGTACAATCTTGAGATGATAAACGCCGTGAGCGAGGGTCTGTGCGAGAAAAACTCCGACGGCTCGCACTTAAGCGTGTCGGACGCTTTGGAGTACGCACAAGAAAAGGTTGCCTACGAGGACCCCTACGGCGGCTACTACGCAACCGTCCGTCTGTTTACCGAGCAGCCCGATTTTTCGCTCGACTGGTACAAGGGCATGATGCTGTCCGACAGGTCGATTGTTCTGACGCTCGACAGCTCCGACAGCATGAGCGGCACCCCCATTGAGGAGACCAAGGACGCAGCGCACCGCTTCGTAAGCTCCGTACTCGGTCAGAACGCCGCCGTCGGCATCGTGAGCTACAACTACGACGCCATGCTCCAGCTCGGCTTCTCGGCGGATGAGGGCGTTCTCGGCTCCGCCATCGACGGCATCCGCACGGGCGGTCGCACCAACACCTACGCCGGTCTTGCAACGGCGGCAAGCCTGCTCTCGACCGTGGACTCCGACGAGAAGATAATCGTTCTCATGTCGGACGGTATGCCGAACGAGGGGCTTACGGGCGACGATCTCATTGAATATGCACAGTCGCTCAAGGACGAGGGCATAAGCATATACACGCTCGGATTTTTCCAGGACCTTTATTCCAGCGACAAGTACGAGGCGCAGCAGCTCATGGAGGCGCTCGCAAGCGACGGATGCCACTACGAGGTGGCGGATGCCGATGACCTGCAATTCTTCTTCGGCGACATTGCGGATCAGGTCAACGGTCAGCGCTACATTTACATAAGGATCGCCTGCCCCGTGGACGTCACGGTGAAGTACAAGGGCGAGAAGCTCTGCTCCGAGGAGGACAGTCTCTCCACCCGCACCTCCTTCGGTTCGCTGAGCTTTGAGAATACGGAGGACGGTGACGACACCGCAAAGGTGCTGAGGCTAAAAGAGGGCGCTCTGTACGACATTAAGATCGAGGGCAACGCCTCCGGCAGCATGGACTACACCGTCGGCTACATGGACGAAAACGGTGAGTACACGGACTTCAGGCGCTTTGAGGACATCGACGTCGGACGGCGCACGGTCATCGACACGGTCGCCGGAAACATGGGCGACACGACGCTGTCAGTGGACTCCGACGGCGACGGCAGCTACGACGAGGTGTACACGGCAAGCGAAAACGGTGAGGGCAAGCCGCTTGACCGGACGCTCACCTACATTGCATTCGGCGTCTGCTGCGCATCGCTGCTCGGCGCCGTTATCAGCACGGTGATAATCGTCGTCAGAGTAAAGCGCCGCAAAGCCGCAGCGTAAGAGGATATAAAAAATCTCGGAAACTCAACGGTTTCCGAGATTTTTTGTTGTTTTATCCAAGGATCAGAACTTGATCTCCTTGCCTTCCTTGCGCCACTGGCCGAACTCGGCAACGGCGGTGAAGAGTGCGTCGGAGGAGGAGTTGACCGCAGTCTCGACGGAGTCCTGGATGACGCCGATGATAAAGCCGACGCCGACGACCTGCATCGCAACGGAGTCGCTTATGCCGAACAGTGCGCACGCCATGGGGATGAGCAGCAGGGAGCCGCCGGCAACGCCGGATGCACCGCAGGCGCCGAGAGCCGCCATAACGCTCAGAAGCACGGCAACGGGGAAGGCGACGGGGATTCCCATGGTGTGAACTGCAGCCATGGTCATAACCGTGATGGTGACCGCCGCACCCGCCATATTGATGGTCGCACCGAGGGGGATGGAGACGGAGTACAGCTCCTTATTGAGACCGAGCTTCTCGCACAGGGACATATTCACGGGGATGTTCGCAGCGGAGGAGCGGGTGAAGAATGCGGTCACGCCGCTTTCCTTGAGGCACTTGAACACGAGGGGATAGGGGTTTTTGTGCATGACGATGAACGCCATGAGGGGGTTAACGACAAGTGCGGAGACGAGCATGCAGCCTACGAGGATGAGCAGGAGCTTGCCGTACTCGGTGAAGATGTCGAGACCGCTGGTGGAAACTGCGGTGAACACGAGACCCATGATACCGAAGGGGGCAAAGTTGATTACCCAGCGCACCGCCTTGGTGACGGCTTCCGAGCAGTCGGAAAGAAACTGCTTGGTACCGGCGCTCGCCTTTTTAAGCGCAACGCCGAGGATTATCGCCCAGAACAGGATGCCAAGGTAGTTGCCGCTTGCAATGGACTGCACGGGGTTTAACACAACGTTTGTGAGAAGTCCTCTGAAGATACTGCCGATGCTGTCGGGAGCGGCGCTGTCGACTGCGTCGGTAAGAGTCAGACCGATGGGGAATATGTAGCTTGCCGTAACTGCGATAACAGCCGCCATAAAGGTGGAAATGAGGTAGAGTATGACGACGGAGCGGAACTGCTTACCGAGCTTTTCGTTGGACTGAGCGAGTGCGCTCACGACCAGAACGAACACCAGCACGGGCGCTATCGCCTTCAGAGCGCCGACGAATAAGTCGCCGAAAATGCCGATCCACTCGGCGTTGTTTTTTGCGTCGGGAATGAGGAGAGCCAGCGCAACGCCGATCGCAAGACCGATCACAATGCGCAGGATAAGGCTTACGCCGTTATATGCTTTTGCTATTGCTTTCAAAATGAACATCCTTTCAAATATCTCTCTCACGCACTTTTGTACGTGCAGCGTGTACATTACCACCGTTAAAAACATTTGTCAAGAGAATTTACACATTTATTCATAATATAGCGAATATTCATTGATTTTTGAATATTATTGCTCTTAAACAGAAGCAAAAAATATTTTGACTCTTACATATATAATATATATATCTATTGCATAAGCTCGAAAAATTTGCTATAATGATTTTTATAAATAATGAGGAGAATCAGCTTATGAATTCCGTTCAAGATATATGGGCCGCCGTGCTGGAGGAGCTGGCGCAGCATCTTACGCCGACTGCGATCAGAACGTGGTTTTCCGACTGCGAGCCGGTCGAGATAGACTCCTGCACCCTCGTGCTGCACACGGCGACAGAGTTCCGCCGTGAGATAATAATGGGGCGCTTCGTCGATCTCATAAAGAATGCGCTGTACGACATTTTTTCGACCGAGTTCAATGTTCTGATGCTCGTCGGCGACGAGATCGAGGACTACAACGCCGCAAAGCCGGATAACGACCCCCTGCCGGAAATGGCGGGCTACACCTTTGACCGCTTCATCGTCGGCAACTCCAACCGCTTTGCACACAACGCAGCCGTTGCTGTGGCGGAAAAGCCGGGCGGACCCTACAACAACCCCCTTTTCATATACGGCAACTCCGGTCTCGGCAAAACACACCTTCTGCTTGCGATAGGACAGGCGATAAGGGAGCGTGACCCCTCGACGAAGATCGCATACGTCAAGGGCGAAGAGTTCACGAATCAGCTTATGAAGGCTCTGCGCGACAAGACGAATGAGGAATTCCGAATGAAATACCGCAACGTGGACCTGTTCCTTGTTGACGATATTCAGTTTATATCCGGCAAGCAGGCGACGCAGGAGGAATTTTTCCACACCTTCAACAACATCTACGAGGCGGGACATCAGATAGTCATCACCTCCGACCGTCCGCCCATCGACATGAGCGTGCTTGACGACAGACTCCGCAGCCGCTTTGAGGGCGGTCTTATGGCGGACATACAGCCGCCCGACCTTGAGACGAGGATGGTCATCACGAGAGCCAAGGCGGCGCAGCTCGGACTCATTATAGAGGACGATGCGGTAAACTACATAGCGGAGACTTTAAGCTCCAACGTGCGTCAGATAGAGGGCGTCGTAAAGCGCCTCACCGCATATAAGGAGATACTCGGAAAGAAGATCGACACGGCGGACGTCAAGCGTGCCATAGCGGACGTTACGAAAAACGGCAGCTACATCCCCTCGCCGCAGCGCATCATTCACGAGACGGCCCGCTTCTTCTCCCTCAGTGAGCAGGACATCAGGGGGCAGAACAGGTCCAAAAGCACCGCCTTTGCCCGTCAAGTGTCCATGTACCTTATCCGCACGCTGACCAATCTCCCGCTCAAGGAGATCGGCGGCGAGTACGAGGGAAGAAATCACTCGACGGTGCTCTCCTCGATAAAGAAGATAGAGGATCTCATACGCACAGACAAGGCGGTCGCAGACACCGTGAGAGACATCACTTCGAACATAAACAGCGACTGAGTTTTAAACATTTCGTTTACGAAACACTGTTGATTTGCTGTTCAAAGCTGTTGAAAATTTCAGCGCTTATTTTTGCTGTTGAAAACCGTGAAAATAAACAACATTTTTTTGAACACCGAAAATGCAGCGCTGCCAGTCGTTTCGGCGGCTTTTCCACAATATTTCGTACTACTACTATCACTACTAAAATATTATTATTTATTATTTATAAGAACACGTTTTTTATATCGGGAGGAAACGAAAATGAAACTGACCTGCGAAAAGCATTTTCTTCAGGCGGCCGTAGCCGTGGCATCGAGAGCTGCGGCGAGCAAAAGTCCCATTCCCTCGCTTGAGGGTCTCCTGCTTGAGGCGGGAAACGACCTGAGAGTCACGGGCTATGACCTCAAAAAGGGCATTTACAGCAGCATCGAGGCAGAGGTCAGAGAACCCGGCTCCGTCGTTTTGGAGGCAAAGCTTTTCGGCGAGATGGTAAGGCGTATGCCGGACGGCATGGTCTCCATCGAGAGCGACGAAAAGGGTATGACCGTCGTAAAGTGCGGAAAGACCGAGTTTTCCTTCATGGGCATGAATCCCGACGACTATCCGGAGCTTCCTTCGGTCGATGGGCTGCGCTCCTATACGATCGCTCAGAAAACCATAAAGAGCATGATAAATCAGAGCATTTTTGCTGTTTCCGATAACGACAGCCGTCCCGTTTACACAGGCTCGAAGTTTGAGATAGAGGACGGCGTTCTGACGCTCGTCTCCGTTGACGGCTACCGTCTTGCGCTTCGCCGTGAGAAGATCGAGGGCGATGAGGGTACCGACGAATTCATCGTTCCGGGAGCTGCACTGAGCGATCTTGAACGCATTTGTCCGAGCGACGGCGAGGAGAACGTGCGCATCTCCGTCGGCGGAAATCATGTTTCATTCTCCGTCGGAAAGACCGTCATCGTAACCCGCAGATTGGAGGGCGACTTCCTCAACTACCGCAAGGCGGTCCCCGAAAACTTCAAGTACGAGATAAACGTAAACCGGGGCGAGCTTCTGCGTGCGGTCGACCGTGTGTCGCTCATCGTTGACGAAAAGACGAAGAACCCCGTCCGCATGAGCTTTGACGACGGCATCATAAACTGCGTCTGCGTAACGCCCATCGGCAAGGCGGAGGACGTTTGCATAAGCTCCGGCAACGGCGACGGCATCGAGATCGGCTTTAACGACAAATATATAATGGATGCATTAAAGGCCGCTCCCGCAGACGAGATAATGCTTGGCTTAAACACCGGCTCCTCCCCCTGCGTCATCACCCCGGCAGACGGCGGCGACGGCTTTAAATATATGATACTTCCGATCAGACTTAAATCCTAAAAGGGCGATAAAATGGAAAAAATAGAAATATCAACCGAATTTATAAAGCTCGATTCACTTCTTAAATTTGCGGCGCTCACGGGTACCGGAGGCGAGGCAAAGTATTGCATCGCCGAGGGCATGGTCAGCGTTAACGGCGAGGTATGCACTCAGAGGGGCAAGAAAATTTTCCCCGGCGACCGTGTGAGCTTTGCCGGAAACGAGCTTGAGATAGTCAAGGCATGAGGATAAACAGGTTAGCCCTAAACGGCTTTCGCAATTACGACTTCGAGACGGTGAGCTTTTCTCCGGCGACGAACGTCATATACGGCGCCAATGCGCAGGGTAAGACGAATCTGCTTGAGGCGGTGTACCTGCTCTCGTGCGGGAGGAGCTTCCGCACCCGCTTTGACCGTGAGCTGTTAGGCTTCGGCAACGACTTTTGCGAGATACTTGCGGATATAGAAAGCGGCGGCAGAGAGCAGACCGTGCGCATCGTGATAAAGCAGGGCGTCAGAAAGCAGATCAGCGTAAACGGTGTCAAAAAGACGGCATCGGAGCTGAGCGAGACACTGAAAACGGTGCTTTTCTGCCCCGACGACCTCAATATTATAAAGGACGGCGCAGCGGCTCGGCGAAGGCTGATGGACAATGCGATAAGTCAGATACGTCCGAGATATGCGGAGTATCTGACGCAGTTCAATAAGTTCTACGAGAATAAGACCCGCATTTTAAAGGACTGGCACGAAAAGCCCTCCCTGCTTGACACTCTCGACGAATTTTCCGACGGGATGTGCAGGCTCTCGGCGCAGCTTATACGGTACAGGGCTGCGTTCGTCGCAAGGCTCTCCGAGGAAGCGGCGCCCATACACGGCGAGTTTTCCGCAGCGGACGAGAAGCTCGGTCTTGAGTACAGGACGGTCTCGTCGGTGCGTGACCCGCTCGGCAGCGTCAGAGAGATTTACTACGACCTCTGCGACCATCAGGAAAAGCATCGGCAGGCGGAGCTTCAGAGCCAGCAGTGTCTAAGCGGCGCTCACAAGGACGACATCGCCGTCACGATAAACGGCAGGGACGCACGGAGCTTTGCAAGTCAGGGTCAGACGAGAACGGCGGCGCTTTCCCTAAAGCTTGCCGAGCGTGAGATATTCCTCGACGAAACGGGTGAGTACCCCGTGCTGCTGCTTGACGACGTTTTGTCCGAGCTTGACCCCATGCGGCAGGAGTTTGTCTTAAACCGCATCGGAGGCGGACAGACCTTTATAAGCTGCTGCGAGGACGAGGGCATATCGAAGCGCACCGGGGCAAAGGTGCTGCGTGTCGAGAAAGGCAGGATATACTGATGTATCTGCATCTCGGCGGCGGAACGCTCGTGCCGGAGACGGACATAGTGGGCGTATTCGATCTTGATAACAGCAGTCAAAGCCGCATAACGAGGAGCTTTCTTGCCGACGCCGAGCGTGCCGGCAGGGTAATTAACGTAGCGGAGGACATTCCGAAAAGCTTCGTCGTGTGCAGGGACGGCTGCGGTGTAAAGGTATTTTTGAGTCAGATGTCGACGCAGACGCTTTTGCGCCGTGCGGAAGAGGACAGACTTTTTTAACGGAAAATAAAGAACGAAAGGCGAACGGAAATGGCTGAGATCAATGAGAAGATAACTCAGGAATATGACGCATCACAGATACAGGTGCTTGAAGGGCTTGAGGCGGTAAGAAAGCGTCCGGGCATGTATATAGGCTCGACCTCGGCGTCTGGTCTGCACCACCTTGTGTACGAGATCGTCGACAACTCCATAGACGAGGCGCTTGCGGGCTATTGCAGCCGCATCGAGGTAGTCATCGAGGAGGGCGACGTGATATGCGTCAGGGACAACGGCAGAGGCATCCCCGTGGACGTTCAGGAGCAGACGGGGAAGAGTGCGCTTGAGGTCGTTTTCACCGTGCTGCACGCAGGCGGCAAATTCGGCGGCGGGGGCTATAAGGTCTCCGGCGGTCTGCACGGCGTCGGCGCAAGCGTCGTCAACGCAATGAGCGAGTGGCTCTGCGTCCACGTTCATAAAAACGGTAAGATCTACGAAATGAAATTCTCCAGAGGCAACATCACTCAGGAGATGAAGATAATAGGCGACACCGACCGCAGCGGCACCACGGTGCGCTTTAAGCCCGATCCTCAGATGTTCGAGGAGACGGTGTTCGATTACGATACGCTGCACACCCGCATGAGGGAGCAGGCGTTTTTAAACGCCGGACTTTTCATCTCGACCGAGGACAGACGCCCCGGAAAAGAGAAAAAGGACGAGATGTGCTACGAGGGCGGTATCCGTGAGTTCGTGAGCTTCATAAATCAGAACAAAACGCCGCTGCATCAGAACGTCATATACATGAGGGGCGAGAGAAAGGACTCCGAGGCGGAGATCGCCCTGCAATATAACGACAGCTATAACGAGGTCATAGTCTCGTTTGCAAACAACATCCACACGCCCGAGGGCGGTATGCACGAGACCGGCTTCCGCACGGCGCTCACGAGAGTTTTAAACGCCTACGGCATAAAGGCGGGCATACTCAAAAACGACGACAAGCTCTCAGGCGAGGACTGCCGCGAGGGTATGACCGCAGTCATATCCGTAAAGCTCACCGAGCCGCAGTTTGAGGGTCAGACCAAGGCAAAGCTCGGCAACTCCGAAATGCGCACGCTCGTGGACGGTGTCGTGTCCGATAAGCTGGAGCAGTTTTTGGAGGAAAACCCCGCCGTCGGCAAGGCGATACTCGAAAAGGCTATGACCGCATCGAGGGCGAGAGAGGCCGCAAGAAAGGCGAGGGAGTCCGTTCGCAGGAAGACGGGGCTTGAGTCGGGACAGATGCCCGATAAGCTGCGTGACTGCAACGAGAGGGACGCATCGCTCACCGAGCTGTACATCGTCGAGGGCGACTCCGCAGGCGGCTCCGCAACGCAGGGCAGGGATTCGAGATTCCAGGCGATACTCCCGCTTTGGGGCAAGATGCTCAACGTCGAAAAGGCGAGAGCCGACAAGGTGTACGGCAACGACAAGCTGGCACCCGTCATAACCGCACTGGGCGCCGGTATAGGCGACGAGTTCGACATAACAAAGCTGCGCTATCACAAGATAGTCATCATGGCGGATGCCGACGTTGACGGTGCGCATATCAGAACTCTTATGCTGACGTTTTTCTTCCGCTTCATGCGTCCTCTCATCGAGCAGGGCTATGTGTACTCCGCCGTGCCTCCGCTGTATAAGCTGACACGAGGCAAGCAGACGAGGGTCGCATTCTCCGACGAGGAGAGGGACAGAGTGTCCGCCGAGCTGAGGGGCGACAACCCCAACGCAAAGGTCGATATAAGCCGCTTTAAGGGCTTGGGCGAGATGAACCCGCACGAGCTTTGGGAGACGACCATGAACCCGGAGACCCGCACCCTGCGCCGTATCTGCCTTGAGGATGCGGTGAAGGCGGACGAGATATTCACCGTTTTGATGGGTGAACAGGTCGAGCCGAGAAAGGCGTTTATCGAAGAAAACGCCAAGTACGCAGTAAATCTCGATTATTAAAAAGCATTAAGAAATGAGACGTATTGAAATCGACCTGATAAAATTTATAGCGATTGTAAGTGTTGTAATGATCCATGTTTCCGCAACCGCTATTACGGAATTAGGTATCGTCGGAACATGGCAGTATGACGCATCGGTAGTATGGAGATCTCTCTGCGGAGCAGGAGTCCCGCTTTTCCTCATGTGCTCGGGAGCGCTGATGCTTCGTCCGGAAAAAGAGATCACGCTTAAAAAACTGTATCTGCATAATGTGCTGAGACTTGTAACGGCAATGTTGTTCTGGGCGTTTGCCTATAAGCTGAGCAGACTGTATTTAAGCGGCAGCTTGAATTTTGACGGGATTATACGTTCGATAAAGGAAATACTGCTGTTCGATCAGGAGTTTCATCTTTATTACATCCACATCATGCTACTCGTATACTTCTTTCTCCCCGTGACACGCAGCTTTGTGAAAAACGCATCGGAGAGGGAAATGCGTTACTTTCTGCTGATATGGTTAATATTAGGCATAGTGTACCCGACCGTGAAACCGTTTCGACCCTTCAGTCTGATAACCGGTTTTCCGCTGCAGTGGGCGATAAATATGACATATGCATCCATTGGTTACGGCGTTCTCGGATGGTATCTGAGCAGCAAAAGACCATCGACCGGTCTCGGTGCGGCTCTTGCCGGTGTCGGCTTTGCCGCAGTCTTTTTACCGACGATGCTTGTGTCGAGGGCTAACGGCACTTTGTATACAAGCAGTCTCGAAGGAATGAGCGTTGCGATATGCCTGTATGCGTCGGGAATATACATTCTATGTCTGAATTTCGGCGGCAGAATACGGAAGGGCAGAGATTTTGTCGTGTATATGTCAAAATCATCGTTCTGCATATATCTCTGTCATATATTTGTGCTTCGTTTAATACATCATTTCGGCGGCTTTAATTTGGCAACTCCGATAGTGCTGATACCGCTGCTGACGATAGCGATAACTGCTGCAAGCACTGCGGTCTATTGGGTAATATCGCACATACCGATTTTAAGAAAATGGATAGTCTGATTTCGGGCTTTGACCGCGGTTTCGCAACCGGGCTGCGGCAAGGGAGATAAGATAAATCTCGGTTCGCATTGAAAGAGGAGTAATAGAAAAAATGGCATTAAGAAAGAATACGGATTACAAGCCGGAGGACATCGCATTTCCCCAGCAGGCGATAGTCGAATCCGAGCTGGTCAAGGAAATGAAGACCAGCTATATAGAATACGCCATGAGCGTCATCGTGGGACGTGCGCTCCCCGACGTGCGTGACGGCTTGAAGCCCGTACACCGCCGCATACTGTATGCGATGTACGAGGACAATCTCACGCACGACAAGCCGTTCAGAAAATGTGCGACCGCCGTCGGCGACGTTTTGGGTAGGTACCACCCCCACGGCGACGCATCGGTGTACGACGCACTCGTCAGACTTGCGCAGGACTTCTCGATGCGCTACCCGCTCATCGAGGGTCACGGCAACTTCGGCTCCGTGGACGGCGACCCCCCTGCGGCTTACCGATACACCGAGGCACGCATGGCGAGGATGTGCGACGAGATGCTCCGTGACATCGACAAGGAGACGGTCGATTTCCTCCCGAACTTCGACGAGACGAGGCAGGAGCCGATGGTGCTTCCGTCCCGCTTCCCGAACCTGCTGGTGAACGGCTCAAGCGGCATCGCCGTCGGCATGGCGACGAACATTCCGCCGCATAACCTCACCGAGGTGATAAACGCCTGCATCTGCGTTTTGGATAACCCGGAAGCGACGATGAGCGAGCTTTTGCAGCACGTCAAGGGTCCCGACTTCCCCACGAAGGGCATAATCATGGGCAGAGCCGGCATCCGTCAGGCGTACATGACCGGACGGGGCAGAGTCATAATGCGAGCCCGCACCGAGTTTGAGGAGTTCGGCAAGGACAGGATACGCATAATCGTTACCGAGCTGCCGTATCAGGTCAACAAGCGTCAGCTCATTGCGGCGATCGCCGAGAACGTGCGTGACAAGCGCATCGAGGGCATATCCGACCTCCGTGACGAGACCGACCGCAACGGTATGCGCATAGTCATAGAACTGAAAAGGGACGCAAATCCGCAGGTCGTGCTAAACCGCCTGCTCACCCAGACCCAGCTTCAGACCAGCTTTTCGATAAATATGCTGGCACTGGTGAACAATCAGAGCCAGCCCAAGATACTGAACCTCCGCCACATAATCGACGAGTACCTCACCTTCCAGGAGGAGCTTATCGTCAGAAGGACACGCTACGATCTCCGCAAGGCGGAGGAGCGGGCGCACCTTCTTGAGGGTCTGCTCATTGCGCAGGACAATATCGACGAGGTCATCCGCATAATCCGCAGCAGCTATGACGACGCAAAGCAGAATCTCATGCAGCGCTTCGGACTCAGCGACGTTCAGGCGCAGGCGATACTCGATATGCGTCTCAAGGCGCTTCAGGGTCTTGACAGGGAGAGGCTCCAGAACGAGTATAACGAGCTTGAGGCGAAAATAGCGTATTACAAGGAGCTGCTCGCCGATCCCGAAAAGATCAAAGGCGTTTTAAAGACCGAGCTTTGCGATATTCGTGACCGCTACGGCGACGAGCGCAAGACCGAGATACAGGACCTTGAGGACGAGATCGACATAGAGGATCTCATCGACGAGGAGGACTGCGTTTACACGCTCACGCACAACGGCTATATAAAGCGCCTGCCCGCAAGCGAATACAAGGCGCAGGGCAGAGGCGGCAAGGGCGTGCGCGCCATGTCCACGAGGGACGAGGACTTTGTCGAAACGGTGTTCACCGCATCGACGCACGACAATATCCTGTTCTTCACGAACCTCGGCAAGGTGTACGTCCGCAAGGGCTACCGCATCCCGGAGGCGGGCAGGACCGCACGGGGCAGCAACATCGTTAACATCATCCCCATAGAGCCGGGCGAGAAGGTCAGCGCCATGATAGCCGGCAGGGGCATCGACGAGGAGAGCTTCCTCATGTTCGTGACCCGCAGAGGCACGGTCAAGCGCACGGCGCAGAGCCTGTTTAAAAACATCCGCTCCAACGGCATAAGGGCGCTTTCGCTCGACGAGGGCGACGAGCTGATGACCGTTTTGCAGACGGACGGAGGCTGTAAGATAATCATTGCGACGAAGGACGGTATGTCCGTGTGCTTCGACGAAAACGACGTGCGCTCCATGGGACGTGACGCCGTCGGCGTCAGAGGCATACGCCTTCGTGAGGGCGACCTCGTCGTCGGTGCGGGCATTGCCGCCGAAGGCAGCACGCTGCTGTCCATAACCGAAAACGGCTACGGCAAGCGCACCGAGGTCAGCGAGTACAGCGTTCAGAACCGAGGCGGCATGGGCGTCAAGAACTACAACGTCACCGAAAAGACGGGACTTGTGGCGGACGTGAAGGTCGTCACCGGACAGGAGGATCTGCTTGTCATCTCGAACGACGGCACCATGATCCGCATGGACGTCGGCAGCATCAGCGTCCTCGGCAGATCGACGCAGGGCGTCCGTGTCATGCGTCTCGGCGGCGAGACAAAGGTCATCTCCGTTGCGACGGCGGAAAAGGACGAGGCGGATGCGGAAGCCGAAGCGGAGCAGTAAGGAGGTTGCGCCATGAACGGCAACAACTCGAACAAACAGAACAATGCGGGCTGCCTTAAATCTGTGGTATTTTGGATAGTTATCGGCGTGATCTTTTTTGCGGGAGAGCTTGCGCAGGAGACGAACGGCCTGGGGTTTATCCTCATTGCGGCTGCCGCTGCAATCGCCGTGCCGGTGCTTTTAGCTGCAAGAAAGAAAAGCACCGCCGCAAGACCGAGCGAGAGCGAGAGTTCTCCCTCAGCGCCGCAGCGTCCGATGCGCCCCTCCGCTCCCGCAAGGGAGTATTACGACTCCGACTGCATGAGAGCAAGCACCGGGCATGACCACGACCGCCGTGCCGAGCAGCTCGACGCCTTCCTTAAGGACGGTCTCATCACCAAGGAGGAGTACGCCATGATGCAGGAGCGCTACGAGAAGCAGGAACGAAACGCATGAAAACGGTAACGATATATACCGACGGCGCCTGCTCCGGCAATCCCGGACCCGGCGGTTGGGGTGCGATACTGCGCTACATGGGCAGGGAAAAGGTCATGTCCGGCGGCGAGAAGGAGACGACCAACAACCGCATGGAGCTTTCGGGCGTCATCGCAGCGCTGTCGGCGCTAAAGGAACCCTGCATCGTGGAGCTTTACTCCGACTCGAAGTACGTCATCGACGCACTGTCGAAGGGCTGGGCGGAGTCGTGGCGGAAAAAGGGCTGGATAAAGTCCGACAAAAAGCCCGCCCTAAACCCCGACCTCTGGGAGAAGCTTTTAAAAGAAGCGGCAAAGCATGAGCTTCACTGTCACTGGGTGAAGGGTCATGCAGAGAACGAATACAACAACCGCTGCGACGCTCTCGCCGTGGCGGAGCGGGACAAATATGCCTTGAAATGAAAGATTATACTAAGAAACCGCTTTCGATTTTCGTGGACTACATAAGGGACGAGAAAAAGCTCTTCATACTCGATATGTGCTGTGCAGTGCTTGTGTCGGCGGTCGATCTCGTGTTCCCCTACGTCTCGAAAAACGCAATGCAGACCTATCTGCCGCAGCGGATGTTCACGACCTTTTTCGTCGTGATGCTCATTCTCGTTGCGGCGTATCTGCTGAAATCGCTGCTGTACTATATAATCACCGTCCTCGGCCACCGCATGGGTGTGCATATCGAGGCGAATATGCGGCGGGACCTGTTCCTCCATGTACAGACCTTAGGCTTTGACTACTTCGACCGCAACCGCACCGGCACCGTGATGAGCCGGCTCACAAGCGACCTTTTCGAGATCACGGAGCTTGCGCACCACGGACCGGAGAATATCATCATCTGCACCGTCACCATAGTCGGCGCAATGATCCTGATGTTCACGATACAGTGGCAGCTTGCACTCGTGCTGCTTATCCTCCTGCCGCTGTGCATTTGGTTCACGCTGAGCCAGCGCCTTAAAATGCGGGACGCAAACATCGAGGTCAAGAAAAAGACGGGTGTTATCTACTCCGCCATCGAAAACAGCGTCTCCGGTATCCGGACCGCAAAGGCTTTCGCTAACGAGGACCTTGAACTTGTTAAATTTGACGAAGCAAACGGTCTTTACAGAAGCGCAAAATCGGATTATTATAAGGCAATGGGACTGTTCCAGAGCGGCATGGAGTTTACGCTGTCCATAATGCCGGTCGCAGTCATTGCCGTCGGCGGACTGCTCATCATGTGTGGGCGCATGGACTACATAGACCTCATAACCTTTACGCTGTACGTCTCCACCTTCGTGACCCCTGTGCGCAAGCTTGCGATGTTCATCGAGCAGTATATGCAAGGCTCTGCGGGCTTTACCCGCTTCCTTGAGCTTATGAACACAAAGCCCACCGTGACGGATGCACCGAACGCCGTCGAGCTTGGCAAGGTCACGGGCGAGGTCGAGCTTTGCGACGTCTGCTTCGGCTACGGGGAAGCGCAGGTGCTGTCCCATGTGAGCTTAAAGGTCGAGCCGGGAAGAAGTCTTGCACTCATCGGGCCCTCCGGCGGCGG
This sequence comes from Clostridiales bacterium, assembly GCA_004556755.1. Lineage (GTDB taxonomy): Bacteria > Bacillota > Clostridia > Oscillospirales > Oscillospiraceae > F23-B02. The sequence continues at coordinate 49,014 of SFFW01000007.1, read as the reverse complement.
CAAGACCACCCTCAGCCAGCTCATACTCAGGTTTTACGATCTCGACTCCGGCAGTATAAAGATAGACGGCATCGACGTTCGGAACATAAAGCAGCAGTCGCTGCACCGCAGCGTCGGCGTCATTCAGCAGGACGTGTATATGTTTGCCGGCACCGTGCGTGACAACATCCGCTACGGCAGACCCGATGCAAGCGATGCGGAGATCGAAAACGCCGCCCGCCTTGCGGAGATACACGACGAGATAATGCAGATGCCCAACGGCTATGACAGCTACATAGGCGAGCGGGGAGTGATGCTCTCCGGCGGGCAGAAGCAGAGAATTTCGATAGCAAGACTGTTTCTCAAAAACCCGAAGATACTCATTCTCGACGAGGCGACCAGTGCGCTCGACACCGTGACGGAGCGGCGCATACAGGCATCGCTCGACAGGCTGAGTGCGGGCAGAACGGTTATAATTATAGCGCACAGGCTTTCCACCGTCAGAAATGCGGACACCATCGCCGTCATCGAACACGGCTCGGTCGCCGAGACGGGGACGCACGAGAGCCTGCTTGAGCGCAACGGCATATATGCGCAGCTTTACAGGGCGCAGCAGTAAAATCGGAAACGAAAGGAACAAGGTGACGGAAATGCTGGTACTTAAAAAGGCTAAACCCAAGGATGTACGCAACTACTACGGGCTTTTGCGGTATGAATTTCGCAAGCCGGAGCTTGTGCCGCATCTGAACATTCAAAGTGCGGTGCGCCGTGACGAGATGGAGCTGCTGCTGATAAGCGACGACCGTGTGAACGTCGTAGTGGCGTATGCCTTCGTGTCGCACAGAGGTATGTACGGCTACCCGCTGATAAACTATTTCTGCGTCATGCCGTGGTACCGTGAGGGCGGCTACCGCGAGAACAGTCTGCACCTCATCATAGACCGCTACCGTGACAAGCAGGGTCTGCTCATCGAGCTTCCCGAATACGAAGGCGGCGAGGTGAATTTTGACTCAACGAAGGAGTTTTACGAGAACTTCGGCTTTGAGGAGATACCGTGCAGGTACTATAAAAACGGGGTAAAGACCCACATTTTGAACTGCCCCCTCAAGAGCAGAAAAAGCGCCGAGGGCATCATTGGGCGCATAATCCCCGAGATCTACGAGCGCAGCATCGGCTCTGCGGTCCTTCTGCGCAACATCAGGATAGAAAGAGCGGTGAATATCAGTGCAGGACAAGAAAACTAAGACCTTGGTGGTTTCGGCGTTGTTTGCGGCGCTCTGCTGCGTGACGACGCTGGTTCCCCATATTCCCACCCCATTGGGCGGGTATATACACGCAGGCGATGCGCTCGTCATTCTCTCGGCGTTCGCCCTCGGACCCCTGTGGGGCGCATTGGCGGCGGGAATCGGCTCCGGGCTTGCCGACGTCATCACGGGCTATATGCTGTACGCACCCGGCACCTTTGTGATAAAGGCGCTCATGGCGCTCATTGCGGGACTCATCCTGCGTGGCGGTGTGTTCAAAAAGCCTGCGGTGAATGCGTTTTTGGCGTCCTTTGCCGCCGAGCTTTTCATGGTCGCCGGCTACTTTGTGTATGAGTATTGGATACTCGGCTACGGTTACGGCGTCATCGCAAACGTACCGATGAATGCGATTCAGGGCGCCTTCGGCATGGTAGCGGGCTCCGCCCTGTACCTCGCCCTCCCTCTGGAAAAGCTAAATCTTAAATAAGAAGCGCAAAACCGCCGGACTCATTGAGTCCGGCGGTTTTCGCATACATTATATTATTTGTCGCCGCAGAATTTGGATTCCTCGTTGCTCCAGCCTCGGTCCAAGAGCCAGTAGGAATATTCGGGAATCTCAAAGTCCGGATCGTCGTCGTGGGAGACGATCTCCTCCTGACGCTGTGCCTTGAGCTTTGCCTCAAAGCCCATAAGCTCCGTCAGCGTGAAGGGAAGCCCCAGCTCCTCGGCGATGGGGAACAGAATGTCCTCCACCAAAAACTCCCGCATTTCAAGGCTTCCGGGGTAGTTAGCAAGCGCCGTCTCAATGCGGCGGCTCAGCTCCTCATCGGAACTTATCGCATCAAAAAACTTACTTACGTTATCAAGCTCCAGCATTTCGGTTCTCCGTTTCAAAACATTTTTGCGATGTAGGGTACGATCTCCTTTATCACCACGTCGGTGGTGTTGATGCAGAAGTCGTAGTAGGACTTGTCGCCCCAGCGCTGACCCGTGAAGTCGTTGTAGTAGCGGGCTCTGTCCTTGTCGATGGCGAGGATGCGGCGTTTAAGCTCCTGATCGGTGAGGCTCTCGCCCTCCTGCCTGCTGCGGCAGCGGCGTATGCGGCTGTCGATATCGGCGTAAACGAACAGACGGCAGGGCTTGCGCTCACGCAGAATGTAGTCTGCGCAGCGACCGATGATGACGCAGTCGCTCTTGTCGGCGAGCGAGGAGATGATCTCGGTCTGCGCCTTGAATATCTCCTGAATCTGGCGGACGTGATAGTCCGTGTTATAGGCAAAGCTGTTGCCTATCGTGATGGGAAAGAGGCTGTGCGGCTTGCCCTCCACGACGGAGCGGATGTACTTTTCCGACAGCGAGGTGTTTTTTGCGATCTCGCTGATGATCTCCTTGTCGTAATACTCGATGCCAAGCTCTTCGGCGAGGCGGCGTCCGAGCTCTCTGCCTCCCGAACCGAATTCTCTGCCGACTGTAATGATTTTATTCATGCGCCCATCTCCTTACAAAGATTCGATCAGCCGCCGAAGCTCGACCGCAAAATCGCCGACATGCTTTCCGTCGGCGAAGGCGTGGTTCAGCTCCACGGACATACCGAGAATTTTTTTGCCGTTTTCGTTGTGGTATTTGCCCCATGTGATGCGGGGTATCGCATCGTCCTTTTCGCAGTTGCGCTCGTTCGTGAATGCGGTAAGCTCGATCCACGGCAGGCAGGATATGAATATCAGATCGTCGCTCTCGCTCGTCATGTCGATAAAGCAGGTCTGCTCGTCGCTTTTGCGCTTTGCCTCACGGCAGAAATCTGCGATATCGCCGTCCGCCGCCATCGTCACGATGTGGAAGCTGTCCGCACCGGGCTTTAGGTCCGTAAAGCTCGGACGCCGGGCGTCGTGCAGCACCGGGACGCCGTCGTGCATGGCGTATCTGAGCGCCTCGACGGAATTTACCGCCTTCGTCACAAGGTAGGTCAGCGCATAGTAAAAGCTCAGCCCCTGCGATTTTACATAGTCGTAAAGCTCCGTGACGTCGAGATTGAAGGTCACGGAATAAAACGGGTTCGACATGGGCGAGAAAAACTCATACAGCTCACGCCGACGCCATGTATCGTAGCAAAGCTCCTTCACGTTCCGCCTCCTTTGACGCTTTATCCGATAAAATAATAACACAAAAATTTGCAGGATTCAAGTGTTCAAGGGCGGCTTATCCTTATCTGAGTCCGCCCAAGGGCGCTTCCGCACTTTTGAGCCAGTCTCCCACAAAGCGGCGAGCCTCCTCGATGCTGCGTGCCTTCGGCGGCAGACGGAGGCTTATGCAGGGCTTCGACCCCGCCTCCACACGGAGCTTGCCCTTGTACTCCGGCTTTGCGTACAGCCACGACACCCTCGCCATGTCGAAGTCCTCGACAATAAAGCGCAGAGCGCCGCCCTTCTGACTTATGTCGCTGATGCCCGCCTTGCCCGCCTCGCCTCGCAGAAGCGCAACGTGGATGAGCGAATTCACGCCTCTCGGCGGGTCGCCGAAGCGGTCGATAAGCTCGTCGGTGAGGTCGTCCGCCTCCTCCTCGGTGCGGATGAGCGAGATACGGCGGTAGATGTCCATGCGCTGCTCTGCGGAGGGGATGTAGCTCTCCGGGATGTTCGCCGAGACCGCAAGGTCGGCGGAGCATTCCGCACGGCGCTCCGGCTTTTCGCCCTTCTCCTCAAGCACCGCCTCCTCCAGCAGACGCAGGTACATATCGTAGCCGACGTCGACAAGATGCCCCGACTGCTCTGCGCCGAGGAGATTTCCCGCTCCTCGGATCTCAAGGTCACGCATTGCGATCTTGAAGCCGGAGCCGAACTCCGCAAACTCACGGATGGCGGTGAGCCGCTTTTCGGCGATCTCGGTCAGCACCTTGTTGGGTCTGAAGGTCAGGTACGCCGAGGCACGCCGTGCCGAGCGCCCGACTCTGCCTCGTATCTGATGAAGCTGGGCAAGCCCCATCTTGTCGGCGTCCTCGATTATGAGGGTGTTGACGTTCGGGATGTCGATGCCCGTTTCGATGATCGTCGTGCAGACCAAAACGGAGATCTTCCCCGCCTCGACGTCCTCCATGACGGAGGCGAGTGACTCACGGTCCATCTGACCGTGCGCCACGCCGACGGCGACCGTCTCACCGTACATATCCTCAAGCATTTTCTGCAATTTAAGCGCCGTGCGCTCGATGTTGTCGATGCGGTTGTGCAGGTAGTAGACCTGCCCGCCTCGGTTCAGCTCACGCCATATCGCATCGCACAAAACGCCCCAGTCATGCTCCATGACGAAGGTCTGCACGGGCAGTCTGTCCTGCGGCGGCTCGTCGATGCAGGACATATCCCGTATGCCGGACAGCGCCATGTTGAGCGTTCGGGGTATGGGCGTCGCCGAAAGCGTGAGAACATCGACGCCTCGGCTCAGCTCCTTTATATGCTCCTTATGCCCGACGCCGAAGCGCTGCTCCTCGTCGACGATGAGCAGTCCGAGGTTTTTAAAGCGTACGTCCTTTTGCAGGAGCCTGTGCGTGCCGATAACGATGTCGCACTTGCCGCTTTTTATGTCGGCAAGGGTCCTGCTTTGCTGCTGCGGTGTGCGGAAGCGGCTCAGAACGCCGATCTCCACCGGGAAGCCGAAGAAGCGCTGCACCGCAGTCTGATAGTGCTGCTGTGCAAGCACCGTCGTCGGAACAAGGATCGCCGCCTGCTTCCCGTCAAGAACGCACTTCATCACGGCACGCAGCGCCACCTCGGTCTTGCCGTAGCCCACGTCGCCGCACAGCAGGCGGTCCATCGGCGTGGGCGCCTCCATGTCGGACTTAATCTCCGCTATGCAGCGGAGCTGATCGTCGGTCTCGGTGTAACCGAAGTTGTCCTCGAACTCACGCTGCCACGGGGAGTCGGCGGCGAAGGCGTGACCCGGCAGGCGGGAGCGCTCGGCGTAGAGCTTTATTAGCTCCTTTGCGAGACTCTTTACCGCCGCCTTGGTGCGGCTCTTGGTACGGCTCCACTCTGCGCCGCCCATCTTGCTGAGCTTTATCTGCTTTTCTTCGCCCGCACCGAGGTACTTTGCCACGGTGTCGAGCTGGGTCGCCGGAACGTAAAGCGTATCGGTGCCGGCGTAGCATATTTTAATGTAGTCCTTTTCGCAGCCGTCCACCTTCATCTTGACGATGCCCGCAAAGCGCCCAATGCCGTGCGTGTCGTGGACGACGTAGTCGCCGGGCGAAAGGTCGGTGTACGAGCCGATGCGCTGCCTGTCGGAGAGATTGCGGCTTTTCGTCTTGCGCCTCTCCCGCACACGCAGAAGCTGAGCGTCGCTCACGACGGCAAGCTTGATGCCGGGGTACTCGAAGCCCGCCGAAAACGCTCCGACGCTGATGTGGCACTCGCCCTCCTGAGGCAGTCTCTCGCAGGTCTCCGAGAGCTTTGCGAGAACGCCGTTTTCCTTGAAAAACGACTGCAATACCTGCGCTCTGCGCATATCTCCGGCAAGCACCTCGACACCGTAGCCCTGCTTTAGGTACAGGCTCACATCGTCGCAGGCGGTGCGCACCGAGCCGCCGTAGGACGGCAACTGCTTTGCGGGGACGGAGCAAAGCGTCTTGGGATTTAGGGGGTAGCGTCCGAGCGTGAAAGCGTCCGCCATGTAGACGGGGTAGTCCTCAAGGCGGCGGCACAGCTCGTCCCAGCCGATGCGGAAGCGCTCGGCACCGAGTGCGATCATGCCCTGTCGGGCGAGGGACGAAACGTCGTCGGACAGCTCCTTCATGTAGCCCCTCGCACGCTCGGCGCAGCGTGAGGGCTGGTCGAAGAACACGAGAGTGTCGGGGCTTATGTAGTCTGCGGCGCAGGCGTCGGGGTAGATGAGCGGCATATAGCGGTCGGCGTCCGGCAGGGCGATGCCGCTTGCGAGCTTTTCGGCGTCCTGCCGCAGCGTCTGCGCAAGCTTTGCGCTTTGCTCGCTCTGGCGGCGCTTCTCGGCGGCGGACGCCATCGCACGGAGCTTATCGGTCAGCGCCGCCCTTTCTTCGGGCGTTGCCGGAACGAGGGTTTCGGCGGCGGGAAGTATGCGGCAGCTTTCCAAAACCTCGGTGCGGCGCTGGGTGGAGACGTCGAAGTAGCCCATGGAGTCCACATCGTCGCCCCAAAATTCGATGCGCACGGGCGCATCTTCTGCGGGCGAGAAGAAGTCGAGGATGCCGCCTCGCCGTGCGAACTGTCCGGGTCCCTCGACCTGGTCGCTGCGGGTGTAGCCGCCGGAAACGAGGCGGCACTCCAGCTCGTCGGGCGGCATGGAGCCGCTCAGCTCAAGCGAGCAGACGGAGCGGGAAAGCACGTCCTTCGGAACGGAGCGCTGCATGAGCGCCGCTGCCGTCGCAACGCAGATGCCCGCCTTGCCCTCCGAGAGCGCAAGCAGCGCCGAGAGCCGCCGCTGCTCCGACTGGCGTGAGGCGGCGAGGGTCTGGTAGAAGGTGAAATCCCTTGCGCAGAGGAGGATGACGTCCTCCCCGGTCATGCTTTCGATGTCCCGCTTTAAGCTCTCGGCGGAGGCGTCGTCGGGACACAAAACGAGCATGGGGAGACCCAAGCGCTGCCGGAGCGCCGAGGCAAGCTGCGCCCGGTGAACGGCGGAAAGTCCGGAAACGAGCGCAGGAAGTCCTCCGCTCTCCACAAGGTCGGGGAGGGCGGCGGCTTCCCTGTTTTTAAAAATTGACTGAGTTATAATGTTCATAACAAAATATTATATTCCTTTGCCGACAAATCGTCAAGAATCTAAAGCCCCCACGGCGAGGCTTAAATATTTACAAATATCTGTTGATTACGCAACTATTGTATAGTAAAATGATATGTGATTTTTGCAGAATGGAGAATTGCAAATGAAAAAATTTATTACGCTTACGCTCGCTCTCATTATGGTTCTGGGCTGCTTTGCGGGCTGCTCCGGCGACAGCTACAAGGAAGACACCGTCATGGTCGTGAACGGCACCGAGGTCAGCTTCGACGAATACTGCTACTGGCTCGGCTACTCCGCAAGCTACCTCCAGTACGTATACAGCAGCTACACCGGCAGCAGCGCCGTTGACTGGGACGCCGCCTCACCCCTCGACGAGAATCAGACCAACTTCGAGTGGTGCGTTGCAAACACCAAGGAGACCATCGTCAAAAGCTGCATAGTCGAGGCGGAGTTTAACGACAGAGGCTTAAAGCTCAGCGACGAGGACAAAGCGGAGATCGACGAAACCCTCAAAACCGCCGCCGAGAATTGGTGCGGTAAGGGCGCCGACCAGGAAAAGCTCCGTGAGTACCTTGCGGGCGTCAACATAAACTACGACTACTACAAGAAGAACCTTGAAATGAACCTCATTTCAAACGCACTTTTTGAGGATATGTACGGCGAAAACGGTGAGAAGCTCAAGGAAGCCGACGTTCTCAAGTACGCCGAGGAAAACGGCTATGTGAACGCAAACCACATCCTCATTCAGACCAAGGACCCGAACGGCACCGTGGAGTATTCCGATGCCGAGATCGCACGCCGCACCGAGCTTGCAAAGCAGCTCTCCGACGAGCTTCGTGCGATAAGCGACACCGACGAGATGATGACCCGCTTTGCCGAGCTTAAGGCCGAGTACTGCGACGATCTCCTGTACCGTGCAAAATGCACCGGCTGCGAGAAGGTTTTCGGCATCCACAAGAAGGACTTCGACGAGGGCAAGCTCACCTGCCCGAACTGCGGTACCGCAAACAAGGCGGATAATTTCATGTACTCCGACAACGCCGAGGGCTACGAGTTTGCCAAGGGCGCAATGGTCGAGGAGTTTTATAACTGCTGCCTGAGCCTCAAGGAGTACGAGGTCTCGGAGCCTGTTAAGAGCACCTACGGCTATCACATCATCGTACGTCTGCCCCTAGACACGGCAAAGTCGATCATCGACCCCTACGCCAGCTCCACCATGACTCTTGCCGCCACCGTTGCGGATAAAGAGTTCTCCGATATGCTCGACGGAAAGACGGAGAAGGCGACGGTCGAGTTTGTAAACGGCTTTGAGGCGTCGAACTTCAAGTCGATGTTCACCGACAGCGGCTTTAAGCTCACGAGCTACAAGGACTACAAGGCAAGCAAGGAATCGAGCGACAAGTGATCGCCGAAGCGAGTTAAACGAATATGAAAAACTCCGAAAACGGGTTTCCGTTTTCGGAGTTTTGTTTTACCTGCACCTCTTACAGCGTTGCGAGCGCTCCGTAGGTCAGGATGCCGAGATTTTCGGAATAGATGCCGTCAAACTGGCTCAGCGGCAGGGGATTTGTGCCAAGCCCGACCTCGATCGTGTAGCCGGGACGGTTGAAATTCTGAATGAACCAGTCCTTGTAGCCCGCAAAGCCGGAGGCGTAGGGCGTATCCTCGACCGAGTAGCCCGACACGGCGGCAAACGCCTCGGCGATCTGCCGTGAGCGGGGCGGCTCGTAGTCGGTGTACCTCCAATAGATCACCCGCCCCTGCGAGTGGTACGACAGCGTGAGTGCCGGAGAGACCGACATCGTAAAATCGTACATCGCACGGCTTTCGGATGCAACGAGCGGCGCCGAGCCGACGTAGTCGGCGGGAGCGGGACTGACAAAGCCCAGCGCAAATTTGTTGTCCCGTGCCGTCTCCCAGCCTGCGGGGTATTGCAGATTGAGGTCAACGCCCCTGATGTTCGCCTTCCAGCCGGACGGGAACGGGATCGACGGATAGCGTGCGGCGATGCGGCGGGCAGCGTCAAAGTATTCGCCCTCGCAGATAGCCCCGGTCACGAGGTCGATGCCGTCGGGATTCACCGCCGGTACAAAGATGACCGTCGAAAGGCGGTACAGCTCGGCGGCGCTCTGACCGAAGATCACGCCCCCTGAGGCGTATGCACGGCACAGCTCCTCTATGTACTTAAACAGCATCGGCGTGCATATCCACTCGTTTGCGTGGTGCGAGGCGTTGTACACGACACGGTTTGCGCCCGTCCCGAAGCTCAGCGCGTAAAGCGGCTTGCCCATGACGCTGCTGCCGATGACGGAGCTTTTCAGAAACGGATAGCGTGCGGGCAGTCCCTCAGCGCAGTAGGCGACAAGCTCGCTGCTCCAGTCAATGTCGGTTGGCACGACGGAAAACGGCAGCGGCACCTTCACGGTCGAGCCGAGGACGAGGTTTGCGGGGTCGATGCCGGGGTTTGCGGCGACGATGCTCTCAAGGCTCACGCCGTGCATCCGGGAGATCGACCACAGCGTGTCGCCCTGCCGGACACGGTGCATATACACTCCGGTGTACCACGGACGCAGCGCCGCCTGCGTCTGAGGACCCGCAATGCCGTCTGCGCTCAGACCGTTTTCCGCCTGAAAACGGATGAGCGCATTTCTCGTGCGTTCGCCGAAAACGCCGTCGGTGTCAAGCAGCGCATTCTGCGCACGGTTCAGCGCAAGCTGCAATAGCTGCACATTCGGACCCGTGCTGCCGTATTTTAAAATTTTCATTGTTTTTCCTTTCGTCAAAAGCTCAGATAAATCAGTGTAAAGGCAAAATGCTTAAATTTCACCTGCTTTATTTTACGCAGCCGAACACATACTTATAACGAGAAAACGGGGGTGAAAAATTTTGATTTTTAAAAGAATAACGGGCATTTTCGGAGCCTTGGTGCTGGCAGTCTCAATCGGCACGGCGGCTCTGGCGGACTCTCTTGCGGTCGGCGGCGAGGCGGTCGGTATACGCATCAGCGCAAACGGCGTTATCGTCGCCGGGACATCGGCGGTGGAGACGGAAAACGGCAGCGTCTCTCCGGCGGAGGAGGCGGGCATCAGAAAAGGCGACGTCATCGTGAAGCTCGGCGGCGTCGAGGTCAAAAGCGCCGAGGACTTTACGGCGGCGGCCGCTGCCCTGAACGGCGACGAGATCAAGGTGACGGTCAATCGTGACGGAAAGCAAAAGACCCTAAAGCTCACTCCGGCGAAAAGCACGGACGGAGCTTACCGTCTCGGACTTTGGCTGCGTGACGGCATAAGCGGCGTCGGCACGCTCACCTTTTACGATCCGGAGACCGGGATCTACGGCGCTCTCGGTCACGGCATCAGCGACGGCGACACCGGACGCATCGTGCCGCTGAGCGACGGCAGCATTTTCAGTGCCGAGATCGTCGGCATAAAGCCCGGTCAGCGTGGCAAGCCCGGCGAGCTTTGCGGCGAGTCGGACGAGCTTTATGCGCTGGGCGACATCCGCATAAACTGCGGCTGCGGCATCTTCGGCGTGGCTGACTTTGACAAGTCGGAGATACTCGAAACCGGCGAGGCAAAGCAGGGCAAGGCGACGATACGATGCACGCTTTCCGGCAGCGAGGTCGGGGAGTACGAGATCGAGATCGTCAGAGTTTTTGAGCAAAACGGGCATAGCTGCTTCCAGATCGCCGTGACGGACGAGGCGCTGCTTGAGGCGACGGGCGGCATCGTTCAGGGCATGAGCGGCTCTCCCGTGATCCAAAACGGACGGCTCGTCGGTGCGGTGACGCACGTTTTCGTGAACGATCCGGCGGCAGGCTACGGTATCAGCATAAGCGATATGACCGAGGCAGCTCAAAGCTGCAACGAAGCGGCATAAGAAAAAACGGTGAGGCAACTCACCGTTTTTTCTTATTATTATATTATATTATATTATATTATATTATATTGTCTCTGCGCCGAGGCGGGAGAGGACGTTTAAGAAATACTCCGGCAGGGGGGCACTGAGATGAACGCACTCGCCGCTGCGGGGATGCACGAACTTGAGCTGCGCTGCGTGCAGGCACTGACCCTCCAGCCCCTTTTCGGGACAGGGCGCACCGTACAGCCCGTCGCCGAGGAGGGGATGCCCGATGTGCGCCATATGCACCCGAATCTGGTGAGTGCGCCCGGTCTCAAGACGGCAGCGCACATGGGTGTAGCCCCGATAGCGGGCGACGACCTCCCAGTGCGTGACCGCATTGCGGGAGTTTTTCTCCGTCACCGCCATGCGCTTTCGGTCGGTCGGGTGTCTGCCGATGGAGGCGTCCACCGTCCCGGAATCCTGACGCATACCGCCCCGCACGACCGCCTCGTACACCCTCGAAAGACTCCTGTCGGCAAGCTGCGCCGACAGCGCAAGGTGCGCAAAATCGTTCTTGGCGGCAATGATAAGCCCCGACGTGTCCTTGTCGATGCGGTGAACGATGCCCGGGCGCTTCTCGCCGCCGACGCCGGACAGACTGCTGCCGCAGTAATGCAGCAGGGCGTTAACGAGCGTACCGTCGGGATGACCCGGCGCAGGATGCACCACCATGCCCCGGGGCTTGTTTACGACGATAACGTCGCCGTCCTCGTACACGACGTCGAGCGGAATGTCCTGCGGCACAAGCTCGGTCTCCTCGCTTTCCGGCAGCACGAGAAATATCTCGTCGCCGGGGCTGCATTTGTAATTTTTCCTGACGGGCGCACCGTTTACCAGCACGCTGCCGCCGTCGATGAGCCGCTGCACGGCGCTGCGGCTGAGCGTTTCCACATTTTGAGCAAGGAGAGCGTCGATACGCTCGCCGCTCTCCTCTGCAATTATTCTCAATTCGTCCATATCACTTAAATTCGGAAAGGATGTCCTCAAGGCTGAACTCCTCGGACTCCTCTTTGGGCGGCATACGGAACTCCGGCGCCTCGCTCTTTGCGGGGCGGGCCGCCTCCTTCACTGCCGCAAGGTCAAGCTTTGGCTCCTCCGGCGTCTTTGCCTTGGCGGGCTTTTCCTCCTCACGCAGGGACGCCTTGAAGGAATCCCAGAAGGGGTCCTGCTCCTCGGTTTTTATGGGAGCGGATGTATCGCCCGTCTCGACGCTGCGGCTGTCGATCCCGTAGGAAAGCTCCGTATCGTCTGACTTATTTTCGCTGCGCTTCTTTGCGTGGGGCTTTTCGCCGTCGGACTGTTTCTTTGCCTTGGGCTTTTTCCCCTTGGCGGGAGCCTTTTTGCCGTCGTCCTTATCGCCGACGAACAGGTAGATGATAAACAGCAGGCTTGCCACGACCAGCACGGCATCCGCAACGTTGAACACCGCAAAGTTCACAAACTCAAGCTTGAACATATCCACGACGTAGCCGTAGACAAGGCGGTCGATGCAGTTGCCGACCGCACCCGCAAGGATAAGCACGAGACAGGTCGTCGCAAAGGGCCCCTTAAAGACCTTCTTTGCAAGCAGCACCGCAACGGCGACTGCCAAAAGCACGGTCAGTCCGATGAACACCCACTTCATGTACGGCATATTGCTGAAAGCGCTGAACGCCGCCCCGTCGTTATGGACGTTTACGAGCTTGATGACGCCGCCGATAAGCGGCTGCTCTCCGGTGGAGAGGGTGATGTTCAGCGTTACCCAATACTTGAGCCACTGGTCAAGTATCAGCACTATGACTGCGATAATGGCATACAGCATGATAAAGGTTCCTTTCTTTCTATTCGGAACGAACGGGAGCTATCTTCCCGTTTCAGAGCTTTGAAACTACGTCGGCGCAGCGGGGGCAGAGACCCGTTTCGGGGTCCGCCTTCAGAGAATGCATCCAGCAGCGGGGACACTTCACGCCGGGCGCCTCACGGACGGAGATCTTAAGCTCCGGATTTGCGGAGCCGACGCCGGAAACGGCGTCCTCCTCGTCTGCGTCCTCGGAGATGAGGCACTCGGAGACGATGAACAGGTCACGGAGGTCCATGTCGGAGATGCGGTCGAGAAGCTCAGCGCCCTCGCCCTTGGCGCTCAAGGTCACGGAAGCCTCAAGCGGCTTGCCGATGCGCTTGTCGGCTCTCGCGCGCTCAAGCACGCCGTTCACGTCGTTTCTGACGGAGATGAGCGTATCCCACTTCGCCATCTCTTTTTCATCAAGAGCGTACTCGGTGAAGGGCTTGTTCATCTCGTTGAGGACCACGTTGCGGCTGTCGTCGGTCTTTCTGTGCTTCATGGAAAGCCAGATCTCGTCACAGGTGAAGGCAAGGATGGGTGCGAACATCTTGGTCAGGGTGTCGAGGATGAAGAACAGTGCGGTCTGTGCCGAGCGGCGCTTGAGACCGTCCTTCTCCTCGCAGTACAGTCTGTCCTTGATGATGTCGAGGTAGAAGTTGCTCAGCTCGACGACGCAGAAGTCGTTGATAAGATGGGACACGACGTGGAACTCGTACTCGTCGTAGGCGGCAAACGCCTTTTCGATGAGAGCGTTGAGACGGGTGATCGCCCAACGGTCAAGCTCAAGCATATCCTCCGGCGCAACGGGGGAATCGGGGTCGAAGCCGTCGAGGTTGCCGAGGCAGTAGCGTGCGGTATTGCGGAACTTGAGGTAGCTCTGCGAAAGCTGACGGAAGATCTCCTTGGAGCAGCGCACGTCGACATGGTAGTCGGCGGAGCCTGCCCAAAGACGGATCATGTCTGCGCCGAACTCCTTGATGATGTCGGCGGGATCGACGCCGTTGCCGAGGCTCTTGTGCATTGCTCTGCCTTCGCCGTCGACCGTCCAGCCGTGGGTGAGGCACTCCTTATACGGTGCGCCCATGCCCAGAGCGCCGACCGCAACCAAGAGCGAGGACTGGAACCAGCCTCTGTACTGATCGCCGCCCTCCATGTACATGGAAGCGGGCCAGAAGCCCTGGTCACGCTTCATTGCGGCATAATGGGTGGAGCCGGAGTCGAACCAACCGTCGAGGGTGTCGGTCTCCTTGGTGAAGTGAACGCCGCCGCAGTGCGGGCAAACGAAGCCCTCCGGCAGAAGCTCGGAGACGTCCTTCTCGAACCATGCGTTCGAGCCTTCCTTCTCAAAGACGGAGGCGACGGATTCGATGCTCTCGTCGGTGCAGACGGGCTCTGCGCAGTCGGAGCAGTAGAACACGGGGATGGGCAGACCCCAGCGGCGCTGACGGGAGATGCACCAGTCGGCACGCTCACGGATCATTGCGCCCATGCGGTCCTTGCCCCATGCGGGCAGCCAGCGGACGTTTTCGCAGGCGGCGATCGCCTCGTCCTTGAAGCCGTCGACGGAGCAGAACCACTGCGGAGTGGCACGGAAGATGATGGGGTGCTTGCATCTCCAGCAGTGCGGGTAGCTGTGAACGATGTCCTCGGAGGCGAAGAGCGCTCCGCTCTCCTTCATATCGTTTAAGATGATCGGATTGGATTCCTCGGTTTTAAGACCGGCGTACTTGCCGGCGTAATCGGTGTGGCGGCCCTGATCGTCCACGGGAACGACCATGTCCATACCGTAGCGCTTGCAGGTCTGATAGTCGTCGGCGCCGAAGCCGGGAGCGGTGTGAACGCAGCCGGTACCGGAGTCCATGGTGACGTAGTCGGCAAGCACGAGACGGCTGGTCTTGGGCAGGAAGGGGTGAGACGCCAGCATATTCTCGAAGAACTCGCCGGGGTGTGTCTCCACGATGCCGTACTCCTCAAAGCCGCCGATGCGCATGACCTTCTCGACGAGCGCCTCCGCTATGATGTACATTTCATCGCTGCTTGCGGGTTTGACGACGGCGTAGCTCTCGCTCGGATGCAGGGCGATGGCGAGGTTGCCGGGCAGCGTCCAGACGGTGGTCGTCCAGATGAGGAAGTTGAGCTTACTGAGGTCGAGGTGCGACAGCTTTCCGAGATCGTCGTTCATCAGGAATTTGACGTACACGGTGGTGCAGGGGTCGTCCTGATACTCGATCTCCGCCTCGGCAAGCGCCGTCTCGTCGTGGGCGCACCAGTAGACGGGCTTTAGACCCTTGTAGATGTAGCCCTTGGCGTACATTTTGCCGAAGACACGGACCTCGTCCGCTTCAAAGCCCTTGTTCATGGTCTTGTAGGGATGCTCCCAGTCGGCGATGACGCCGAGGCGCTTAAAGCCCTCCATCTGAATACCGATGTACTTCTCGGCGTAGGCCTCGCAGGCGGAGCGGAAGTCGGCGACGCTCATCGCCTTGTGGTTGAGCTTCTGCTCCTTGATGATGGCGCTCTCGATGGGCATACCGTGGTTGTCCCAGCCGGGGATATAGGGGGTGTAGTAGCCACGCATCGCATAGCTTCTGGTGATAAAGTCCTTGATGGACTTATTAAGTGCGTGTCCCATGTGGATGTTGCCGTTACTGAACGGAGGTCCGTCGTGCAGGTTAAACAGGGGCTTGCCCTCGTTTTTCTTGAGCATTTCGTTGTAGATGTCAAGCTCCTGCCAGTGGGCGAGCATCTCCGGCTCACGCTTGGGCAGACCCGCTCTCATGGGAAAATCGGTCTTGGGAAGATTCAGTGTGTAATCGTACTTCTGTGCCATAGCTGTAAACTCCATTCTTTCAGATGTTGCCGTTTTGTCGGCTGCGGAATAATCGGATACAAACGCAAAAAAGCGTGCTTTGGCGGCACGCCTTTTCGCCGAGAGGAGCAACCCGCTCAGTTGTCCTTTGAGAACATGAATACCTGAGTGTTGCCGTTGTCCGGCTGGTCGGCTTCTGCCTTGGCTGAATTGCTCTCGTTCTGTATTCGGGCGTCCGCAGGAGCAGCGTCGTACTTAACGCTGCGGGATGCGACGCTTATGGAGTCAAGATTTGCAAGCTGCTTCTGGCAAAGCTCCTTCATGGTCTCAAAGAACTTTGCGGAGCTGAGCTTTGCCTTCTGGAGGCGATCCTCCTCCTGAGCGATCCTCTCGTCGATGCTGCCGATGGTTGCGGCTGCCTTTGCCTCGGCCTCGGAAACGATGGCGGCTGCACGGCTGCGTGCGTCGCTCTCGATCTGAACGCTGAGCTTCTGCGCGGAGAGGATAGCCATATTGAGCGCACTTTCGTTGGTGCGGTATTCCTCGATCTTGTCAACAAGGACCTTCATCTTCGCCTTGAGAGCGGAGTTCTCCTTCTGGATAGCGCCGAGCTCCGCTGCGAGAGAGTCCATATAATCGTCCACGGCGCCCATTTCATAGCCGCCGAACACTGCCTTTTCAAAGGTTTTTTCACGAATATCCTGAGGGCTCGTCATATCAAAATCCACCTTTCTTTATTTGCGGGTCTGTCTGTTTCAGAAGTATATGCCGCTGGACTCGAAGTCCTCCACGGCGTCTCCCACCAAATCAACGTTTGTGGGGGTGAGTATATATGCCTGTGCGGACACACGCTTTATCTTTCCGCCCAGCGCAAAAGCGACGCCGGAAAGGAAGTCGATGAGCCTGCGGGAGACCTCCTTATTCGTCTCCTCAAGGTTCATAAGCACGGCTCTGCGGTCACGGAGATTCTCCGCAATTTCCGCCGCCTCCTCAAAGGCTTCGGGCTTGCATATAACAAGCTTCATCTTATTGCCGCCCGCTCTTTCTGCGGGGCTTGCGTATGCGGGAGAAGTGCGGGTCTCTCTCTCACGGCGGGCAAAGACGCCGCTGCGGGGAGCCGCTGCGGGCTTTTCCTCCTCAGGCTCCGAGTCGTCGTACTCCTCGGTGAAGCCTTCCTCCTCCTCGTCATATTCTTCGCTTTCGATAAAATCATCTTCGTCGTCGTTAAAAGGGCGTGCGATCTTCTTCAGCTCGTCCAGGAATGCCATCGGCGCACCTCCGAATCTTATTTGGTCCCGTAGTCTCTGGCACCGAATATCCCGGTGCCGACACGGACGATATTTGCGCCCTCCTCAATTGCGGTTTCGTAGTCGGCGCTCATACCCATGGACAAAAAGTCCATATGGATATTATCGTATTTTTTTGCTCCGATGTCAATAAAAAGCTGCTTCATTTGAGCAAAATACGGGCGATTTTCTTCGGGAGAAGCGCAAATCGGGGGTATCGCCATAAGCCCCCTTACCTGCACGGAGGAAAAATGTGAAATCTTTTCCGCAGCGCAAAGAAGCTCTCCCGGCGCAAAGCCGCTCTTGGCTTCCTCGTTTCCGATGTTCACCTCAAGCAGAATGTCCTGCCTGATGCCGAGCTTTTTTGCGGCAGCGTCGATCTTTTCGGCAAGCTCCACGGAGTCTACGGAGTGGATAAGCGCCGCCGTTCCGACGACGAATTTCACCTTGTTTTTCTGAAGATGCCCGATGAAATGCAGCGGGCAGCCCTCGTATGCGCCGACTGCGTTTTTCTCGCAAAGCTCCTGCACACGGTTTTCGCCGCAGATATCGACGCCTGCGGCGATCGCCTCACGCACACGGTCTGCGTCGTTCATCTTCGTTGCGGCGCAAAGCAGAACCTCGCTCGGCGCTCTGCCGCTTCTTTCCGCTGCGAGCGCAATGTTTTTCTTTACCCGCAGCACGTTTTCAGCAATGCTCATCTTTCTATGACCCTGCCTTCGTGTATATTTTCGCCAGATACGACGACCTCCATACCGACCCGAAGCTCGTCGCTTCTGACGGTAACGCTGTCGCCCTCGGTATATAAGACCTCGACCGGGACCCTTTTCGCAAGCCCCAGCGAGACGGTGTAAACATATTTTTCTTTGCCGCCGTGCAGCGCCTTAAGAGGCAGGACGATGCCGCCCTCGCCGGGAAAGCTCACCGTCGCATTTGCACGGCGCTCGTACAAAACGGAGTACAGTCCCTCCCGCACACGGAGTATCACGGTGCCGTCATGCACCGACTGCACCGTTGCGGGGTAAGAGCGCTTTAGCGTGAGCGTGACCTTTTGTCCCTCACGGAAATCACCGTCGCCGCAGGAGGCGGCAAAGTACCAGCTTGCGCCGTAGACGATTCGCCCCACGGCGTCGGCGTTGTCGCTCTTTTTGAGGCTCGGATAATTCTCCGGCGCTGCGCCCTCGAAACCGTCAAGGTACGAGCTGAAGTAGCCGGAGCATGGGGCGGCAAAAAAGCTTATGCCGTCGTCCCATGCGAGTGCAGGAATAACCGCACCCTGCCCCGCTTCGTCGCAGAGGGCAAAGTATGCGTCCCCGTCTGCGTCCGCTATGCACAGCACGCTGCCGCCGGTAACGTACTCCCCCTCCCTCGGCAAAACGACGGGTGAGGAAATGCCGCAGGAAACGACCGTTTCGCTGCGAAACACCGTGCCGTCGAGCGCAAGGTCCGGCGCCGAGGGCGCCGCCTCGCACACGGCGATGACGGGCTTCGGCTCCGCCTCGCTCAGAAACGCTGCGCCGCCGTATGCCGCCGCCGCAAGAAAAACGGCTGCGGCGGCAAAGCGGAGGTAGGACTTATTCCTCAAGACTCAGGGGCTTGGGCGGGATTATCGTCGATATTGCGTGCTTGTAGATAAGCTGCTGCTTACCGTCGGTGTCAAGCACGACGGTAAAGCCGTCGAAGGATCGGATGATTCCGTGCATCTGAAAGCCGTTCATAAGAAAGACCGTGACGCTTAGCCTGTCACGTCTGAGCTGATTCAAAAATACGTCCTGTAGATTCTGTGTCTTTTGCATAATTCTGCTCCTGTCTATGTAATGATTTGCGCTGTGCGCAGCATCATCATAGACCGAAGGAGCGAAGATATTCGGTCGAAAGCCGTCGTGCCTCCAAAAAATCGGGCGTTTGCCCGTGGCGTATCCAAAGAAGCCCTTCCTTGCGGCGCAGCCATGTGAGCTGACGCTTGGCGTAGCGCCGGCTCTCACGCTTAATTAGCTCTATCGCCTCGTCCCTCGTTATCTCGCCACGAAGCGCCGAGAGCGGCTCCTTGTAGCCGATCGCCTGCATTGCGGTGCAGTCGGGGTTAAGTCCCTCGCTTTGCAGCGCCCGCACCTCCTCAAACAGACCGAGACGCACCATTTCGTCGACACGGTCGTTTATGCGCGCGTACAGATGCTCACGGTCGAGGTAGTCGAGCGCAATGACCGCCGCACGGTAGCGGGGCGGGGCAAGCCTCGTCTCCCGATCATGCTCGCTCAGGCTCTTTCCCGTGAGACGGTACACCTCGAAGGCACGGATTATCCTGCGCCTGTCGGTCGGCGGCAGCTTTTCGGCACGCTCCGGGTCGAAAACACGAAGCTGCCGCAGCATCTCCTCGCCGCCAAGCTCGTCATACCTGCGCTCAAGCTCCGCCCGAAGCTCCGGGTCCTCCCCGGCGGCGGAGGCAAAGTCCCGGCCGGAAAGCAGGGAGTCGATGTAAAGATTCGTGCCGCCGACGATAAGGGGCAGCTTCCCTCTTGCCAAAATGTCGTCCGTGCAGGCGGAGGCTTCCTCAACGTAGCGTGCAACGGAGTATTGCTCACTCGGCTCTGCCACGTCTATCATGTGATGCGGCACGCCGCAGCGCTCGTCGGGCGTTGCCTTTGCCGTGCCTATGTCCATGCGGCGGTAGACCTGCATGGAGTCCGCCGAAACGATCTCCCCGTCAAAGCTCCTTGCAAGCTCGACCGAGAGCCTTGTCTTGCCCGTTGCGGTGGGTCCGCATATCACGGCGACCGTCGGGATGTTGTCGTTAATGTTCATGCTCATACTATCCGGCTGAAGAATTTGTCAAGCTCCGCTTTCGTGAGCGTGACGGAAACGGGTCTGCCGTGCGGGCAGTAGCGCACCTCGCCCGACACGACCGCCTTTGCGATGCGGTCAAGCTCCGCCGGGTCGTGGCGGCGTCCTGCCTTTATCGCCGCCTTGCAGGCGACGGTGTGCAGAAGCTCCGTGCGTCCCGCCTTTGCGTCGTCGGCGCCGCCGGTGCGCAGCTTTACGCAAAGTTCCTCGACGGCGGCAGTGGCGTCACCGGGGTCAATGTCCTCCGGGAGCGCACGAAGTGCGTATGCTCCCTCGCCGAACGGCTCAAGCTCGAAGCCAAGCTCCGAGAGCGTCTCGCCGTTTGCCTCAAGCGTCTCGGAATCCTCCGGAGAAAGGCGCACGAGGATAGGCTCCAAGAGCGTCTGACTCATGACCTCACGCTCGCTCTGCACAAGCCTGTCAAAGATCATGCGCTCGTGGGCTGCGTGCTTATCAATGAGCAGCAGTTTCCCGTCAAATTCGACGAGAATGTATGTATTCAGCGCCTCACCGATGAGACGGTAGGCGGGAGAGGCGATTTTTTCAACAGTTTCAACTGCTTTTTCAACATTTTCGCTTTTTGTTGAAGCGGGAAAAACGCTGTCATATTCCGGCATCGGACTGCGAAAAACGGCGCTTTGCGGCGCCCTTGCGGGGGCGGGCTTAAACACGGGAGCGGGTCTTTCGGAAAACGACGGACGGGAAAACGTTGTGCGGGGTCTGTCGTTAAATGTTGCAGAGGCGCTTTCGGTGAGCTTTTTTGTACCCTCCGAAAGGCTTATCTCAAGGGGCTTGTCCTCCGCTTCGAGGGCGCTGCGCACGGTCTGATACACGGCGTCAAAGACCTTTTTCTCTTCGGAAAACTTCACCTCTGTCTTTGCGGGGTGTACATTTACGTCGACTGCGGCGTTGCCGAGAGTGAGGTATACGACGCAGGCGGGAAAGCGCCCCGTGAGCAGCGTATTGCGGTACGCCTGCTCGACGGCGGACTGCAAAAGCGCCGAACGGATATACCTTCCGTTGCAGAAGAAATACTGTCTGCTGCGGCTGCCCTGACCCTTCGCCGGGGAGGACACAAAGCCCTCGACCGACACGCCGTCGGCACTGCCCCGACAGGGAAGCAAGGAGCTTGCAAGCTCCCTGCCGAGCAGGGAATACACGGCGGAATCGGACCTTGCGTCGCCGGGGGTGAAAAACTCCTCCGCCCCGTCTCTTATGCAGCGCACGGAGACTTCGGGCCTGCCGAGGGCGCAGTGCAGCGCCGCAGCGATGCAGGCGGAAGCCTCGCTCCTGTCGCTTTTGAGAAACTTGAGCCTTGCGGGGGTGTTGAAGAAAATGTCCCGCACGGTGATGCTCGTCCCCTCCGGGCAGCCGCAGGGCAGCATATCGACGATGTCGCCCGCCTCGACGGTCATTTTAATGCCCTCGTCGGAGCCTTTTTCACGGGTGCAAAGCTCGATGCGGCTGACCGCCGAAATGGCGGCAAGAGCCTCGCCCCTAAAGCCCATCGTGCCGATGGCTTCAAGCCCCCGCTCGTCGTGAAGCTTGCTCGTTGCGTGCCGCATGAAGGCGATGCCGGCGTCCTCGGGGCTCATGCCGCAGCCGTCGTCACTGATGCGTATGTAGGGAGCGCCGCCGTTTTTGAACTCGACCGTCACCTTTTTGGCACCTGCGTCGAAGGCGTTTTCCATAAGCTCCTTTATGACCGAGGCGGGACGTTCGACGACCTCGCCTGCGGCGATCATGTCCGCCAGATGCGGCGGAAGAATGTTTATCCTTGTCATGGCTACCTCTGGTACAATATATAATATATCATTATACATTATTTTAGTTGAAAGTTCCACTCTTTTTATGGTAAAATGCTCGGAGAACGTTAATAAAGGAAAACAGGGAATCAATATGGCATATGTGAGAAAAGAGATCGGGGTCGGGGACATAAAGCGGCAGGAGGAATACTGCGCCGAGGTCTTTGACCGCATAACCGCAAACGGCGCAAGACCGCTTGCGATGGTGGATACCTACGGCTGTCAGCAGAACGAGGCGGACAGCGAAAAGATAAGGGGCTACCTCGCCGAAATGGGCTACGGCTTCACGCAGGACGAGTTCCGGGCGGACCTTATAGTCGTCAACACCTGCGCCGTGCGTGAACACGCAGAGATGCGTGTCCTCGGCAACGTGGGTCAGTTAAACCACTCCAAAAAGGCAAAGCCGGGGCAGATCGTCGCCGTCTGCGGCTGCATGGTGCAGCAGCCCCACATGGCGGAGAAGATACGGCGCTCCTACCCCGTGGTGGACATGGTCTTCGGACCGCATGAGCTTTGGCGTCTGCCGGAGCTTATGCTGCGCTACCTCGAAAAGGGCAAGCGTGTGTTCGAGACGACACAGTCCGACGGCACCGTCGCAGAGGGCATTCCCCAAAAGCGTGACGGCAGCATAAAGGCGTGGCTGTCCATCATGTACGGCTGCAACAACTTCTGCACCTACTGCATCGTACCCTACGTTCGGGGCAGGGAGCGCTCCCGCCGACCGGAGGACATCGTCGCCGAGGCGAGAGAGCTTGTGGCTGCGGGCTACAAGGAGATAACGCTCCTCGGTCAGAACGTCAATTCCTACGGCAAGGACCTCGATACGGACGTGTCCTTTGCCGACCTTATCGCCATGATAAACGACATTCCGGGCGAATTTCTCATCCGCTTTATGACGAGCCACCCCAAGGATGCGACGGAGGAGCTGTTCCGCACGATGGCGGAGTGCGAAAAGTGCGCACATCAGCTCCACCTGCCCGTGCAGAGCGGCAGCGACCGCATATTGAAGGCGATGAACAGGCACTACGATTCGGAAAAGTACCTGCAAAAGGTGGAGCTTGCCCGAAGCTATATGCCCGACCTCGTCCTCACGACGGACATAATCGTCGGCTTCCCAAACGAGACGGAGGAGGATTTTGAGGAGACGCTCAGGCTCTGCGAAAAGGTGCGCTACGATGCGATGTTCACCTTCATCTACTCCAAGCGTGTCGGCACTCCCGCAGCGGAAATGCCCGACCCCTACAGCCGTGAGGATAAGCAGAAGCACTTTGACCGTCTGCTCGACGTCGCAAACCGCATATCTGCGGAAAAGCACCGTGAGTATGAGGGCAAGACCGTAAGAGTTCTTGTCGACGGCGAGACAGGCAAGGAGCAGTATAACCTCTCGTCGAGGACAAACGGCGGCAGGCTCGTGCATCTCAAGGGTTCAAAGGAGCTTTTGGGACGCTTCATAAACGTCAAAATAACGGGATCAAACACATGGGCGCTGTACGGCGAACCCGAAACGGAGGACTGAAAATGCCAAAGGAAAGCATCAAAAAATTCAAGGTCACAAACAGCCTGAGACTTCACAAGGGTTCGATGACGATAGTGTTCTTTATCGCAGTCGGACTGCTTGCGTTTGCGCTTATATCGCTCGCCGTCTGCCTTATCGGGCGCCTGGGCGATAAGTATGTATACGGACTTCTCGTGATACTCGCCATGGTCAGTGCGCTGTGGGTGTTCGCCTTTAAGCTCATCTCCGTGAACTCCTACGGCTTTTCGATGGTGTCCTTCGGCGATAAGTGCATGAGATTCTATCTCAACGAAAAGACCGACGATCTGTTCTGGAGCGCCGTGACCGACTGCGGCATGATAAAGAACCTGTGGATAAAGTGGGTGTACATATCAAATCACGAGCTTTCCGACGAGGAGCGGAGTCACTTCCCCGACAACACGGGCGAGGGCACCTTCTACTTCGAGTACAACGAAAAGGCGTTCGACGAATTTATGAAATATCTCCCGGAGCAGTTTCACGAGGAAATGCTCCGTCAGCGTGACGAGCTGATAAAGAAAAAATAACTACGGTCAGGAGGGTGTGACGTGGCTGAACTCACACCGATGAAACAGCAATATTACGAAATAAAGCACCGGCACAACGACTGTCTGCTGTTTTTCCGTCTCGGCGATTTTTACGAGATGTTCGATGACGATGCAAAGCTTGCCTCGAAGGAGCTTGACCTTGCGCTGACGACGAGGGACAGGGGCATTCAGGACCCCGAAAAGCGCACGCCCATGTGCGGAGTGCCGTATCACAGTGCGCAGAGCTATATAGCGAAGCTCGTGGCAAAGGGCTACAAGGTGGCGATCTGCGAGCAGATAGAGGATCCGGCGACCGCAAAGGGTCTCGTTAAGCGTGACGTTATCCGCATAGTCACCCCCGGTACGGTGACGGACAGCATCATGCTTGAGGAGGGGCGCAGCAACTACCTCGGCTCGGCGTTTCTTGCCGCCGACCGGGGCGGCGTCGCCTTCTGCGACATATCGACGGGCGAGTTCTGCTGCGCCTGCTTTGAGAGCGATGCGAGAAATCACATCATAAACGAGATGGGTCGCTTTGCACCCAAGGAGGTCGTTTTAAACTCCGGTGCGTATATGCAGTGCGACGAGATCTCGGAGTTTCTCACGAAGCGCCTCGGCTGCATGATAGAGCTGGGACACAACTTCGAGTTCATGGCGTCGGCGGCAAGAGTGTGCGAGCAGTTTAAGGTCAGGAGCCTTGACGAGCTTTCCCTCGGCGAGCTTCAGCCGGCGGTCTGCGCCTGCGGTGCGCTGCTGTCGTACATCAGCGAAACGCAGAAAACCGAGCTTTCAAACATCCGCAGCGTCGACATATTCGGCAGCGGCAGATACATGGAGCTTGACTGGGCGACAAGGCGATCCCTTGAGCTTACGGAGTCCCAGCGCACGGGCGAGAAAAAGGGTTCGCTCCTGTGGGTGCTTGACAAGACAAAGACTCCCATGGGCGGCAGACTTCTGCGAAGCTGGGTCGAACGTCCTCTTTTGAGCCCCGTCAACATAAAGCGCCGCCTCACGGCGGTGTCGGAGCTTGTGCGGGACAACACCGCAAGGGGCGAGATAATTCAGACCCTGCGGGGCATAAACGATATGCAGCGGCTCATCGGCAAGGTCGTGTTCGGCAATGCAAACGGCAGGGACCTCATCGCTCTCGGCGAATGTACGAGGGCGCTTCCGACCCTAAAGGCACAGCTTGCGCAATTTAAGTGCAGCACCCTGCGGGAGATCGCTGCAATGGACGAGCTTTCCGACATAACGAGCCGCATCGACAGGGCGATATGCGACGATCCGCCGTTTTCCGTGCGTGAGGGCGGGATCCTGCGCACGGGCTATTCCGAGGAGGTCGATAAGCTCCGCAGCATCCGTGACAACGGAGCGGAGGCGGTGGCGGCGCTTGAGCGCCGTGAGCGGGAGCGCACCGGCATCAAAAAGCTCAAGGTGGGCTACAACCGTGTGTTCGGCTATTATATCGACGTTCCCAAGTCCGCAGGCGAGATCAATATCCCCGACGACTACATAAGAAAGCAGACCCTCGTTTCAAACGAGCGCTACTTCACGCAGGAGCTTAAAGAGCTTGAAAACAACCTGCTCACCGCCGCCGACAGGATAAAGGAGCTTGAGTACAAGCACTTTACCATGGTGTGCGAGATCATCGGCGCAAGGGTCGAGGCGGTGCAGCAAAGCGCCGACGCCGTCGCAAGGCTGGACGCTCTCTGTTCGCTTGCCGAGGTCGCCGTGCGCAACGACTACTGTATGCCGGAGGTCGATACCTCCGGGGAGCTTATCATCCGTGAGGGCAGACACCCCGTCGTGGAGCAGTCGGTGAAGGACGTGATGTTCGTCCCGAACGACACCGTTTTGAACCGCGACGGCAACCGTGTTGCGATAGTCACGGGTCCGAACATGGCGGGCAAAAGCACCTATATGCGTCAGACGGCGCTCATCTGCCTCATGGCGCAGATGGGCTCCTTCGTCCCGGCAAAAAGCGCCGTCGTCGGCGTCGTGGACAGGGTGTTCACGAGGATCGGCGCATCGGACGACCTTGCCGCCGGACAATCGACCTTCATGCTCGAAATGAGCGAGGTCGCAAACATTCTCAAATATGCGACCTCGTCGTCCCTGCTCATTCTCGACGAGATCGGCAGAGGCACCTCGACCTACGACGGCATGGCGATAGCCAGAGCCGTGCTTGAGCATTGCGCCGACAAGCGCAGGCTCGGCGCAAAGACCATGTTCGCAACGCATTACCACGAGCTGAGCGCACTTGAGGGCGTGGTCGAGGGCGTGCATAATTACAGCATCAGCGCAAAGAAGCAGGGCGGAACGCTCGTGTTCCTGCGCCGCATAATGCCCGGCGCCGCCGACGACAGCTACGGCATCGAGGTCGCAAAGCTTGCGGGCGTGCCGGACGGGGTCATATCGAAGGCAAAGACCTACCTCAAAGAGCTTGAGACCGAAAGCTCCCGCCCCGACCTTGCCCCCGTGCAGGAGGAAGCGCAGATAAGCCTTATCGACGCCGGCACCGATGAGGTTGCAAGGATCCTGCGCCGGACGGATATCGACTCTCTCACACCGCTTGAGGCGCTCAACCTCCTCAGTGAGCTGAGAAAGAAGGTAAACGGATGACGCAGTTTAAAGACCGGCTCACCCGCTTTGAGTTCTGGAGCGCAATGGCGATGCTGCCGCTGCACTGCGTCCTGCTGCCGAGGCTGCTGCTTGTTTTAAACAACGTGCTGAATTTGGGTCTCAGCGGCGCTCGCTTTAACCTGCTGTACTACTGCATGAGCTTTGCACTTGTGCTTGTACTGCTGGGCAGATACCTTCTGCGGAGTTGGCGGAATCTTGCGGAGAAACCGGGGCTGTGCCTCATGCATTTTCTGACGGCGTGGGGGCTGTGCCTTGCGCTGAACTTTGCGGTGAATCTGCTGATGCTCCTGATCTCCCCTTCCGGCTCGAACCCGAACCAAGACACGGTGAACAGTCTCACGGCGCAGGATCGAAGCAGCATGATGGCGGTCGCCGTGCTGCTTGCTCCCGTGGTGGAGGAGGCGATATTCAGAGGCGGCATATTCTGCACCATACGCCGCCGCAGCCGCATTGCCGCCTACGTCGTGACGGTGCTTGTGTTCGGACTGTACCACATTGCGTCGTACATCCTGTCGTCCGGCGATCTGAGGATGCTCATATACGTTATACAGTATATCCCCGGCGGCGTCGCTCTGTGCTGGAGCTACGACAAGAGCGGCAGCATATGGACGGCGATCTTCTTCCATATGAGCTATAATTTCGTTTCCATGATGTAAAATGAAAAAAAGCCTTGACAAGCAAGGCAAAAAATGATATTTTATTTTGGCGCTCCGGAGACAGCAGGTTGCGGTTTCGTGTAAATCCTGCCGAGGATGGCATCAGATTTGATTGCTTTATGTCTCCGTGTCCCGTGATACGGAGACTTTTCTTTATTCTGCGGGCGCAGATAAATCGTGTGGAGGTGAAAAACACACATGCCTAACGCAAAGGTTCTCAGCGAAAAGCAGGCGATAGTCGAAGCACTCGTTGAGCGTATTCAGGGCGCAAGCGCAGGCATCCTCGTCGATTACCAGGGTATTACCGTGGCAGAGGACACCGCGCTTCGTACCGAAATGCGCAAGGAGGGCGTCGATTACAGCGTCGTAAAGAACACCCTTACCCGCATCGCCATCGACAAGCTCGGTATGAAAGAGCTGGACTCCGTTCTGAACGGAAGCACCTCTCTTGCAACCAGCACCGAAGATCCCATTGCTCCGTTCCGCATCATCAGCGAGTACTCCAAGAAGCTCAACGACAGGTTCAATGTCAAGGCAGCATTCATGGAGGGCAAGATCCTGAGCGAGCAGGAGATCGCAGAACTGTCCACCCTGACTTCCAAGAACGACCTGTACGCAAAGCTGGCAGGCTCCCTCAACGCCATTATGGGCGGTCTGGCAGTATGCCTGAGCGAAGTCGTCGAGAAGATGGGTGGCGCACCCGCAGAAGCCGCAGAGTAAGAGCGGCAACAGAATAATTATTGGAGGATAATTCAAATGAGTGAAAAAATCGCAGCCATGGTAGAAGAGATCAAGGCTCTTTCCGTTCTAGAGCTCAAGGAGCTCGTCGATGCAATTTGCGAGACCTTCGGTGTCTCCGCAGTCGCAGCAGCAGCCCCCGCAGCAGGCGCAGCAGCAGCCGCTGTCGAGGAAAAGACCGAGTTCGACGTTGTTATGACCGCTTTCGGCGCAGAGAAGATCAAGGTCATCAAGGAAGTCCGCGGCATCACCGGCCTGGGTCTCGCAGAGGCAAAGGCAATGGTCGAAGCAGTTCCTGCAAAGATCAAGGAAGGCATCTCCAAGGAAGACGCAGAGGCTCTCAAGGCTCAGCTCGAGGCAGTCGGCGCAACCGTCGAGATCAAGTAATCACAGCACTTACAAAACCGTGTTTTGCATTTTGCAAAACACGGTTTTTCTTGTTTATAGGATTGGGGCCCGTACGTCAAAACACTTTCCGCAAAACACATGAGAGGCTGCCTCTTGGCGATTACGGGCGCAGCGTTCGCAGGCGAGCGCACATTCAAGACGAACAAAAGCGTGTAAGCAACAGCTTACACGCTTTTATTGCGTCTTGTCGAGACGGTAGAAAACCTGCGTCAGTATCTTGCCCGTTTCGGCGTTTATGATGTATCGGTAATCGGTGACGGAGCCGGTAAACTGCACCTTGTAGTACACCTCACCGTCGATCTTTATCATGTCGGTGCGAACATTCTGCGCCTTGTCGGGCGGGATGCCGGCATCGTCCACGGCGATGCTCTGCGCCTTTGCCATGCCGATGTAGTCGCCGTCGGCAAGGATGCAGCCCCGCACGGGGGAGAGCATGAGAAAGCACAGCAGGAAGAAAAGCATGGCACGGAGGATGTCCCGACGCATGGTCAAAACGGGTCTGCGGCGGGGTCTCTCGGCGCTGCCCCTGCCCCGACTTGAGACGAGTCGTATGCCGCCGCTGCGCCGTCTTCCGGCGGAAGAGCGCTTCGAGGGCGCAAGATGCCTGCCGCCCTTTGCCATGCCAACGCCTCCCTCCGAAATAAAATCATTGAAATTTTAATATTTTTACGGGTTTTTGTCAACAAAGCGGAGTGGATTTTTATTTAAAGATACGCTATAATAGTCGATAAAATATTAAAAGTTACGGAGGCTAGGCAAGTGAACAAACAGAAGGGACATATTTTCGTTGCGCTGATACTTGTGCTGCTCATGGCGGCGGGGATAACCGCATGGCTCACGGCGCCCAAGCCCTCGAACGAGGCGGCGGAGCCGTCGGCGTCCCCGACCGCAGCTCCCGACGTTTCACCGTCGGACGAGCCTTCGCCCTCGGTGTCGCCGAGCGCAGAGCCGACACCGACACCGACACCGACACCCGCCCCCTCGCAGGACAGGCTCATGTCCGGCAGCTTCGACTCCGACACCGGCACCACTCTCAACACGCACACCGAGTGGGCGGTCACGAGGTCGCAAAGCGGCGCTTTGGTGATGGAGGTTCGGATCTATGTGCGCTCCTACACCCTCGGCATCGGACCCCGCAGCGGCGTGGTGACGATAAACGGCACGGCGTATTCGTTCAGGAGCGAGACCTTGAGCATCGAGTCGAACGACTCCCCGACGGAGACGCTGATATACAGCGCCTCGCAGGAGCTTTATCTCAACCCCGGTGAGCTGCTGACGGTGCCGATCTCGGTGACCTGGAACTATAACGGCGTCTACAGCGGCAATGATATTAAGAGCATCACCTCCGAAACAAGCGTCACCGTGACGGGCTGATTTCCGCTCATACGGCGTTAAAGCCCTTGGAAATATAAAAATATTCCCTGCGGGCTTTGCCTTGTCTGAGCGCAAATCATCACCGTCAGACAAGCGGTAGGGCTGATTTCCGCTCATACGGCGTTAAAGCACACGGGAAATACAAAAAGTATTCCCTCGTGTGCTTTGCCTTGTCTGAACGCAAATCATCACCGTCAGACAAGCGGTGGGGCTGATTTCCGTTCATACGGCGTTAAAGCCCTTGGAAATACAAAAAGTATTCCCTCGTGTGCTTTGCCTTGTCTGAACGCAATTATTACCGTTGTGTAAAGCTCCCCGGTAAGCTGAACTGCACCCCATTTGTTAGACAAGTATGGTAAAATATTTGTACTAATTCTTTTAAGATTATTTGTCTAACTTTTTGGGGTCACTTCAGTTGCCGGGGGAGCTTTTTCAGACAACGAAAAAAGCCCGCCGTAAGGCGGGCTTGTTTCGGGTAATATAAAATTACACAGCGCGAGTGACCTTGCCGCTGCGCAGGCAGCGGGTGCAAGCATAAACATGCTTGGGACTTCCGTCCACGATCGCCTTGACGCGCTTCACGTTGGGCTTCCAAGTACGGTTGGAACGTCTGTGAGAATGGGAAACCTGGATGCCGAAGGCAAGACCCTTGTCGCAAAATTCACACTTTGCCATTTGTTGAAGCACCTCCTTGCTTGTGTTTAGCCGCCTCTGAAAAGGACAGCTTATATATAATAGCAGACAATCACAGCAATTGCAAGACATTTTTTCATAAAATAAATTGCGCTGCCTTGCGCTCTTTGTCCTGCCCGCCGTGCTTGACGCAGACCCCGTGCATAGATATAATATAATATTATAGAATAACATAGGAGGGATAGGCGCATATGGCAGGAAAGTATTCCGTAAAGCTCAAAACACTGGCGGAGGAAAACGGACTTACGCCGCTGCACACCTCGGAGGACTACGAGGAAAGGCTGCTCACCACGGCGGACGTCAACCGTCCCGCACTGCAGCTTGCGGGCTTTTACAACTACTTCGACCCCAAACGGCTCCAGATCATGGGCAGGGTCGAAAGCACCTATCTGGAGCTTAAAACCGAGGACGAGCGCAGACGCTGCTTTGACGACCTTTTTAAATGGGACATTTCAGCGCTCGTCATATGCCACGGCGCTGCGGCGTTCCCCGAATGCATCGAGGCGGCGAGGAAGTACGACCGCAACATTTTCACGACGACGGAGGACACCTCCGACTTCATGGCGAACATCATAAGCGCACTGCACTTCCACCTTGCCCCCCGCACGACGGTACACGGCGTGCTTGTCGAGGTCCACGGCGAAGGTCTGCTTCTGACCGGCGACTCCGGCATCGGCAAGAGCGAGACTGCGCTTGAGCTTATAAAGAGGGGTCACCGCCTCATCGCCGACGACGCTGTCGACATCCGCAAGCTGAGCAAGGGCAGCCTTGTCGGCTCTGCGCCGGAGCTTATCCGCTACTACATGGAGCTGCGAGGCATCGGCGTTGTGGACGTCCGCCACATATACGGCGTCGGTGCGGTAAAGCCCGAAAGCGCCATTGACCTCGTCGTGAACATGGAGATATGGGACGACGGCAAGGCATACGACCGACTGGGGCTTACGAACGAAACGCAGGACATTCTCGGCGTGACTGTGCCGAGCGTAACGATCCCGGTGCGTCCGGGCAGGAACCTTGCGGTCATTTTGGAGCTTGCCGCAATGAACAACCGTCAGAAGAAGATGGGCTACAACGCCGCAGAGACGCTTGCGGCAAATCACGACCGGGCGATAGACCTCGGCACTATCTGATTGGAGAGAATGATGGAACAGCTTGAAAAGGCGATAGCCGCAATTAAGGAAAAAATGCCGGAGCTGGAGCTTCGGGAGAGCGAGCCGATGTCGGAGCATTGCTCCTTTAAGCTCGGCGGACCCGTCAGAGCCTTTGCCGTGCCGAAGGATATATGGGAGTTTTCAAAGCTTGAGTTTATCCTGCATATGCACAGCGTTGCGCCGCTGATGATCGGCAAGGGAACGAATATGATAATCCCCGACGAGGGACTTGAGATATGCGTCATTTCGACGGAGAAGCTAAACCGCATCCGTCTCGGAGAGGACGGCGTTACGATACACGCCGAGGCGGGCGTTTCGCTTGCGTCGCTTGCGGCGTTTGCGAAGCAGAACTCTCTTTCGGGGCTTGAGTTTGCGTCGGGCATTCCGGGAAGCGTCGGCGGTGCGCTGCTGATGAACGCCGGAGCCTACGGCGGCGAGATGAAGGACGTCACCGACAGCGTCGTCGTGTACTACCTGCCGGAGCAGGCGCTCACCGAGGTGGCGGGCAAGGACTGCGAATTTTCCTACCGTCACAGCGCCTTTGAAAACATAAGCTGCGCAATTTTGAGTGCGGTGTTCAGGCTCACGCCCGGCGTGCCGGAGGAGATCGGCGCCAAGATGAACGAGATGAACGAAAAGCGCCGTGCGTCCCAGCCGCTGGATATGCCCTCTGCCGGAAGTGCCTTTAAGCGTCCGGAGGGCGGCTATGCCGCAGCACTCATAGATGAGGCGGGACTCAAGGGCTTTACCGTCGGCGGTGCGATGATAAGCACGAAGCATGCCGGCTTTGCGGTGAACGCAGGCGGCGCAAGCTATGACGACGTGGTGGAGCTGCTCGACAAGGTACGGCGCACGGTGTACGAAAAGTCCGGAATCACGCTTACGCCGGAGATAAGGATATACCCCAAGGGCATGGTTCTGGTGGACGACTGGAAGCAGCGCCGCAGCGGGATAATGGACCAGATGGCAAAATCGTCGCAGGAGAAGGCGGAAGCACAGGAGTAAGTCGGAAGTGCGACTTTGGGGGAGACAGAGAGCATGGAGTTTTTGATAATCACGGGACTTTCCGGCGGCGGAAAGAGCCAGGCGGCGGACATTATAGAGGACCTCGATTTCTACTGCGTCGACAATATGCCGGCGGCGCTCATACCGAGGTTTGCGGAGCTGTGCGCAGCGACGAAGGGGCGCTACGAAAAGGTGGCGCTCGTCACGGACGTGCGTGAGAAAAACGGCTTTACGGAGATAATCGAGGCGCTGCAGGAGCTTAAAGCCACAGGCTTCGGCTACCGGATACTGTTCATGGAGGCGGATGATCGGACGATCGTCAAGCGCTACAAGGAGTCCCGCAGACCGCACCCCTTGGCAAAGAAGGGGATGTCCATTGAGTCGGCGATCGAGAGTGAGCGCAGTCTGATACGCCCGATACGGGACATGGCGGACTACATCGTGAACACCTCACACCTGACGCTTGGGCAGCTTCGCAACGAGCTTTACACCCTGTTTGCAGAGAACACCCCGCACCGGGGCATCACGGTGAACGTGATGTCCTTCGGCTTCAAGTACGGTATGCCGCTGGACGCAGACCTCGTGTTCGACGTGAGGTTCCTGCCGAACCCCTACTACGTCGAGGAGCTGCGTCTGCACAGCGGGCTTGACGCCGACGTGCGTGACTACGTTTTCGGCTTTAAGCAGACGACGGACTTTATGGATAAGCTCGTCGATATGATAGAATTTCTCATCCCCCTCTACATCGAGGAGGGAAAGTACAGTCTCACCATTGCGATAGGCTGCACCGGCGGACGGCATCGCTCCGTTGCGGTCGCAACCGCACTGGGCGAGCATCTGCGCTGCATGGATTACAATGTGGCGGACATCAACCGTGATCTCAACAAGGGCGGGTGAACATGAGCTTTTCATCGAAGGTAAAGGCGGAGCTTTGCGGCGCAAGGCTTGAAAAGCGCTGCTGCGCCATGGCGGAGGCATACGGCGTACTCATGTACTGCCGCAGCTTCACGCCGAGCGAGATCTGCATCGTCACCGCAAGCCCGGACCTTGCATGGCGCTTGCCGAGACTGTTTAAAAAGGCGCTCGGCGTGCAGTTTTCCCGACTTCCGCCGGAGAGCGCAAAGGGAAAATTCACCTTTGCGATCGACGAGCCGGACAAGATACGCAGCATATACGACGCCTTCGGAATGGACGTCGGCACGCTGTCGCTGCACGTCAACCTCGGCGTGCTTGAGGAGCCGTGCGACAGGGCGGCGTTCCTGCGGGGGGCGTTTCTCGCCGGAGGCTCGGTAACCGACCCCGACAAGCGCTATCACCTTGAGCTTGCGACGGGGCATCACTCCGTTTCGAGGGAGACTGAGACGTTGGCGCTTGACGCCGGACTTTCGATGAAGTCGGCTCAGCGCAAAGGCAACAGCCTTTTGTACCTAAAGCAGTCGGACTGCATCGCCGACTTTCTGACCACGGTGGGCGCACCCGTCTCCGCCCTCGACGTCATGGCGTCGAAGGTCGAGAAGGATATGCGCAACACCATAAACCGCAAGGTCAACTGCGACTCGGCAAACGCCGACAAGGTGGTCGCAGCCGCTGCCGAGCAGATGGATGCGATACGCTTTATCGAGCAGAGCTGCGGTCTTGCCGCTCTGCCGGACAAGCTTCAGGAGGCGGCGCTGCTGCGCATCGCAAACCCCGAAGCGAGCCTGTCGGACCTTGCGCTTTTGAGCTATCCCCCGGTGACGAAGAGCTGCCTTAGCCACCGCCTTAAAAAGATCGTCGAATTTGCGGACGTCGGCAGGAAGGATCAAATTTTGCAATGAGCTTTGTACACCTTCATCTTCATACGGAATACTCCCTGCTCGACGGCGCCTGCCGCATCGAGGAGCTGCCCCGCCGTCTAAAGGAGCTGGGGCAGACCGCCGCTGCGATAACCGACCACGGCGTCATGTACGGCGCCGTCGCATTTTACAAGGCCTGCGTCGCCGAGGGCATAAAGCCCATCATCGGCTGCGAGGTCTACGTTGCGCCACGCTCCCGCTTCGATCGGGAACACGGCGTCGACTCGGATTACAGCCATCTCATACTGCTGTGCAAAAACGAGACGGGCTACAAAAATCTGTGCTACATCGTCTCCTGCTCCTTCACCGAGGGCTTTTACGGAAAGCCGAGGATCGACTGGAAGCTGCTGTCGGAGCATTGCGAGGGGCTTATTTGTCTGTCCGGCTGCATTGCGGGTGCAATACCGAAAATGCTGCTCCGTGGCGACTACGAGGGTGCAAAGAGCAAGGCCGAGGAGCTGTCGGCACTGTTCGGCAGGGACGGCTTTTACCTTGAAATTCAGGATCACGGACTGGCGCAGGAGCGCCGTGCGGCCGAGGGTCTTTTGCGCATACACCGTGAGACGGGCATTCCCCTTGCGCTCACGAACGATGCGCACTACATCGAAAAAAAGGACGCCCCGTATCAGGACGTCCTCATGTGCATATCCATGCAGAAAAGCCTCTCCGACCCAGCCCGCCTGCGTTTCGAGACGGACGAGTTCTATGTAAAGAGCGAGGAGGAGATGTCCAGTCTCTTCCCCGACTACCCGGAGGCGATGGAGAACACCGCAAGGATCGCCGATATGTGCAATTACGACTTCGAGTTCGGTCACTACAAGCTGCCGAGGTTTGCGCTTCCCGACGGCGAGACGGACAGCTTTTCGTATCTCGAAAAGCTCTGCGGCGAGGGCTTTCGCCGACGCTACCCGAACGACGACGGGACGGTCGCAAAGCAGCTTCGCTACGAGCTTCAGATGATAAAAAAGATGGGCTTTGTGGACTACTTCCTCATAGTCTCGGACTTCATCGCCTACGCCAAGGGTCAGGGCATCCCCGTCGGCCCCGGACGAGGCAGCGCCGCAGGCTCCGTCGTGTCGTACACGCTCGGAATAACCGATGTCGATCCCATAAAATACAGCCTGTACTTCGAGCGCTTTTTAAATCCCGAACGTGTCAGTATGCCCGATATCGACATCGACTTCTGCGTTCTGCGCCGGGGCGAGGTCATAGACTACGTCAACCGCAAATACGGCAGCGACCACGTCGCTCAGATCGTGACCTTCGGCACGATGGCGGCGAGGGGCGCCGTGCGTGACGTCGGGCGTGTCATGGACGTTTCGTACAACGAAACGGACTACATCGCAAAGCAGATCCCGTTTTCGCCGGGCATGACGCTCGATGCGGCGCTGAGACTTTCAAAGCCTCTGCGTGACGCTTACGAGTCCGACGAGCGGATGCGTGCGCTCATCGACACCGCCAAGGCGGTGGAGGGTATGCCGAGGCACGCCTCGATGCACGCAGCGGGCGTCGTCATAACCGACCGCCCCGTGTACGAGTACGTTCCGCTGTCGAAAAACGACGAAAACGTCGTCACGCAGTATCAGATGACGACGCTTGAGGAGCTGGGGCTTCTCAAAATGGACTTCCTCGGTCTGCGAAACCTCACCGTCCTCGATGCGGCGGCACGGCTCGTGCAGAAAAGGGAGCCGGACTTTAAGGTTGAGACCATCCCCGACGGCGACCGCAAGGTGTTCGAAATGCTGTCGGCGGGCAAGACAAGCGGCGTGTTCCAGCTTGAAAGTGCGGGCATGACCGGCGTCTGCGTCGGGCTAAAGCCACGCAGCATCGAGGATATAACCGCAATCATATCGCTGTACCGCCCCGGTCCGATGGACAGCATACCGAGGTTTATCGAATGTTCGGGGCATCCGGAAAAAATCAGCTACAAGCACGAGATGCTGCGCCCGATACTCGAAGTCACCTACGGCTGCATCGTGTATCAGGAGCAGGTCATCGAGATATTCCGCCGTCTGGCGGGCTTCTCGCTCGGACAGGCGGACATGATCCGCCGTGCCATGAGCAAGAAAAAGCACAAGGTCATAGACGCCGAGCGTGTGGCGTTCGTACACGGCGACGAGAGCCGTGGTATCGACGGCGCCGTGAAGCGGGGCGTGCCGGAGGCGGTCGCAAACAGCATATACGACGAGATACTCGACTTTGCGTCCTACGCCTTCAACAAGGCGCACGCCGTGAGCTATGCCATCGTCGCCTACCGCACGGCGTACATGAAGCGCCACTACCCCCGTGAGTACATGGCGGCGCTGCTGTCGTCGGTGCTGGATTCGAGCACTCAGGTCGCAGAGTACATCTCCGAGTGCCGCAGCATGGGCATTGCCCTGCTGCCGCCCGATCTAAACCGCTCCGATGCGGACTTTACGGTCGAGGGCGAGAATATACGCTTCGGTCTCGTTGCGATAAAGAACATCGGCAGAGGCTTCATAAACGAGGTGGTCGCAAATCGCAGAGAGGACGGGGAGTTTAAGAGTCTTGAGGACTTCTGCCGCCGCATGAGCGGGAGGGACCTAAACCGACGTGCGGTGGAAAATCTCATCCGTGCGGGCGCCTGCGACGGCTTCGGCAAGACCCGTCGTGCCATGCTCCAGGTCGCCGGGCTGATGATAGAATCCATCTCCCACGACAACCGCAACAACATCGCCGGACAGATGAATCTTTTCGGCGACCCCGGTGTGTCGGAGAGCAGCGAAACGATAGAGATACCGTCGCTGCCGGAGTTTTCCCGCCGTGACCTCATGGCGATGGAGCGTGAGACGACGGGGATATACCTCAGCGGTCACCCGATGGACGACTACCGCCTGTCCGCCCGCCGTGCGGGTGCGGTCCCCGTCGCACGGGTGCTGTCGGCGGGGCAGGAGCAGTCGGAGCTTCGTGACGGTCAGCTCGTCACGGTCGCCGGCATCGTGCGCACGGTCAAAAAGCGTGCGACGAAAAACGGCTCCGTTATGTGTGCAATACGGCTGGAGGACGACAGCGGCGACATGGAGCTGGTGGCGTTTGCCCGTGCGCTGGATCGCTTCGGCGAGCTTATCGCCGAGAATGCGGCGCTCGTCATAGCGGGCAGGCTCTCGCTTCGTGACGAGAAGGAGCCGCAGCTCACCGTCGAGCGTGTGAGCGTCCTTCTGCCGAACGACGAGCAGAGCGCTCCGACGCCGCAGCAGCCGACCGAGGTCCGCAAAAAGCGGCTTTGGGTTAAGCTGCCGAGCCTTGACGATCCGGCGTTTCACCGTATCGAGCTTATCCTGACCATGTTCCCCGGCACGGAGCAGATAATAATTTACGGTCAGCGTGAGAACAAAAAGCTCTCGGCGCCCTGTATAATCCATCCGTCGCTGGTGGCGGAGCTTACGGAGCTTTTGGGTCCCGACTGCGTCGTTGTAAAGTGAGGAAGGGCATGAACGTTTGCATATTCGGAGCCTCCGGCACGGAGCTTGCGGAGGCGTATTATAAGGCTGCGTTTTCCCTCGGCAGACTGCTTGCCGAAAACGGACACACGGTCGTGTTCGGCGGCGGCAAAGAGGGGCTGATGGGAGCTGCGGCACGGGGAGTAAGCTCGGCTGCCGGCAGGCTTTGCGGCATCGTTCCGAGGTTTTTCGACGAGCCGGGCGTCATCTACGAGGGCTGCACCGAGCTTGTGTTCACCGAGACGATGCGTGAGCGCAAGCAGCTCATGGAGGACAGGAGCGACGCCTGCGTCGTCCTGCCCGGCGGCATCGGCACATACGAGGAGCTGTTCGAGATGCTCACCCTAAAGCAGCTCGGCAGGACCGACCGTGCGATAGTGCTGCTGAATACCGAGGGCTACTTTGAGCCGCTCTTTGAGCTTCTGCGCCACACGGCGAAGGAGCGCTTCATGTCGCACCGCTGCTTAGAGCTGTTCTCGGTCGCCGAAACGCCGGAGGAAGCCCTGTCGCAGCTTGACGCCTACACCCCGACAAAAGGCAGCCTTCGCAGACTTGCCGATTATAATAAGGACTGAAAAACCCAAGTCCGACAAACATCGTTTGTCGGACTTGGGTTTTTCATATCAAGATTTTCATCTCAGGCGCTTGTCGCAGCGGCGGGCAAGGTATGTACCGAGGGACTGGAAAAACTGCACAAGCAGGATGAGGATTATGACCGCAACGAACATCACGAGGTACTTGTAGCGGTAGTAGCCGTAGTCGATGGCGATCTTGCCCAGACCGCCGCCGCCGATAATGCCGCTCATTGCGGAGTAGCCGAGGATCGTCGTCAGTGCGATGGTGACGTTCTGAATGAGAGACGGAACGCTTTCGGGGATCATCACCTTGACGATGATCTGAAACGGCGTTGCGCCCATGCTCTGCGCCGCCTCGATGATGTTGCCGTCAAGCTCACGCAGACTGCTCTCCACGAGCCTTGCCACGAAGGGGAACGCCGCCGCAACGAGCGGTACGACCGTCGCGGTCGTGCCGACGGCGGTGCCGATGATGGCTCTCGACACGGGCAGCACCATTATCATAAGAATAAGGAAGGGGATGGAGCGCAGAAGGTTAATGATGAGATTCAGTATGCGCATGAGCCACGCCGGGAGCGGCAGCACGCCGCCCTTTTCGCCGGCGACCAGCAGTACGCCGAGAGGCAGTCCGATGACGAGCGAGAGTGCGGTACTCAGGACCGTGATGTAAAATGTCTCCCACAGCGCTTCGGGGAGGAGCGGCAGCACCGTCAGAAGATCCTGAACGGAGCCTTCGGAAAACAGATTGTCATACATTGGGGGTTACCTCCTCCGCCTGTACGTTTTCTATGCCGGAGAGAAATTTCAGCGCCCGCTCGTACTGACCTGCGGGGATGCCCAAGAGCATACTGCCGTAGACCTCCTCGGAGAGCTTTTGCGTGGTTGCGGAAATGACGTTGCAGAGTATGCCCTCCTCGGAGGCGAGCCTGCCGACGAGGGGGATAGCCGTCGTGCGGCTGTCCCGGAATATGAGGCGCACACGGCGCTCGGCGAAGGGGTCGGAGACCAGCTCGTCCACGCCGCCGGGGAACACGAGCCTGCGTCCGGCGGCGGAGGCGGGAGCCGCAAAGACCGCTGCGACAAGCCCCTCCTCGGCGATGCGTCCCTCGTCCAAGATCGCAACGTGAGTGCAGATCTCCTTGACGACGCTCATCTGGTGCGTGATGATGACGACCGTGATGCCGAGCTTTGCGTTTATGTCACGGATAAGCTCAAGTATCTGACGTGTGGTCTTGGGGTCGAGCGCACTCGTCGCCTCATCGCAGAGCAGCACCTCCGGCTCCGTCGCAAGCGCACGGGCGATCGCAACACGCTGCTGCTGACCGCCGGAGAGCTGCGCCGGGTAGGCGTTTGCCTTGTCGGGAAGCCCGACGAGCGAGAGAAGCTCCCCTGCCCGCTTTTCCGCTTCGGCACGGGGAACGCCCGCAAGCTCCATCGGGAAGCAGACGTTTTTGAGGCAGGTCCTCTGCGCGAGGAGGTTAAAGTGCTGGAATATCATCGTGATCTTGCGTCTTGCGAGCCTGAGCTGCGCCGGAGTCATATCGCAGAGGCTCTGCCCGTTTACGACGACGTCGCCGCTGCTCGGACGCTCAAGCAGATTTATACAGCGCACGAGGGTGCTTTTGCCTGCTCCGCTCATGCCGATGATGCCGTATATGTCGCCGTCGGCTATCGTGAGGGAGACGTCTTTGAGAGCATCCACCCCACCTTCGTCCGAATCAAAGGTCTTACTTATGTTTTTCAGCTCTATCACAGCCGTCTCCTCCGAAAAATTACTTGCCGCTTATTGCGTCGAGGTTGCTCTGCTTGCCGCCGTAGAGACCCATCGGCTCGACGTGAATCGCACTCACGGCGACGATGTGGGTACCCTGCTGGGCGTTGAAGTCGTCAAGGTAAGGCCCGTGCTGGAAGTAGTTTGCCAGAACGGTGCCGTCCTCTACGACGGTGTTGGGAACGACGTAGTCGTTGTAGACCTGGATGTCAAGGGTGATGCCCTTCTTGGCAAGGATGTCCTTTGCGACCTCAAGGATCTCGGCGTGGGGAGTGGGGGATGCCGCAACGGAAATGGTGCTGCCCTTGAGTGCGTCGTAGTCAACGCTCTCGTCGTAGCCGTCGGTGAGCTTGTCGATGGTGGAGATGACGGAGCCGTCGTACTTGTCGGCGATGAAGTCCGCTACCTGCTTGCTTTCGAGCGCTGCACGCAGAGCCTTAACGGCGTCGGTGTTCTCTTTGCCTTCCTTGACTGCGAGGATGTTGGTGTATGCGGAGGAGGAGCCTTCCTGGAGGAGGGCGTCCTTTACGGGGTTGAGTCCTGCGTTTATAGCATAGTTGCTGTTGATGACCGCATAGTCAACGTCGGGCAGGAGGTTGGGGAGCTGAGCGGCTTCCGCTTCGACGATCTCGACGTTGTAGGGGTTTTCCACGATGTCGTTCTTGGTTGCGGTGATGCCTGCGCCCTCACGGAGCTTTATGATGCCGGCTTCCTGCAGAAGCAGCAGCGCACGGGCTTCGTTGGTGGTATCGTTGGGGACTGCGATCTTGATGGTGTCGGAGTCGCTGCCGCCGGAGCAGGCTGCGAGACTGAAGGTGAGTATGACGAACAGCGCAAGAGCTGCGATTCTGGTGAGTACGGAACGTTTCATTTTTACATTTCTCCTTTAAAAATCGTTTCTAAAAATCACTTAGTCGGTTAGAAAAATGAGTCACAGTGTCCGAAGACACATTCGTTTAGCTCTCGGCATCATTCGACACGCTCCTTTTCGGCAAAATAAAAAACTAATCCATCAAAGGACTTGGGAAAACAAAAACAGCGGAAGGTCTTCTTGACCTTCCGCTGTTTGTATACAATGGGCTGCGGCGTTACGCCGTCAAACAGGATTCGGAAAGCAGAGGACAAAACTTGACACGGCAAAGCATGCACATGCGGCACATGCACATGTACATCATCATCATTGCGGTGCGAAGGTTCTTCATGCTGCTTTCTCCTTTCCCGAAAATTCGTTTACGCCGAGCATGGTAGTCCCGCAGAAGCGATTTGTCAAGCCTCGTTTTGCGCTTTTTCCGCTTTGCACAAAATCGATTTACGGCTTCTTAACGCTTTTGTGCTGTTTTAACTACCGTTTTGAATACCGGCGGTACTCCGGCGGCACGTCGTAAAGCGTCTCATGCTCCGAAAGCGCCGTCTGCCGAAGGTCGAACGCACCCCTCGTGCGGCACCACTCATAAGCCGCT
Organism: Clostridiales bacterium; assembly: GCA_004556755.1. Classification (GTDB taxonomy): domain Bacteria; phylum Bacillota; class Clostridia; order Oscillospirales; family Oscillospiraceae; genus F23-B02. Next base: position 7,749 of record SFFW01000007.1, on the reverse strand, counting down.
CCCAGAGCGATACGCACGCCGAGCGTCACGATGTCCTCCGGCGGAGTAAAGCGACCGCCGCACTCATGCCTCCCTCAGTCAGAGGGGGCCATGAGGTTGTGAATATCTTGCTGCGATGCGGGGGTGACGGGGTTTTGTTGACCGCAGGGATCTGAGAGCAAAGCAAAAAGCCCCGCCGAGAGGCGAAGCTTTTTGCCGGAAAATAAAGATAAAGAAAAACAGAAAGAAAGAAATCTACACAACTATGGTTAGTTAATTAACTAACGGAATTTATAATAGCACCGGTTTCCGGTTTTGTAAAGGGCTTTTTAAAAATTTCTTCGCCGAACAAAAGCGCCTTACGCCAAAACCGCCGCAGTGTCCGACGACGGAGACGCAAGGGTGGCGACAAAAAACACGGACGGTCACGGCACGGGAATTTGTACGGACTACACAGCCCGCAGATTGACTTTTGGCGGCGCTGTGCTATAATCCGACTGAAGTATGTTTCCCAAGGAGGAAGTCTATGAACATTTTGATCGTCGGCGCAGGCGGAGTAGGTTTTACGCTTGCGGAGCGCCTTACGGCGGACGGGCATCAGGTGACGCTCGTGGACACCGACCAAAGACGCATAGACCATTGCCTTGACAGGCTTGATGTTCAGGCGCTGCTCGGCAACGGAGTCAGCCACAAAATGCTTGAGGAGGCGGGCGCCCGGACCGCAGACCTTGTCCTTGCGGTCACGTCCGAGGACGAGCTGAATATGCTCTGCTGTCTCGTCGCCAAGCGCGGCTTCGGCTGCCGAACGATAGCGAGAGTGCGCAATCCGCTTTACTTTGCGGAGCTTGCCACGATAAAGGACGACCTCGGACTGTCGCTTGCGATAAACCCGGAGCTTGCCACCGCAAACGAGATATTCGACCTCATCCGCATACCTGCGGCGGTCACGGCGGAGAGCTTTGCGAAGGGGCGTGTGAACCTCATACAGCTCCGCATCCCGGACGGCTCGCTGCTTGACGGAATGAGCCTTATCGACTTCTCCGAAAAGCTCAGCCGCAGCACTCTTGTCTGCATCGTGGAGCCGAGAGACAGGGGCGAGCCGTTTATACCGAACGGCGCAACGGTGCTTCACTCCGGCGACTCCATCCACATCATGACGCCGCCGGAGGAGCTGAATGTGCTTCTGCGGCGCATCGGCTGCCCGGTAAGGCACACCGGCAAGGTGATGATCGCCGGTGGCGGGCGCATAGGGTTCTACCTTGCGGACAGGCTGCAAAAAAACCGCAGCAAGGTCAAGATAATCGAAAAGGACCCGAAGCTCTGCGCAGAGCTGAGCGAGCAGCTCCCGAATGCGGAGATCATTTGCGGCGACGCCATCGACCGCCGCCTGCTCAGCGAGGAGGGGCTTTGCTCGGAGGACGTGTTCGTGTCGCTGACCGACATGGACGAGGAGAACATCCTGCTTTCGCTTTACGCAAACAAGGTGTCGAGAGCGAGGGAGATCACCATGGTCAGCACCCTCGGCTTTACCGAGCTTACGGAGGAGCTGCCCCTCGGCAGCATCGTAAATCCCAAGGAGATCACCGCAAACTACATTCTCAGCTACGTTCGAGAGCTTAACAACACCTGCAACGGTACGAACATTGAGTCGCTGTACTATCTGTGCGACAGGCGCATCGAGGCGCTGGAGTTTTACATCAAAGCGGAGTCGGAACTGACTGCGGCGCCGCTTTCCCGTCTTGAGCTGCGGAAGGGCATTCTGATCTGCTGCATATACCGTGACGGCAAAGTCATCATTCCCTCCGGCTCCGACCGCATATGTCCGGGCGACAGCATCGTGGTCGTAAGCCCGGCGTCGAGCCTTCGCTCCGCACGGGATCTGCTGAGGTAACGGAAATGAACTACAGCATTGTGAGATATTTCGTGGGCTGGGTGCTGCTGGCGGTCGGTGCATTTATGCTCATACCGACGGCGCTGGCGTTGATTTCGGGCGACGGCGTCGGCACGGCGTTTGCTCTGTCGGCGAGCTTGGCGCTTGCGGCGGGGTTTGTGTCCTGCTGCGTAAAGCCGCACGACAGGTCGATGTACTCGAAAGAGGGCTTTGCCGCCGTCTCCCTCGGCTGGATCGCAATGAGCCTTGTCGGAGCGCTTCCGCTTTGGATATCGGGCTTTACGCCGAGCTTCACCGACGCTCTGTTTGAGGTCATATCCGGCTTTACCACGACCGGCGCAAGCATACTGACCGACGTTGAGGCGCTGCCGCCGAGCCTGCTCTTGTGGCGCAGCCTTACACATTGGATAGGCGGCATGGGCGTGCTGATGTTTCTGCTTGCGATCCTCCCGGCGGCGGGAGGCGACAACCTGATGCTGATGAAGGCGGAAAGCCCCGGACCGTCGGTCGGAAAGCTTGTTCCGAGGCTCAGGAAGACCGCCGTGTATCTGTACGGGATCTACCTCGTTCTGACCGTTTTGGAGATAATCCTGCTGCTGCTCGGCAACATGAGCCTGCTCGATGCGCTGTGCATCGGTCTGGCTACGGCCGGAACCGGCGGCTTCGGCGTGCAAAGCGACAGCCTTGCAAGCAGCTCGACCTACATTCAGGTCGTCGTGACCGCGTTCATGTTCATATTCGGCGTGAACTTCAACTTCTACTTTTACCTGATCATACGCCGTGCCAAGGCCGCTTTCGGAATGGAGGAGGTGCGCTGGTACCTCGTGATATTTGCCGCCGCAGTGCTGCTTGTGACGGGCTGCCTGTACGCCGACGGCGTTTACGGCAGCGTTCTGCTGTGCTTAAAGTACGCCGCCTTCCAGTGTGCCTCGGTGATGACCACGACCGGCTTTGCGAGTGCGGATTTCAACCTGTGGCCGATGTTTTCAAAGGCGGTACTGCTGCTGCTCATGTTCGTCGGCGGCTGCGCCGGCTCGACTGCGGGCGGCGTCAAGGTCTCCCGCATAATCATGTATGTGAAGTCGTTCGGAAGGGAGCTTTCGCAGATGCTGCACCCCCGCCGGGTGAAGCTCGTGACGATGGACGGCAAGGCGATAGAGCCTGCCGTTATGAATACGGCGTTTTCGTTTCTCGTCGCCTACTGCCTCCTGTTCGGACTGTCGCTGCTTGCCGTCGCCATAGACGGGCGGGGCTTCACCACGAGCTTTACCGCCGTTTTGGCCTGTCTGAACAACGTGGGTCCGGGCCTTGGCGAGGTGGGTCCGATGGGCAGCTTTGCAATGCTTTCGCCCTTTACAAAATATGTGCTTATGTTTGATATGCTTGCCGGAAGGCTTGAGCTTTTCCCGATGCTCCTGCTCTTTGCCCCCGGCACATGGAAGCGATAGGCAGGCTCTGCGCACCAAAAAAGCACCGTTATAGAACGGTGCTTTTTTGCGTCGCCGATTGACTTTGTGCGGGGATTGTTTTATATTAAAATCGTAATAATATCAACTCGGAGGATAATTAACATGGCCTTGACTGCCGAACGCATTGCCGAACTCAACGAGCTTTGCCGCCGCTTCAGGATAGACGTGCTGACCGCCATTCACGGCGCTCAGTCCGGTCACCCCGGCGGCTCCCTTTCTGTCTGCGAGATACTGACCTATCTCTATCAGGAGCATATGAATCTGAGCGCCGAGAACCCCGCCGACCCCGACCGTGACCGCCTCGTGCTTTCAAAGGGTCACGCCGCCCCGATGCTGTACCGCAACCTTGCGGAGAAGGGCTTTTTCCCCGTCGAGAGGATGAGCACCCTGCGCCGCATGGGCGGTCTTGCGGGACACCCCAACCTCCACTGCCCCGGCGTAGAAATGCCCGGAGGTCCGCTCGGACAGGGCTTCCCCGCCGCACAGGGCATGGCAATGGCGCTGAAGCTGAACGCCTCCCCCGCAAAGGTCTACGCCATCCTCGGCGACGGTGAGCTGAACGAGGGCGTCATCTGGGAGACCGCAATGAGCGCAGCAAAGTTCAAGCTCGATAACCTCATCGCCGTCGTGGACTACAACAAGGTCCAGCTCGACGGCACGACCGACGAGATAATGCCGCTGGGCGACCTTGCCGCAAAGTGGGAGAGCTTCGGCTGGACGGTGCTTGAGTGCGACGGCCACGACATCGAAGCGCTGGACTTCTGCATAAGCGTCGCAGACGGCGCCGTGGGCGCACCCACGGTCGTCATCGCAAACACCGTAAAGGGCAAGGGCGTCTCCTTCATGGAGGGCAAAAACACCTGGCACGGCAAGGCGATAGACGATGAGAGCTTTAAAATTGCAATGGAAGAGCTGGGAGGTAGTGTAAATGGCTAAGGCGATAAGAGAGGTTTACGGCACCGTGCTTGCGGAGCTTGGAAACGACAACGAGAACATCGTCGTACTCGACGCAGACCTTTCCGGCTCCACGAAAAGCGCCATCTTCGGAAAGGCGCACCCCGACAGATTCTTCAACATGGGCATCGCCGAGCAGAACATGGTCGCCACGGCTGCGGGCATGTCCACCGTCGGCAAGATACCCTTCGTGAACACCTTCACGGTGTTCCTGACCTCGCTCGGTCTCATCTCCGCAAGAGATCAGATCTGCTACGCAAACCTGAACGTCAAGTTCGGCGGAGCCTACTGCGGCATGAGCGACGCTCTCGACGGTGCAAGCCACCATGCGACCGAGGACATCGCCATTATGCGTGCGCTGCCGAATATGCGTGTCATCGTTCCGTCCGACGCAAACTCCACCCGCTGGGCGACGAAGTTTGCCGCCGAGACCTACGGTCCTTTCTACCTGCGTCTGAGCCGTGACGTGTACCCCGACCTCTACGCCGAGGATGCCTGCTTTGAGCTTGGCAAGGGTGCGGTCGTCCGTGAGGGCAGCGATCTTACGGTCATCGCCTGCGGCATCATGGTACACAAGGCGATCGAGGCAGCACGGCTTCTTGAAAAGAAGGGCGTTTCCGTCCGTGTCGTCGATATGTATTCGATAAAGCCCATCGACGCCGAGCTTATCGTGCGCTGCGCCCGTGAGACGGGAGCCATAGTCTGCGCCGAGGAGCATAACATCTTCGGCGGTCTCGGCTCCGCCGTCGCCGAGGTGCTGGCGCACAACGCCTGCGGCGTTCCCACGGAGTTTGTCGGAATACAGGACGTATTTACGGAGTCCGCTCCCTACGGCGAGCTGCTGCACAAGTACGGACTCGATGCCGAGGCGGTCTGCGCCGCCGCAGAAAAGGTGCTGGCGAGAAAGTGATCCGCCAAGCGGAAACGGAGAGTTTTATGAAAAAATTCTTTTCGCCCGGCAGGACCGAGCTTGCGGGCAATCACACCGACCATCAGAAGGGGCGCATCCTCGCCTCGGCGGTGGACAAGGGACTGCACGCTGCGGTGATGCCGAATTACGAAAATATCGTCAGGATAAAATCCGAGGGCTTCCCCGACATCGAGGTGAAGCTCACGGATCTTGACGTGCATCCGGAGGAGTTCGGCTCCTCCAAGGCGCTGGTTCGGGGCGTCGCCTGTGCGATGTTCGACCTGAGCGCAAGCTTCGGCGGCTTTGACGCCGTCATAAGCAGCACGCTTTCCTCCGGATCGGGACTCAGCTCCTCGGCTGCGTACTCGGTGCTTATCGCAAGGATATTTAACGAGCTGTTCAATAACGGCGAGCTGGAGCCGGTCGCCATCGCAAGAGTGGCGCAGCAGGCGGAGAACCTGCACTTCGGCAAGCCCTGCGGTCTTATGGACCAGCTTGCCTGCGCACTCGGCAGGGCGGTCTACGTCGATTTTCTTACGAACGAGATCGTCCCCGTGAATGCGGACTTCTCCCGCATGGGACTGACGCTGTGTCTCACCGACACCGGTGGCAGTCATGCCGGGCTTGACACCTCGTATGCACGCATCCCCGCAGATATGCGGCTTGTGGCGAGCTTCTTCGGCAAGGAGCTGCTCGGCGAGGTCGATCCCGAAGAATTCCGCTCCCGCCGTTGGGATACGGCGGACCGTCCCGTGCGACGTGCAAAGCACTTTTTCGACGAGAACGACCGTGTTCCCGCCATGCGTGACGCTCTCATTGCCGGAAACGGCGAGGAGTACATGCGGCTGATGAACGAGTCGGGCAGATCGTCGGAGCGCTACCTCAACAATATCGTCACCAGTGCGACCAACGACCGCAAGCTCGAACGAGGACTTGAGCTGTCCGAAAAGCTGCTGCAGGGCAAGGGGGCATGGCGTGTACATGGCGGCGGCTTTGCCGGCTGCGTGCAGTCGCTCATGCCGACGGATTACTTCCCCTTCTACAAGGCGGAGATGGAAAAGGAATTCGGCGCGGGCAAATGCACCGAGCTGAAGCTGGGTGACAGGCATGACTGAATTTTTCGATAAGCTGTCGAGCATAAAGCTCGGCGACCTCTCCCTCGGAACGCTGCTGTCGGCGCTGGTCATATTCATTGTATGCTACATAGCGATACGCTTTTTGAACAAGGCGGCGGGGAAACTCATCGGCAAAAGCCGTATGGAGGCGAGCCTTAAAAGCTTTTTGACCTCCGCAGTCAAGGCGGTGCTGTGGATAATTGCGGCGCTCATCATCGCCGACTCCCTCGGCATCCCGGTGACGAGTCTCGTGGCGCTCATAAGCGTCGTCGGACTTGCGCTGTCGCTATCCATTCAGGGGCTGCTCGGCAACCTGTTTTCCGGAATAACCCTGCTCGTGACGAAGCCCTTCGTCGTCGGCGATTACGTCGAGCTGGGAAGCTGCGCCGGAACGGTGCGCTCCATCGGTCTGTTTTACACCGTGCTGCTCACGCCCGACAACAAGGTCATCAGTGTTCCCAACGGCGACATTACCTCGGCGAAGATAGAAAATTACAGCTCCGAGGAGCTGCGGCGTGTGGATATGAGCTTCGGCGCAGACTACGGCTGCACGACCGAAAGCGTCTTTGCCGCTCTCATCGAGGCGGCACAGTCGGACGATAGGATCCTGAAAGACCCTGCGCCTTTCGTCGGGATCAGCGCCTACAACGCAAGCGACGTGCAGTATGCCCTGCGTGTGTGGTGCAAGAGCGCCGACTACTGGGGCGTGCATTTTGCGCTCAACGAGCTTGTGCGTCAGAGCTTTGAAAGGCACGGCGTTACCATGAGCTACGAGCATCTTGAGGTGCATATCTCCGAAAAGTGAATAAGATAAACGAAAAAAGCTCCGTCTTTTGACGGAGCTTTTCAGCGCACAAAAAGCCCATGACTTTTTGTGCGCTTCAAAACACGCCACATTTTTTGTGAAAACTCTTTTTCACAAAAAATCTCGCTATGCTCGTCAAAAAGCCTGATATCTCAGGCGTTTTTGATGGCTATTTATCCAATTTGAGAGGGACCTTGTCCCCTCAAGCTCCCCTGCTGCGTATTGTGTTTTGGTCTGTTGCCGCTGCTTCTTCTTGGCTCTTTGACAGTTAAAAAAGCTCCGTCGTTTGACGGAGCTTTTTTAGCTTATTTGTGCTTTTTGGCTTGCGGTGCAATTACCGGCTTACGCTTTTTCTGCGGCAGGACGACGGGAACGTCATCCCCGATGCCGAAGCAGGTAAAGCCGTCGTTAACGACGGTCGCCGTTCCCTTTGAGGAAACGATCGTCGTCACTTCATCCGAGATGGGAACCGTGAAAAACGACATGGTCTGCCTCCTTTCGCAAAACGGACCTTACACCGAACGGCTTATCAAAGCTGCTTCTGAGCGTTGATCTTGATGCCGGGGCCCATGGTGGAAGCGGTGACGCAGGACTTGATGTACTGGCCCTTTGCCGCTGCGGGCTTT
>SFFW01000023.1 GCA_004556755.1 Clostridiales bacterium | reverse complement strand
GGTATACCGTCACGGCAGGGGGTGCATTTGCCGCAGGACTCCTTTTTGGAGAAGTCGGTGAAGAAGCGGGCAATCTCGACCATGCAGGTGTCATCGCCCATGACGACCAGACCGCCGGAGCCGATGATCGCTCCTATCCGCTTCGTGGAGTCGAAGTCGAGCGGAATGTCCATATGCTCCTGCGTCAGGCAACAGCCCGCCGGACCGCCGACCTGCACCGCCTTGAAGCTTCCGTTCTTAACTCCGCCGCCGATGCCGTAGATGATCTCCTTGAGCGGTGTTCCCATCGGGACCTCGATAAGTCCCGTGTTCTTTATGTTGCCCGCAAGGGAGAACGCCTTCGTGCCGGAGTTGCCCTGCGAGCCGATCGAGGCGTACCACGCAGCGCCGTTATTTATGATGAGCGGCACGTTTGCAAAGGTCTCGACATTGTTGAGCGAGGTCGGCGCACCGAACAGTCCCTGATCGACGCTTCTCGGCGGCTTCGTCCTCGGCATGCCTCGGTCTCCCTCAATGGACGCCTGCATCGCCGAACCCTCGCCGCAGACGAACGCACCCGCTCCGCAGTTCATGCGAAGCTTAAAGCGCTTGCCGGAACCCAGTATGTTGTCGCCCAATATGCCGCAGGCCTCGGCTGCCGCTATCGCCATAGCAAGGCGCTTTACCGCTATCGGGTACTCCGCTCTGACGTAGATATAGCCTTCCTCGGCTCCGCAGGCGATACCTGCGATTATCATGCCCTCTATCATCTGGTGGGGTTCGCCCTCCATGATGGAGCAGTCCATGAACGCTCCGGGGTCGCCCTCGTCGCCGTTGCAGACGATGTACTTCACGGGGGCGTCCTTGTGTGCCGCAACCTGCGACCACTTCTTGCCCGTCGGGAAGCCGGCGCCGCCTCTGCCTCGCAGACCGGAGTCGCTCACTTCCTTTATTATCTCGTCCGGCGTCATGTCAAACAGCGCCTTTTCGAGGGCGCTGTAGCCGCCGACGGCTATGTATTCGTCTATGGATTCGGAGTCTATCTCGCCGCAGTGGCGCAGAACGAGCTTCGTCTGATGCTTATAAAATGGTATCTCATCCTGCTTTGCAACGGGGGCTCCGTCCTCGCCGTGGTACAGCAGACGCTCGACCGTCTCGCCGTTTATAACGGTGCGCTCGAGCAGCCGCTCATCTTGACGTCGGTCAGCTCGCCGTGGTCGACGTGGTCGGAGAGGGTAACGGAGAGGTCAACACCGCACTCCTCGGCTGCCGCCTTGAGTGCATCGTACACCATCGGGGAGCCGCTTGCGGTACAGCCGGAGCCGCCGCAGACGAGGATCCTTTTCTTTGCGCCCGCAAGCGCCTTTTTGCATTGCTCTCTGTATTCGGAAAGAGCCTGTCGGGATTCAAATATCATACCTTTTCAGCCTCCCTCAATTCTTTTACCAGCTTGCGGATCTTCTCCGGTGTCATCGTAGCATGAACGACACCGTTTACCGTACATACGGGTGCAAGACCGCACGCACCGAGACACGCAACACGCTCAATGGTAAACAGTCCGTCGGAGGACATGGTGTCGCCCTTTTCCATGCCCGTTGCAAGGTAAAGCGCATTCTGAATGTCCTCGGACTTGCGGACGTGGCAGGCGGTGCCGTCGCATACTCTGACGATGTACTTGCCCTTCTCGGTCAGTGAGAAGTTTTCGTAGAAGGTCGCAACTCCGTACAGCGTTGCGGGGCTGACGCCGATCTTCTTTGCGGCGTAGCGCAGGGCTTCTTCGGGAAGATAGCGGTATTTCCCCTGGATGTCCTGCATTATTCCTATCGTTTCGCTTTTACTGTATTCGTGCTTTTCAAGCACTTCATCAATAAAGCCGTAGTCAATTACAGTCATGCTCATCTTCCTTTCTCTCACAGCCTGTCGACCATTTCGATCGCACCCACCGGGCAATGCTCCTCGCACTTGCCGCAGCCGATGCAATCGTCCTGATCGGTTATGTATGCAAACGTGTGTATGTCGCCCTTAAACTTGGGTGCGGAGATGGAAAGAACGTACATCGGGCATTCTCTTACGCAGGCGGAACAGCCCGTGCAGAGCGAGGTGTTTATGTTGGGGATCTTAAAATCCTCCGCTTCGGTCATATCGTCGTGATTTTCGCCGCTGCGGATACCGAAGTTGGTGCAGAAGCTCAGGCACAGTCCGCAGGACACGCACAGGTCGGGGTCTATCTTGTGGACCTCGTGCTGCTCTCCGTATATCGCCTGAGTAGGACAGGCAGTCTTGCAGGCATCGCAGCCATTGCATACGCTCTCTTTAATACTGAATGACATTGCTGCGCCTCCTTATGCTTTGCGGGCGAAAAGCCCGGTGATGTCCGGCAGCCGAAGCGCCCCGGATTTTATCTCGTCGAGGGTCGGGAGCTTTATCGCAAAAGGCAGAGCCTTGCTTAACGACGTAAGTCCCTTCGGCAGTACAACCTTGGTGTCCTCGCCGCCGAGGGTTTTTGCCGCCTCAATGCCGTTTTTGCCCGCAGTGAGGAAGTCATCAAGCGACAGCTCCATGCCGACGGAGTGCTTCATCTCGGTCGCAAATGCACTCATCGGCAGCGAAAGTCCGACGCTTTCCGGCAGCTTTCCGGCTATCCGTAAGAGCGCCACTGCGACCGGCATGAGCTTCCGTGCGATAAACGCCGCTGCGGTGCCGTCCTTTTTAACAAGCCACGCCGGGATTTCGGAATACAGCAGCTTCTCACACTGACCGCAGGAGGCGACCGCCTCGTTAAGCTCAGCCCAAAGCTGAGCCGTGGCGGAGGCTTCGCCTATGTAGCTGCCGACGGCAAGAGCCTCAAGGTCGAGTCTCGGAGTTTCGACCGCAGCCTTTGCAAGCTCGACCGCTTCCCCGGATGCGATCTCGGAAAACAGCTCGCACACGCCCTCGCTCTTTCCGAAGGCAACACCGTGCCTGCCCTCGTCCATTGCCTGTGCAAGCACGTTCGCCGCAGTGCGCAGATCAAGTCCCAGCTCGTGGAGCTTACGGCTCCACTTTATGATAAGGTTAACGTCATAGTTCTGAATGTTGCTGCCCAAAAGCACCATCGCCTCAAGCCCCGGTCCCATAAGCGTTCCGAGGTCGTTGCGCATAAGGCGCTCGCACTTTATCGGGCAGTATGTGCAGCCCGTGCAGCCGATGTTGTGATCCTTCGCAAAGCTCTCGCCGCCGATCTCGGACGCTCTGTCGCTCGTTCCGGCAGAGTAGTTCTTCACGGGAAGAAGTCCTGCGCTCTGCAGCTTCGGCACAAAGCCTGCGGTACCCATGACCGGCAGAAGGTCGCCCGTCAGAGGGTGGCGCCGAAGCGCTGCGATCCAGTCCACTCTGCTCTTCACCGCAGACGGACGGTCGGCTACGGGAACGTCGTTATTACCCGTTGCGACGATGCCCTTGAGATTCTTTGACCCGAACACCGCACCGAGGTCACAGTGGATCACATCCCTCTCACCCGATGCGACGCTTGCGAAGGGAACGAGGTTCTCTCCTGCAGGTCCGATGCAGAGCATACCGCATTTGACGTTGCAGTTTCTCTGCTCGTCAAGGCGCTTTTTCATCTCTTCCTGTGCGGCGCTGAGCTCCATGCCCCACATATCGCCGCAGTCGTTAAACGACAGCTTGTCGTTTTTCATCACGATCCAAGTGGGATTTTCGCACTTGCCCTTGATTACCAGCGCATCGAAGCCCGCCTTTTTCAGGTACAGTCCAAAGTCTCCTCCGCAGCCGGAAACGCTGATACCGCCGCCCAGCGGAGACAGTGCCGCAACGAAGAAGTGATTTGAACAGGGTGCGCCGGTTCCCGTAAGCGGGCCGGTGGCGATGACTATTGGGCTTTCGGGTGAGAGAGCGTCGGTCTTTCCCTTGAGCACATCGGCAAGCAGCTTTTCCGCCATTGCCTTTCCGCCGATATACTGCCTGCGATCCTCGTCCGACCACGGATAGTCCCGGACTTCCCCCTCGGATAGATCAAGCAATGCGACCTTACCCATGTATCCGGAATAATTTGTCATAAGCCTTACCTCACAATGTATTTCAAATTACGCAGTCACTTAAGCATAAGGGGCGTTTCCGAACCCGTTTTTAAGCTGATATGAGCGCCGCAGACTTCGTTTTGCTCAATCACAAGGCTTAAGCTGACGGGAGACGAACCCCCTGCCGGTCCGCACATTTCTCCCTTATGCACGGATAGGCTCTGCACCGCCTTTTCGGGTGAGAGCTTGCTTTTTCCGAGGTCTGAACCCTCGAAAACACATATATCCGACTTTGTGAATTATACTCCAAACTCCCCGTATATGTCAACAGCAACGCCCCGGAACTATAAGGCAAAACGGAGCGTTCGACCCAATATCGAACACTCCGTGCAGGTTTGTATCTTATTTTTTAGACGTCGCTTCCCCGTCGAGGTCAAACTCACCGACAAGCCGCTCGACAAGGTCGTGTACCGTCACGATGCCCGTTACGCCGCCGTACTCGTCAAGCACCACCGCCATCGGCTGCTTCTGCTTTTTCATGTTGGCAAAAAGCACGTCTGCCTTCAGCGTTGCCGGCACAAAGTACGGCTCTCGCACCGCAGCGTGCATCACGCTGTCACGGCTTTTGTCGCCGAGGCGGAAGTAGTCCTTTGCGTTGAGTATGCCGACGACAGAATCAACGGAATTGCCGCAGACGGGGTAGTATGTATGGCGGCTGCCGCCGATGCGCTCACTCCACGCTTCGTCGGTCTCCCTCATGTGAAGTGCGACCATATCCGTCCTGTGCGTCGCTATCTGCCTTGCGGTCAGGTCGTCAAACTCGAAAACGTTGTGGATAAACTCACGCTCGTCGCTGTCTATGGTGCCGCTGTCGGAGCCTGCCTCGACCATCATGCGTATCTCCTCCTCGCCAATCTGCTCCTTCTCGCTGCCGGGGTCGATGCCGATGAGCCGCAGCACGGCGTTCGTCGAAACAGACAGCAGCCACACCACGGGCTTAAACAGCACGGAAATGCCGGAGAGAAGTCCCGATATGGACAGCGCAAGGGATTCCGACTTTTTCATCGCAATGCGCTTCGGCACAAGCTCACCGAATATGAGCGTAAAGTAGGACAGGATAAGCGTGATGATTATGACCGCCACGGTCTCAAGCGTCTTTTCCGGCAATCCCACGCCGATCTTTAACGCCCACTCCACAAGCGGAGCGGAAAAGCCCTCGGCGGCAAACGCCGAACCGAGAAAGCCCGAAAGCGTTATCGCTATCTGGATGGTTGACAGGAAGCCCGCAGGCTCCTGTATGAGTCTGTTCAGGCGCTTTGCCTTTTTGTTTCCGTCCTCGGCAAGCTTGCCGATCTTGGTTTCGTTTACAGACAGCACCGCAATTTCGGCGCTTGCAAAAATTGCGTTAAGCGCTATCAGAATTATTTGTATAAGTAATAAAATACCGAGTGAATCTTTCAAATGCATAAACCTTTCTCAATTACAGAATAAAAAAATCGCAGACAAGCACACCGTGCTCCGTTTATTCGGACACGGGGTCTCCTCTGCATCTTCCGCAATTTCGGTTCTTGCCTCGGTAAGGGTCAGGACTGCCGCCGTCAGCGTCCATTCGCCGTATCACTCCTTTCTCAACAATTATCTAAACATATTGTAGCATAAAGTATATTAAAAATCTGTTAATCTTTTTCATAGCAAAAAAGCGGCAGCTCTCGCATTAGAGCTGCCGCTTTGGACTCATATCAGAATTTGCCGCTGCTGCCGCCGTGCGTCGTGCCGGAGGAAGATCTATGCGTACTGCTGCCGCCTGAGCTGCTGCTGCTTTCCGGCTTTGCCGTGCGTGTCACGGTGTGGTAGAGGAACAGGTCGCTGCTCTCGGTGAGTGCAAGACTGCCCTTCTTCATGTAGCTGTTTGCCGCCGTCTGGAAGCGCACGGTCTTGAGCTTGCTCTTCATCACGCCGACAATGATCAGTGCCAGGATAACGCCGATGCCGATGGAGATCGGGATCCAGATAAACGACAGCGGCTCACGGGGAAGACTGCCCACGTCGTAGGGGCTGCCCTCTCTCGCCTGCGTGATAAACTCGTCGCACAGGCTTGCATAGGTGTTGAAGGCGTCAAAATAATTGCCGTCGGACAGGTCGTCCTTCATTTGCTCGCCGATGTAATCACAGCCTGCGTCGGTGAACGCCGTGATGCCGTAGCCGCAGGTGGATATCGCCCAGTCACGTTCCTCCATGGATACGAGGAGCAGGATGCCGTCTCTGTCCTTGCCGTAGCCGTAGCTCAGTCCGTCATAGATATCGTCGGCACACTCGGTTGCGGAGCCGTAGCCGTTAAGATCGTCCACAATGGCGATCGTCACGTCCATCTTCTGACGCACGCTTATCTCGTCGAGAGTTGCGAGAAGCTCCTCTTCCTCGCTGTCGCTGAGAATGTCCGCCAAGTCGTTTAAGCGGCAGTATTCGTCGGCAAAGCCGTCCGAATCGCTTGCGAAAGCGGGAGCTGCTGCGCAGAAGCAGAAAACAAATGCAAACAGTATTGCGATAATTCTCTTTTTCATCTCACGCCTCCTTACAGCATCCCGATGAGGTGCAGCAGCCACACCGCACCATAGGCAGCGGCACTGAGTACCGCCGACAGCCCCAAGGTCCATTTGGCTGCCGCCGATTTGTCGACCGGCAGATCGCCGACGAATTTACCCGTCTGTCCGTTCATGGCGAAGGTGTACTTCTTGCCCTGCCATGTGGTGTTCAATATCCATACCGGGTACAGGGCGTACTTTGCCTTGCCGCCGTGCAGACGGATGTTGCTGCTCTCGGTGACAACGGTCTGATAGCCATGCACGGTCGAGGCGAAGACTTCCTCCGTCGACCTTTTCACACGCTCGTTTGCACGCTCGATGCTCTGCTCGGCGTCAACGTCGTATTTGTCGGCAAGGTAGCCCGCAAGATACGCCGTCTGAAAATCCACGGCAGCGGAGAAATTGAAAGGCTCGATGGACTCCATCAGATCGTCCGGCATTTTGGTGGAGCCGTCCACGGGAATATGCTCAAAAGACACGCTGCCGCTGCGGTTTACGAGGAAGTGGCTGGTGTCGGTGTAGTCGTACTTGCTGTCGCTCCAGACCCTGACCTTCGTCGTGCGGTAGCGCACCTGCGCATCCGCATCTGTGTCAAACAGCCAAAACGGAACGTAAATGCCCTTGATCTCGTCGATGTGGTTCTGATCTTTAAAAATCTTCGGCAGCAGGCGCTTGCCGCTCAAATGCTGCATAAGCCCTGCTTTTGCAGCGTTTTTATCCAGCTTAAACGGTATCACGAGATCCGGCTTCAGCGCACCGGAGAACTGCCCCATCATCACGACGGGGTTTCCGCAGAAGGGACACGAGGTCGCAGCCGTGTTCTCGTCGCCGACTATCTCGCCGCCGCAGGACTTGCACACATAGGTACGCAGCCCGTCCGCTTCGCCCTCCTGCCACTGCGTACCGGCGGAGGTCTCCCATTCCATGCTGTCCTGCTCGCCGTTAAGACCTGCGTCATAGCTTGCCAGCGTTTCCATGTCAAACTCGGTGTCGCAGTAGGGACACTTCATTTTCTGCAATGTGCTGTCAAAGGCTATTGCGCCGCCGCAGCAGGGGCATTTGTATTCCTGCAAGGTTTGCATATTTTCGCTCCTTTCAATTTTGCGGGTCTGTATATTGATTTACTTGTTCGCTCGGAGAGTGCTGAGTATCGCCTCAACGAGAGGAAGCTGCTCGTCGGACTCGACTTCGATCTTTATGTACAGTGCAGCCGCATCCTTATCGCCGAGTCCGGTGGTGTCGATCAGATAGCAGTGCGTGGCGGTATCCCAAATGTTGATATAGCGAACGTGGTGGCAGGAAAAATCTCCAACTGTGTAGTCGAGATCACCGCTGAAATCCTTATCGTTTACAAGATTGGTGGACATATTCTTATTGCTGCCCTCGATGGAGGAGCTGCCTTCGGGATAAACATAGATGCTGGGAGTGAAGATGATGCCGGCGTCGGACACGGATTCAAGACCGCCGTAGCCGTCCTCTCTCAGCACGGATGTGGGATAGCAGACGCAGAGCTCACCGTTCTCACTGAGAGTAAATACCATTATAAGCGTAAAAACGAGCGCTGTCACTCTTTTTTATCGTATTTTTCATAACAATTTCCTTTCCGTCCCTTGATTTTCATGTTCGCCACCTCTTTCTTGATTGTGGCTTTATCATACCGCAGGACAAATCTTTTTTATGTGATGAGGTTACATTGATAAAAAAATCCGGTGCTTTTTGGGCACCGGATTTTTGAACGATAAATTACGCTTTCCACAGACTGTGGAGGTTGCAGTAGGCGTAGACCGCCTTGACCTCGTCGCCCTCGCAGAGCGCAAAGCAGGCCTCCGGCTTTTCGCCGGGGTGCAGCTCCTTGCGCTGGTTGCCCTGCTTGGTGTGGAG
>SFFW01000006.1 GCA_004556755.1 Clostridiales bacterium | reverse complement strand
TAGATCGCCGCTACCTCTGTAAACGCATAGCTTACATGTGCGGCTGCCTCGTTGCCGTCCATCGTCTTGTACTTCCTTACCATATCTTTTCCTCCGAAACAGAATTGGTCTGTATTATCCCTACGCAAGTAGTTTATCATTAAATAAGCACGCTGTAAACACCGCTTTCGATGTAAAAAATTTAGCTTGCTCTTTGTGTTTCACTGTATTATAATGTCTTAGTATTTATTTGATGTTTAGTAGCTTAACATATGAAAGGAGTCCCGAACTATGGTGAATATAAGCAACGAAAACGGCAACATCAGCATCACCAGTGAGGTCTTCACGAACATAGCAGGTCTTGCGGCGACGAGCTGCTTCGGCGTTAAGGGCATGGCAGGTCGCAGCAAGGAGGGCGGTCCTCTCCAGCTTTTGAGACGTGAGTCCATGTCAAAGGGCGTTTTTACCCACTTCGACGAGGACGGCAGCATCAATCTTGAGCTGCATATCGGTGTCGATAAGGACGTAAATATCGCCGCCGTGTGCCGCAGTATTATAAAGGAAGTCTGCTATAAGGTCAGCAAGGCGACGGGCGTTCCCGTAAAGAGCGTCGATGTTTTTGTTGACACCGTGCTTCTTGACTGATAATATTACACGAATTCCTCCCGGAGGTGCTATTGCATTGAGAGAATATATAGACGCCGCTTTATTTAAGGATATGATCCTTTGTGCGGATGCGGCACTCGCCGAAAATACAAGAGAGATAAACGAGCTTAACGTCTTCCCCGTTCCCGACGGCGACACGGGAACCAACATGGGGCTTACCATGAATAACGCCGCAACCGAGCTTCGCAAGAAGAGCTTCGCTTCCGTATCCGCTGCGGCAGACTGCGTTTCCGGCGCTCTGCTGAGAGGTGCAAGGGGCAATTCCGGCGTTATCCTTTCGCTGCTGTTCCGAGGCATATCCAAGCGCATAAAGGGCATGGATACCGTCGGCGCCAAGGAGTTTGCCGAGGCGATGAACGACGGCGTTGATGCCGCCTACAAAGCGGTCATGAAGCCCGCCGAGGGTACGATACTGACGGTCGCTCGTCTTGCGTCCGCTGCGGCGCTCGGCTGCGGCGGCTCCGGCGGCAGCTTTGAGGAGATGCTTGAAAAGGCGCTCGTTGCGGGCAACGAAGCGCTTGAAAACACCGTGAACTTAAACCCCGTCCTCAAAAAGGCGGGCGTGGTGGACGCAGGCGGCAAGGGCTACATAGTCATTTTGAATGCTATGCTTGCCTGCTTGAAGGGCGAAATGGCCGCTCCCGAAGCGTCCGTCTCCTCCGGCGTTATCGCAAACGAAAGCGGCGCTTTTGACGTGTTCAGCACGGACGAGATCACCTATGCCTTCGACACCGTTTACATCGTCCGCAAGGACGATCCCAACGTTGACCTCGCCCCGCTCCGTGCATACCTCAACAGCATCGGCGATTCTCTCGTCATCGGTGAGGACGACGAGGCGTTCAAGGTCCACGTTCACACGAACATCCCCGGCGAGGCGCTCACGAAGTCGCAGCAGTACGGTACGCTGGAGCTTGCGAAGATCGAGAATATGCGCACCCAGCACGAGGACATCCTTGCCGGCAAGAAGGCGCAGAGCACCGACGATCTTGCAGAGATCGAGGAGGAGCTTGAGAAGTGCGAAAACGCAGCTCCGCAGAAGCGCTACGGCGTCGTCGCCATTTGTGCGGGCGACGGTATGACGAAGCTGTTTTCCGACCTCGGTGCCGATGCGGTCGTCACCGGCGGTCAGACCATGAACCCCTCGACCGAGGACATTCTGCGTGAGATAGAGCGCACCCCCGCCGAGACCGTGTTCGTGCTTCCCAACAACAAGAACATCATCATGGCGGCAGAGCAGTGTATTCCTCTCTGCGAGGACAGGCAGGTCGTCGTCATTCCGACGAAGACCGTGCCGCAGGGCATCACCGCAATGCTGAACTACGACGAGTCGGCAGGGCTTACCGAGCTTCAGGAGCAGATGAGCGAGTCCATTCAGTCCGTTCACACCGCTCAGGTGACCTACGCCGCAAGAGATTCCGACTTTGACGGTCACGCGATAAAGGAGGGCGAGTACCTTGCCCTGCTCGACGGTAAGCTCGTCGGCAGCTACAAGGAGATGTCCGTTCTCATGGAGGAGCTTGGCAAGGCGATCGAGGGCTTTGAGCCTGAGCTTGTCACCCTGTACTACGGTCAGGACGTCGATGCGCAGGACGCAAACGACGCAGCCGAGGCGCTTTCAGGACTTCTGCCCGACGCAGAGGTCAGTGCCGTGAGCGGCGGTCAGCCCGTTTACTACTACATGATCTCCGTGGAGTAACAATTGAAACAATAAGCACCGCCCGCAAAAAGGCGGTGCTTAGGACTATATAGAGGATTTGTTATGGCAGACTTTTCTCATTTTAACGACAGCGGCAGAGCGTGGATGGTCGACGTCTCCGCAAAAAGCGAAACGCATCGCACGGCGGTCGCCGCAGGCAGAGTGCTTGTAAACGAGCAGACCTATGCGCTCATAAAAAGCGGCGGCATGAAGAAGGGCGACGTTCTCGGCACCGCACAGATAGCCGGCATCATGGCGGCAAAGCGCTGCTTTGAGATAATCCCCATGTGTCACCCGCTCATGCTCAGCGGCGTCAACATCGACTTTGAGATGGACGACGAAAATCACAGCGTCGGCATCCGTGCAAGCGTCAAATGCCTCGGCGTCACCGGCGTCGAGATGGAGGCGCTGACCGCCGTGAGCGCTGCGGCGCTCACCGTGTACGATATGTGCAAGGCGGTGCAGCGTGACATTGAGATAACGGACATCCGCCTGCTTTCCAAAAGCGGCGGCAAGAGCGGCGATTTTGTGAGAGACGAAGCATAACGAAACGGAGGAGCCTATGAAAAAGATCCTGCTTCTCGGCACGGGCGGCACCATCGCCTCCGAGCCGCACAATACGGGACTGTCGCCGGAGCTTTCGCCGGAGCAGCTTTTGTCCTTCGTCCCGGGCATAAGCAGCCGCTGCCGGGTCGAGAGCCGTTCCCTGTTTTCTGTGGACAGCACCAACATGACCCCCATCCACTGGGTGCGCATCGCCGAGGCGGTGCGTGACGCCTACGACGACTTCGACGGCTTTGTCATAAGCCACGGCACGGATACGATGGCGTACACCGCCGCAGCCCTGTCGTACATGATAAAGGGCTCAGTAAAGCCCGTCATTCTGACGGGTGCGCAAAAGCCCATCGGCTACGACTCCACCGACTCCAAGATAAACCTCTCCGACGCATTCGTCTGCGCCTGCGCCGACGGAATGTGCGGCGTTAACATCGTCTTTAACGGGCGAGTGATACTCGGCACCCGTGCAAGGAAAACGCACTCGAAGTCATACGCCGCATTTCAGAGCATCAACTATCCCTGCATCGCAACGGTGCAGGACGGCGTTCTGACGCAGTATATAAAGCCGGAGTCCGCCCCCGTGCCGGAATTCAACACCGAGCTTGACACGAAGGTCGGGCTTATCAAAATGACGCCGGGCTTTGACCCGGAGCAGCTTGAGTTCCTGCTCTCCCGCAAGGACGCCGTCATCATCGAGAGCTTCGGCGTGGGCGGCATACCGAGCTACGGCGACGACCGTCTGCTCGACGTCATCATCGACGGCATAAAGGCGGGCAAGGTCATAATAATGACCACTCAGGTGCAGAACGAAGGCTCAGACCTTGCGGTGTACAACGTCGGTCACAGGCTCCGAGGTTGGCGCAACGTGCTTGAGGCGTACGACATGACCACCGAGGCGGCGTTTGCGAAGATAATGTACATTCTCGGCAAGACGAAGGACCCCGACGAGATCAGCCGCCTTTTCTACGAGCCTGTGGCTCACGACATTCTTTATCGCTGCGGTGACTGAAATGAAAACTGTTACGGTTATAGGAGGCGGCGCCTCCGGCATAATGGCGGCTCTGACCGCCGCAGAGGACAAAAACAACAGCGTGCTGCTGCTTGAGCGTCAGGCTCGCATCGGCAGAAAGCTTTTAAGCACCGGCAACGGCAGGTGCAATCTCACGAACACGGGAGCGAGCGCTGCCGACTACCACGGTGCGGATGCGGAATTTACCGCCGCTGCGCTCTCTCGCTTCGGCGTTTCGGACGCACTGGACGTTTTCTTAGAGCTCGGTCTGCTCACCGTGACCGAGTACGGCGGCAGGGTGTATCCCCTGTCAAACTCCGCAAACAGCGTGCTTGACGTCATGCGCTTTGCGCTCGACGCAAGGGGCGTGGACACACGCTGCTCATGTACCGTCACGGCGATAGAGCGAAACGGTCCCCGCTTCACCCTCAAGACCGAGGGCGGCGACATTCAAAGCGACTGCGTCATCGTCGCCTGCGGCGGCAGAGCCGGGGAAAAGCTCGGCGGCACGGGGCTTGGCTATGAGCTGCTCGCACCCTTGGGTCACCGGCGCACGGCACTGCATCCGGCGCTCGTTCAGCTTACGACCGACCCCACCTATCCCCGTGCGCTCAAGGGCGTTCGTGCGCAGGCGGCTTTGCGTCTGTGTTCGGGTGACGATACGGTAGCCTGCTCCAAGGGCGAGCTGCAATTTACCGAGACGGGGCTTTCGGGTCCCTCCGCTTTTGACATCTCCCGTGCCGCCGCACTGTGCGGCAAGGGCAGTGTCGTTCACATCAATTTCCTCGACGGATATGCCCGCTCCGAGCTTTCGGAGATGCTGAAAAAGAGGATCACGCAGATGGGCGATCACGAGGCATCGGAGATACTCACGGGTATGCTGCACAACCGCCTCGGCAAGATGCTGGTCAAATACTCCGGCATCGGCGGCGGACGCAGTATAAGAGAGCTTACGCCCCGTGACGTTTCGGCTCTTGTAAACGCCTGTCTCGATATGTGCATCACGCTGCACGGCGTCGGCGATTTTGCCGCCGCTCAGGTGACTGCGGGCGGCATCCGCTGCAGCGAGATAGATCCCGCCACGATGGAGAGCCGACTTGTGCCGAATCTCTATGTCTGCGGCGAGCTGCTCGACGTTGACGGAAACTGCGGCGGCTACAATCTGCAATGGGCGTGGACGAGCGGGCGCATCGCAGGGAGGCTCGGAAAATGATACTTCTTCGAAACGTAAAGCTGTACCCCGACGAAAGCGAGGAGCTCCTTGCAGATAAAGCCGCAAAGCTCCTGCATCTGAGAAAGAGTGAGATAAAAAGCCTTCGCATAAACAAAAAATCGCTGGACGCACGCAAGAAAAACGACATACATTACCGCTATGCGCTGGCGCTTGAAACCGACAACGAAAAGCGGCTGCTGCAAAAATTCGGCGGCAAGGACCTGTGCGCCTTCTCGGAGCCGGACTTTGACATTCCACGCCTCAGCGCCGAGACCCGACCCGTCATAGCGGGCTTCGGTCCCGCAGGGATGTTTGCGGCGCTCGTTTTGAGCCGTGCCGGACTGCGCCCTGTTGTGCTTGAGCGTGGCTCTGAAGCGGCCGTGCGCAAAGCGAAGGTGGACGCCTTCAGAGCCGGAGGCGCACTCGACCCCGAATGCAACGTGCAGTTCGGCGAGGGCGGTGCCGGGACCTTCTCCGACGGCAAGCTGAACACCGGCATCAAAAGCCCCCGCATATCCTTTGTTCTCAAAACCTTTTATGAACACGGTGCGCCGGAGCATATCCTGTACGACGCAAAGCCGCACATCGGCACCGACATACTGATAAACGTGGTGCAGTCCATGCGTCGGGAGATAATTTCTCTCGGCGGCGAGGTGCGCTTTATGAGCCGCCTTTCGGGGCTTGGTATAGAAAAGGGGCGGCTTTGCTCCGTGACCGTCTCCTCCCAAGACGGTGAATACACCCTGCCCTGCGACAGGCTCATTCTTGCCATCGGTCACTCGGCAAGAGACAGCTTTGAGATGCTGCACGACGCCGGCGTTCCCATGGAGCCGAAGCCCTTTTCGATGGGCGTTCGCATAGAGCATCGGCAGAAAACGGTGGACCGTGCGCAGTACGGAGAAACGTCCTTGCCGCTGCCGCCCGCCGACTATTCCCTCAGCGAGCATTTCCCCGACGGCAGCTCCGCCTACACTTTCTGTATGTGTCCCGGCGGCGAGGTCATCGCCGCAGCCTCGGAGGAGGGCGGCGTCGTCACGAACGGCATGAGCCTTTCCGCCAGAGACGGCGAAAACGCAAACTCCGCCCTGCTCGTGACGCTGCACCCGGAGGATTTCCCCGACAGGAGCGTCCTCGGCGGGATGTACTGGCAGCGCAGCATCGAGCAAAAGGCCTTCGCAATGAGCGGGAGCTACCTTGCTCCGGCGCAGCTCGTCGGCGACTTTCTCGCAAGGCGCAAGAGCACGGGTTCCGGCAGCGTGACGCCCTCCTACCGTCCGGGCGTGCATTGGTGCGAGCTGCATGAGCTTTTCCCCGAAAAGCTCACCGACGTCCTCGAAAACGCCATCCCCGCCCTCGGCAAAAGGCTCTCCGGCTTTGACGACCCCGATGCGGTTCTGACAGCGCCCGAGACCCGCTCCTCCTCACCCGTTCGCATACTGCGGCGGGAGGACAGGTCGTCCGAGATATTCGGACTTTACCCCTGCGGCGAGGGTGCGGGCTACGCCGGGGGCATCACCTCCGCCGCCGTGGACGGCATCCGCTGCGCCGAGTCCGTGATGGCTTCGTTGTCGCAAGAATAACAATTGTTGATTTAAAATTCAAATACGATATAATGCAGTTAGGCTGACTTCGTCAGCTTATAATCAGTGCTTCAGGAGGCTGACATGAGCGCAAATAAGAATATCAATTTGACAATGCTATGCGATTTCTACGAGCTTACGATGGGCAACGGCTATTTTGAAAACGGTATGACCGACCGCATCACCTACTTCGACATTTTCTACCGCCAGAACCCCGACAACGGCGGCTTTGCCATCGCCGCAGGTCTGGAGCAGGCGGTCGAGTACATCCGTGACCTGCATTTCGACGCCGACGATATAGAGTACCTCAGAGGGCGCAGTCTGTTCTCCGAGGCGTTCCTCGATTACCTTGCTCACTTTGAGTTTACGGGCGATATTTGGGCGGTCCCCGAAGGCACCCCCATTTTTCCGAGAGAGCCTATAATGACCGTGAGGGCGCCCGCAATACAGGCGCAGCTTCTTGAGACCTACCTTCTGCTGACGCTCAATCATCAGAGCCTCATCGCAACGAAGGCAAACCGCATCTGCCGTGCCGCCGAGGGCAGAGTGGTGCTGGAGTTTGGCTCCCGCCGTGCGCAGGGAGCGGACGGCGCCATAACCGGCGCAAGGGCGGCTTACATCGGCGGCTGCGCAGGCACCGCCTGCACCGTGTCCGACTCCGTCTACGGCGTTCCCGCAGGCGGCACCATGGCGCACTCCTGGGTGCAGATGTTCGACTCCGAGTACGAGGCGTTCGAGACCTACTGCAAGACCTACCCCACGAATGCAACGCTGCTCGTCGATACCTACAACTCCCTCAAATCCGGCGTTCCCAATGCGATCAAGGCGTTTAACAACGTCCTGAAGCCCCTCGGTATAACAAACTGCGGCATACGCTTTGACTCCGGCGACATGGCGTATCTCACCCGCAAGGCAAGAGAGATGCTCGACGCCGCCGGCTGGCCCGGCTGCCGCATCACCGTCTCCAACTCGCTTGACGAGCGCCTTATCACCGAGCTGCTGCTTCAGGGTGCGAAGATCGACTCCTTCGGCGTCGGCGAGCGCCTTATCACCGCAAAGTCCGACCCCGTGTTCGGCGGCGTGTACAAGCTCTGTGCCGTCGAGGACGCAGACGGGAACCTCATTCCCAAGATCAAGATAAGCGAAAACCTCGGCAAGATAACGAACCCCGGCTTTAAGAAGGTCTACCGCTTCTACAACCGTGAGACGGGCATGGCGGAGGCGGATTATATCTGCCTGCACCACGAGACGGTGGACGACACAAAACCGCTTGAGATCTGCGACCCCGAAGCGAGATGGAAAAGCAAGGTCATGGAAAACTTCGAGGCAAGAGAGCTGCTCGTGCCGATATTCAAGGGCGGCAAGCTTGTATACGAGCTTCCCGATCTCAAGGACGTGAAGCGCTACTGCGCATATCAGGTCAGCACCCTTTGGCCGGAGGTCAAGCGCTTTGACTACCCCCACAACTACTATGTCGATCTGTCCGAGGAGCTTATGGCGCTCAAGGACAAGATGCTTATGGAAAGGAGGGGCTGAGCCGTGGATGCCGCAGAAAGGCGCAACGAGATCTTAAAAACCCTTGCCGAAAGCTCCGCTCCCCTCAGCGCCACCGCACTTGCACGCAGGCTCGGCGTGAGCCGTCAGATAATCGTCGGCGACGTTGCCCTGCTCCGTGCGGCGGGCGAGTCGATAAGCAGCACGCCGAGGGGCTATATGCTCACCGACACTCCGGGGCTTGTCTTCACCGTCGCCTGCGTTCACGAGCGCAAGGATGCGGAGCGTGAGCTTAACATCATGGTCGACAACGGCTGCACGGTGCTTGACGTGTCGGTCGATCACCCGATATACGGTCAGCTCACCGCAGCGCTCAGGCTCTCCAGCCGCTACGACGTGTCGCAGTTCGTGCTGAACCTTGAAAGCGGCAGCGTAAGTCCGCTCTCGGCGCTCACCGGCGGCGTTCATCTGCACAGACTCAGATGCCCCGACGAAGCCTCGTTCCTTCGCACGAAGGCACAGCTTGCGGAAGCCGGACTGCTCTACGAAAACTCGGAGGCATAAAACTTCATGCGTGAGCAACGCACCACGAAAATGCGCAATTGTCGGTGCATGAAGTTTTTGTGTATCATTTCCGGTTGTCCCGCAGGGACGAGGAAATGGCACATTTCTTATTTTTGATATGCTTTTGCATAGCAAAAAATCACACCCTGCAAGATCGGATCTTGCAGGGTGTGTTCTTTTTTATTCCGCTCCCTTGAGCGCCTCGACAATATTCAACATTTTCCGCAAGCGAAAAAAACTTCGTCAGGATATAAACACACAATAGCGATTGACAAACGCCGCTTTATAAGATAAAGTAAGCCTCACGGGTGTCAAGACACCTGTCAAGAAAAATTATCGGGTGATCGTATGTCAAAGGTAAAATCATTTTTAAAACGCAAGGATGTGGAGATATCTCTGCACCGCTACGGAATAGACGCTCTCGGCGCAATGGCACAGGGACTTTTTTGCACCCTGCTCGTCGGCACGATACTTAACACTCTCGGCTCGCAGCTCGGCATCCCGTTTCTGCGTGACCCCATCGGCAAGACCGGACTTACCCCCGGCGGCTTTGCCTCGGCTATGGCGGGTCCCGGCATGGCGGTTGCGATAGGCTATGCGCTCCACGCTCCGGGAATGGTGCTGTTTTCGCTGATACCCGTCGGCTATGCGACCAATCTGCTCGGCGGCGCAGGCGGTCCGCTTGCGGTCTACTTCATCGCCGTTATCGCAGCGGAGGTCGGAAAGCTCGTCTCCAAGGAGACGAAGATTGACATACTCGTCACCCCCATCGTCACGATACTTGTCGGCGTGGGGCTTGCCATGCTCATAGCGCAGCCCATCGGCACGGCGGCGTCCAAGGTCGGCGATCTCATAAAGTGGGCGACGACGCAGCAGCCCCTCGTCATGGGCATCGTCGTCTCCGTAGTCGTCGGCATTGCGCTGACGCTGCCCATCTCCTCTGCGGCGATCTGTGCGGCGCTCGGTCTGACCGGGCTTGCGGGCGGAGCCGCCGTTGCGGGCTGCTGTGCGAATATGGTCGGCTTTGCGGTCGTGTCGTTTAAGGAAAACGGCTGGGGCGGCGTTGTGTCGCAGGGCTTGGGGACCTCGATGCTGCAAATGGGCAACATCGTCCGAAACCCCCGCATATGGATCCCCGCCATCGCCGCAAGCGCCATAACGGGACCTCTTGCGACCTGCGTATTTAAGCTTCAGATGAACGGCGCTGCCGTCAACTCCGGCATGGGTACCTGCGGTCTGTGCGGACCCATCGGCGTTTGGACGGGTTGGCTTGAGCCGACAAACGGCGCTGCGGCGATAAGCCCCACCGCCATGGACTGGATAGGTCTTGCGCTTATCTGCATCGTTCTTCCGGCGCTGCTGTCGTGGATATTCGGCGTGCTGTGCCGCAAGGCGGGCTGGATAAAGGACGGCGACATGAAGCTCTCCTAATTTATAATTTATAGCAAAACCGAGGCAGCAAAGGGCGGACTCAGATAAGGATAAGCCGCCCTGTAAAAAGTCTTTTGCCCCGTGGCGGCGTTAAAAATGCTCGGAATATATATCCATTATTCCTGCGCTTTTTGCCTTGCCACAGAACAAAATCCGATTTTACAGGGTGCATAGCAGTTTTGAGCGAGATATTTTTCGTTCAGACAAAACAACAAAATCTCGGTAATACTTTGTGTATTACCGAGATTTTTTATGAAGTATGGGCGGAAAAGAGCCGCTCAAAACCGACTTCTCCTTATCCGAGTCCGCCCAACCGCCTCGGTTTTTTCTTTAACTCTTTATCCCCCATACGAGGAACATCGGCGCATCGGCAAGGTCTCTGTCGCCGAGGATGCGTCTGCCCACCGCCCTGTCAAAGCCGCAGTCGCAAACGCCTAAGCTCGTGAGACAGCCGATGTCCCACGAAGGACGCTCCTGTAAGCTCAGCGGCATCATCAGCGTTATCTCCGCATTCTCACGTTCGAGCCTGTCCGTCATGCCGACGTGACCGTAGACCCCGTCGGCAGGAAGGTGTGCGCCGGAGCTTTGATTGTTGCGCACGTTGTCGGCATAGCTTGCGTCGAAATTTAAAAGCACCCCGCCGGGACGCAGCACACGCAGCCACTCGCCGTAAGCCTTCTTCGGGTCGGGCAGCGTCCACGTCAGATTTCGGCTTATAACAAAGTCAAAGCTTCCGTCTGCAAAGGAAAGCTCCTGAGCGTCGCCCGTCTCAAAGCGTGCCGTCACGCCGTAGTCCGCTGCAAGGCGCTCCGCCTCCGTAAGCATCGCCGGGGTGAGGTCTATGCCCGTGACCTCGTGTCCGAGCCGAGAAAGCAGGACGGCAAAGTAGCCCGTCCCCGTTCCGACGTCAAGCACACGCAGACGCTTGCCCTCCGGCAGGCGCTTTTCTATCTCGCACAGCCAGCGCTCGCTGAGCGCATCCGACAGCTCACTGCGCCGCACCGATGCAAAATCGTGCGCCCGCTCCGTCCAGTATCCCACAACTTTTCCGTCCGTTTTGTTCATCAAAGCTTCCCCCAAGCTATCATCGGCGTACCCTTTTCTATGCCAAGCGATGCCGTTTGGTACAGCAGCACGCCGTTTTCGTCGGCGATGACCTCGTCTTGAAGCTCGCCGTATATGTCCCTCAGCTCACCGAGCCTTTCGCCCTGTACAAAGCTCTCGCCCACCGCCTTCAGCGGATGCCAGCACCCGCTTACCGGTGCGTCAAGATACACGCCGCCGTCCAAATACCGTGGGCTGCGCTTTACGGCGGGTGTGTCGTCCCAAAGCACGCCGAGAAACCTCAGTATGTTCAAGACGTCTGCGCAGGCGGCATCCGCCTCCGCCTCGCTCCACAGCCCGCAGCCGCCGCGCTCGATCAGTATGGCGGGAACGCCGCAGCGCCCGGCATGACCGTAAAAGCCGTTTACCGTTTTGCTTTTGACGGCATAGCCCACATCGACGTACGAGCTAAGCTCCCGTGAGGCACGGCACACCTCCTCGGAAGCGCTGCTCTGAAAATAGACGTGCGGCGTGAGGTATTCGCAGAAGCCGCCTGAGTGCAGGTCGATGATGAAATCGGAGGTATTTATCACCTCCGACTCAAGAAACGCCGCAAGTCTCTGCGTCTCACTGCCGTCCTTGTCGCTGGGAAAGACTCTGTTCAGATTCTTCCCGTCTGCGGGAAAAACATCGGCGCTGCGGCGGATAAAGCCGTCGTAGTTCAGTGCGTGGATAAGGCGCAGACTGCCTCGGATATCATCTTCCTTTATGCTCTGCGCAAGCTTTGCCATCGCCCGTATCCCGACATATTCTCTGCTGTGGACACCCGCCGTCACCGTGACCCTCACTGCGCTCGGTGCGCCGCATATAATCGTCTCCGGGAAGCGCAGAGACGTTCCCGGAACCTCTGTCATTCTTTGTGTTTTCATCACTTTTCACCCATGACCGAATCTATGAGCAGGCGGGTGTACTCGTGCTTCGGGCAGGAGAGTATGCTCCCTGCTGCGCCCTCCTCGACTATGCGCCCGTCCTTCATGACAAGCACACGGTCGCAGACGGAGCTTACGACCGCAAGGTCGTGCGACACGAATATCATCGCCATATTCTTTTCGCTGCAAAGCGTTTTCAGCAGCGTCAGTATCCTCGCCTGCGCCAAAACGTCGAGAGCGCTCGTCGGCTCGTCGCACAGCAGTATGCGTGGGCTTGACGCCAAGGCTCTCGCTATCGCAAATCGCTGGCACTGTCCGCCGGAAAGCTGCGACGGGTAGCAGTCTAACTTTTCCGGTTCTATCCCCACCGCCTCGCACAGCTCCGCCATGCGCTCAGCGCTTGCATCGTCCATGCTGTCGGCAAGCGTTGACCGCACCCTGAGCCGTGGATGAAGGGAGCCTGCGGCGTCCTGAAACACCATTTGTATCGCCTGTTTTTCTTCTCGGCTGCGCCTCGGCGACAGCCGTTTTCCGTCAAGAAGCACCTCGCCGCCGTCGGGTCGTTCAAGCCCCGATATGAGGCGCAGAAGCGTGCTTTTTCCGCAGCCGGAGGCGCCGACGACGCCGAGTATCTCACCCGGCGCAACAGTGAGGCTCACGCCGCACAGCGCCTCAAGTCTGCCACCGTGCGCAGGGTAGCTCTTTTTAAGCTCCGTGACTTTAAGAAGCTCGTTCATGCCCCGACCTCCTTTCCGTCCTCGCAAAGCACGAAATGTCCGGGACTTATCTCCCGCATTTCGCCCCTCACGCTGCAGCCGCATCTCAGGCTTTCCGGTATGCGTCCGCCGAGCTTCGGCGACGCCGCAATGAGACTTTGCGTGTAGCGGTGAACGGGAGAGCGCAGCACCTCGTCCGTTCTCCCGTACTCCGTAAAGCGCCCCTTGCACATGACCGCCGTTTTGTCTGCGATCATGCGGGCAAGCGCCAGATCGTGCGTCACGACTATCTGCCCGATGCGTCCGAGACTGCGCAGGCGCATCAGCTCCTGCGCCGTTTTGAGCCGCAGCACCGTGTCGAGGGCGCTCGTCGGCTCGTCGCACAGCAGAAGCTCATACTCCATCATGAGACAGAGCGCTATCGCCATTCTTTGATTCATGCCGCCGGAAAGCTGACATGGGCAGCTTTTGAGTATGCGCTCTGCGTCCGTCAGTCCGAGCGCACCGAGCGTGTCAAGGCACTGCTCAACAAAGCTCCCCGCCTCGTATTTTCCGTGGCTTTTGAGCGTTTCGGCAAACTGCTTTTTATAGCTGCGAATAGGGTTAAATGCGGCGGCGGGGTTTTGCGGTATCATGCCGACGTCCTCGTGTCTGGCGTCGCCCATGATCGCTTTGCCTGCGATCTCAAGGCTTCCGCCCGTCGTCTCAACTCTGCCGGCGCTGCCCAAAAGCGCACGCAGGAGCGTCGTTTTGCCGCAGCCGGATTCCCCGACGACGCAGAGTATCTCGCCCCGTTTAAGCTCGAAGCTCAGCTTTTTTATGACGTCCTCCCCGCCGTAGCCTGCGGAGAGGTCCGTTGCGCGAAGCAGTAATTTTTCGTTCATTTTACCGCCTCCGTATCCGCAAGGTCACGCAGCGTATCGCCGAGTAGATTGAACACCATGACCGTGACGACCATCGCCCCGGCGGGTGCAAGCACCGCCCACGGCGCAAGCTGCATATAGGCTCTGCCCTGATTTATCATGCTGCCCCACTCCGCCTGCGGCTCCGCTACGCCGATGCCGAGGAAGGACAGTCCCGCAATGCCCATCATCATAACGCCGAGCTGCGTTGCAGCATTGACCGCCAAGGGTCCGAGCATGTTGGGCAGAAGGTACTTTGTCATCACCTTAAAGCTTCCGCAGCCGGAGAGCCGGGCTGCGCTCACGAAGGGCTCCTTTTTGAGCGCAATGACCTGCGCTCTGGCAAGCCTTGCGTACAGCGTCCAAGCGGAAACACCCATTGCGAGCATGGCGTTAACCATGCCGCCGCCGAGAATTCCGGCGACCGCAATCGCCAGCACCATCTGCGGGAAGGCGAGCATAATGTCCGCAAGGCGCATTATGACGGTGTCCGTCACGCCGCCGAAGTAGCCCGCCGCCATGCCGAGGGCGGTGCCGATAATGAAGGTGATAAGCACGAGCGCCACGGCGGAGAATATTGAGGTCTCCGCACCCGCAAGCACACGGGACAAAACGCATCTGCCGTAGCGGTCGGTTCCCAAAGGATGCTCGGCATCCGGCGGAAGGTTCATGCTCTGCGCATCCGTTGCGTCGGGGTCGTTCGGCATAAGAAGCGGTGCGGCAAGGCTCAGTGCAAGCAGCGCCGCTGCCAGTATAAGAAGTACTGTCGCACGGCGCTTCAGGCGCTTTGCGCTTTTTCTTTTCGTTTTCACCCTGCGTCACCGCCTTCCTCCACACGGGGATCGACGGCACGGTACAGCAGGTCGGCAGCAAGGTTTAGGAGAACGTAGATGCCCGACGACAGCAGCACAAATCCCTGTATCACGGGGTAGTCCCTTGCGCTTATCGCATCCATGGCGAGCTTGCCGAGTCCCGGCAGGCGGAACACCGTCTCAATAACGACGCTGCCGCCCATAAGCGTACCCACCGAAAGCGCCGTAAGCGTTATCATGGGTATGAGCGCATTGTGCAGGACGTTGCAAAACAGAATGTAGCGCATCTTAACGCCCCTTGAAAGCGCCGCATCGACGTACTCCTTGCCGAGCTGCTCAAGTATCTCCGCACGGAACTGCCGCACAAAGCGGCTTGCAAGCGGTATCGCAAGCGCAAGGCAGGGCAGGATAAAGCCCTTCGCACTTCCGTCCGATATGACAGGCAGCAGCCGCAGCTTTACGCAGAAGTAGTACATCAGCAAAACGGAGATGAGAAAATTCGGCAGCGAATTGCCGATGAAGCTGAAAATGCGCACGAGAAAGTCCGCAATGCCGTTTTGCCGCACCGCCGCAAGCAGCGCCAGCGGCAGCGATATTGCGAGCGCTGCCGCAAGGCTCAGGACCGTAAGCTCCAAGGTGTAAACAAAGCTCTCACCGAGCATATCCGCAACGGCTCTGCCGCTGCGGTATGACTCGCCCAAGTCGCCGGAAAACAGTCCGCCGAGCCAGTCGGCGTACTGCTCCAAAAACGGGCGGTCGAGTCCCATCTCCGCTCTCGTCGCCGCAAGCACCTCCGGGTCAACGGCAATGCCCTGTGCCGACAGCTTCTTTTCGGCGGGGTCGCCGGGTGCGATATACATCAGCGCAAAGGTAAGGAAGCTCAGCCCCAGCACGACTACGACAAGCTGCAAAAGTCTTTTCGCTATGTACTTTTTCATGCCGTGCCTCCTTCCTTATGCTTAAAAAACCTGCGCAGGGTCACCCCTGCGCAGGCAAGGCTCAAAATTTTCTCAGCGCACGATGTCGGTGTCAGCGTCTATTCTGTAAAAGTCAAAGGGGCAGTTTTCTGCGATCCCCGTGACGCCGGGCGCCGTGACGCTTATCTTGTTGAACAGCCCCACATAGCCGAATGCGTTGTCGTCTATGGCGATCTGGACTATTTTGTTTGCAAGCTCGGAGCGCTTATCGGCATCGGTCTCGTACCTGAGCTGCGCTATGAGCGCATCGCACTCGGCACTTTCAAAGCCGCCGCAGTTGTATGGCGCCCCGCTGCGCAGGGTGCAGTCGATGAAGTAGAACGGGTCGCCGTTTTTGTCCGCTATCATGCAGTAGAGCGCAATGTCAAAGTCGCCGGTGGCGATATAGGTGCCGTCCGGGTCCTCGTAGGACTCCACGGTCGAAGCGATGCCGACCGCTTTGAGCTGCTGCTGCATTATGACTGCGATGGAGTCGAGCGAGCGTGAGGGGTAGTAGCATATCTTGAGGCTCAGGGGTTTTCCGCCCTTTTCGTATATGCCGTCGGAATTGAGGGTGTAGCCCGCATCCTCCAAGGTCTTCTTTGCCGCTGCGGTATCCGCTGCGGGCTTTGTGACCTTGCCGTATGCGGTGTTTTCTCCAAACGGTCCGACTGCGGGAGACACCGTGCCGGAGAGGTACTCGGCTATCGCATCGCAGTCAACGGTAAGGTTTATCGCCTTTCGCACTTCATCCGACATTCGGTTTTCGTTCAGGATGTAGAATTGCAGACGTGTCGCCGCAACGTCGGTCAAAACGTAGCGGTCGGGGTCTGCCGAGAATATCTCGGCGGAGGCGGCGCTGACGCCGGCATAGCCGTCGATCTCGCCGTTCTGCATCGCCATGAGCTTGCTCTCGTCGTCGGGCATATAGTAGAACACCGCACCGTCGAGCTTCACGTCGCCGTCCCAGTAATTTTCGTTGCGGCTGACCTCGACCGTGCTCTCCGGGACGAAGGACTTGACGACAAAGGGTCCCGTGGCGACGGGGGCGTTGTCTATATCCTTGCTTGCGTCAAGGTCGAGTATCGCAAGCTCCGGCGTCGCAAGCTCGTTGAGCATCGTAGGGTAGACCTCCGGCGTCGTGATCGTAAACACGGCGTCGGACGTCGCTTTATACTCAAAGTCCGCAAGGTAGGCAAAGCGCTCGTTCACCTCGGCAAGGCGCTCGATGTTGCGGATGACCATCTCCGCCGTCACGGCATTGCCGTTTGAAAAGCACACTCCGTCTTTAAGCGTCACGGTCCATGTAAGTCCGTCCTCGGAGACCTCCGCCTTTTCCGCAAGCAAGGGCTCCATGACGGAGCGGTCGTTCATTTTAAACAGCGCCTCGGTCAGTCCGTAAGCACTCGTACCCCAACTGTTGTAATCCTTGTGAGGATCGAGGCTTGCATAAGCAAAGCTCTCGCCCAAGCGCAGTATCTTTTCGTCGTTTTTATTCTCTCCGCCGGAGCAGGCGCACAGTGCAAATAGAAGCACGAGCGCAAGTATTATCGCAACAAGTCTTTTCTTCATCTCATTTTCCTTTCATTTCACGGCGCATATCATAAAGCCGGGAGTGGAGGCATAGTTCATGCGCTCCTCGTAATTCCAAACTCTGCTGCCAATGTCGGTGTCCGCAGCGACGGCGCTAAAGCCCATGCCCTTGAGGGTATCCTTGTCCCACTGGGGACGCATGAGCCTGCCCATCGGCTGTCTGCGGGTGATCTCCTCCATGACGTCGCTCTCGTCGTAAGCCTCGTGGTCGGAAAGACCCGCCTTGGCGACGTTTTCCCTGTCCGCCTTATGCTCACGCTGCTTCTCTTCATTAAATAAGTAGGAATACCAGTTTGCGTCGAAATTGAGCAGGACGCCGCCGGGACGCAGCACACGCATCCAATCACGGTACGCCTTCACGGGGTCGGAGAGGTTCCACGTCAGGTTGCGGGTCACGATGACGTCAAAGCTGTCGTCGGGAAAGTCAAGCTCGTGTGCGTCCATACGCATAAAACGAATCTTGTCCGCAAGCGCTCCGGCGTTGTTCCTTGCCTCACGCAGCATACCCTCGGAGTAGTCCACCGCCGTCACCTCAAAGCCCCGCTTTGCGAGAATGATCGCATAAAAGCCCGGTCCCGTGCCGATGTCGAGGACTCTCAGCGCTCTCCCCTCGGCGGTCGGAAAATGCGATATAAGCTCGTTTGCCCATACGCCCTCCCACTCGCCTGCGAGGTTTCCGTTTATGACCTCGGTGTACGACGGCGCTCTGCGAGTCCAGTAGCGCTCTATGGAATCAAGAAGCTCGTTCATGGCGTGTCCTCCCGTTTTTTATCTTGTCTGCATTTTAACATCCCGAAAACGCCTCCGCAAGCTCCCCCGGGGGATGTATTTCGCAGCTTTTTGCAAAAAATTTTTCGATTTACCTCGCTATATGTCGGTCGGCTCTGTGATATTCGCAGGCGGCGGCGCATACTTATTAGCAAATGCCGGAGCCTCCGCATAAAACGAAAGCACGCCCGAAATTTACGTTTTTTCGCCCTCAAAACACTGTGAATTGTTTGACAAACCGTTAAAGAGCTTAACGCCCGCTTCCGTAGTTTTGTTACAGAATCAACAATATTTGCGGCTTTTTGTATCAAAAAAATGGCATTTGCGCAATTTTTAACAGCATTTTTATGCGTCCGGTCATAAGTTTCCGCAAAGAGAATGACCTTTCGTGTTAATACGGAGTTAATTCCGACGTACAGCTATTGAAATCTCCATAGGATGTTTTAAAATTGAACATACTGTAAACGGTATGCGGGCAAGTTCCCGAAAGCCGATGCAAAATTGCAAATTTAATAAGGAGAGAAAGTAATGGAAAACACAAATCGTGAAGGGTTTGGCTCCAGCTTTGCTTTTATCATGGCCGCTGTCGGTTCTGCGGTCGGTCTGGGCAACATTTGGGGCTTCCCGTACAAGATGGGCTCAAACGGCGGCTTCGCCTTCCTGCTCATCTACCTCATTCTCGCAGCATTCGTCGGTCTGGCTGTTATGATCGGCGAGCACGTTATCGGACGTAAGACCGGCATGAGCCCCATTGCGGCATACCGCAAGATCAGCAAGAAGTTCACTTGGCTGGGCTACATGGCAGTTATCGCTCCGTTCGTCATCCTCTGCTTCTACATGGTTCTCGGCGGCATGGTCATGCGCTACGCTTGCAGCTACCTGACCGCAATGATTGGCTGGAACACCTGGGGCGTTGAGACCGCAACCGATTTCTACGGTGCATTCCGTATAAACGGCGTTCAGATGGTTCTTTGGACCGTCATCTTCATTGCTATCAACACCGCTATCGTCTGCGGCGGCGTAGGCGGCGGTATCGAGAAGTTCTGCAATGTCGGTATGCCCTGCCTCTTCGTCATCCTCATCATCGTTATCGTTTACGTTGCCGTTCAGCCCGGCGCTGTCGGCGGCTACCAGTTCATGTTCGGACTCAACATCGATCCTCTGAAGGAAGACTTCCTCAAGGTTCTCAAGACCGCAGCAGGTCAGATGTTCTTCTCCCTGTCCCTCGGCATGGGCGCTATGATCACCTACGGCTCCTACATGAGCAAGAAGGAGCACCTCCAGAGAAACGCCGTCATCGTCGTTGTTATGGATACCCTCGCAGCTATCATGGCCGGTATGATCGTTATGCCCGCTTGCTACGCATTCCTCGAGGGCAACACCCGCGGCGGCCCCGGCCTCCTCTTCGACTCCATGCAGGCAGTTTTCTACAACATGGGCGGCTTTATCGGCGACCTCATGGGCTTCCTGTTCTACTTCCTCGTTTTCATCGCAGCAATCTCCTCCTCCATGTCCCTGCTTGAGGCTATCACCGCAACAAAGATAGACAGCGACATTGCAAAGGGCAAGGCGCCCAAGAGAAGAATCACCGCTCTTGTTTTCTCCATCATCATCCTCATCTTCTGCCTCCCCACCGCACTTGACGGTATCGGCATGGGCACCGCAAACGGCGCTGCTCTGCCCACTCCCGCAGAGCTGTTCGGATTGGACTGGGCAGAAGCCGAAGGTATTAAGGGATTTGACAAAGACACTACTTACTACACTCTCGGTGAAGACGGAGCTTACACCGCCGTCGAAAAGGGTACAGCCTTTGACGAGTCCACAACCTACTATCTGAACACCACAAAGACTTGGAACGACTGCTGGCTTGACTTCTACGACGTTATTTCGGAGGGCATCATCATGCCTGTCGGCGCAATGATCATGGCGTTTGCGATAGGCTGGATCTGGAAGATCGACATGGTCAAGGAAGAGATCGAAGCCTCCGGCACCAAGATGTGGGGCAAGACCTTCTTCAACATCTGCTACAAGGTCATCACTCCGCTCGGCATGATCGTTGTTCTCTACGGTCAGCTGTCCGAATTCTTCGGAATTTAAGCTAATACCAATACATAAAAAAGGCACCCGATGGGTGCCTTTTTTGCGTCCGTAAAAATCGGCGGCGGATAAAAGCGGCCGGTCAGGGAAATAATAGCGTCACTTAGGAGAGTGATGCTATGCAAGGCAAGGTCGAGCTGTGCGGCGTAAATACATCAAGGCTGCCGCTTATCAAAAGCTCCGAGGTCCGCCCGCTCATCGCCGCAGCTCAAAGCGGCGACGAAAAGGCAAGGGACAGGCTGATATCGGGTAATCTCCGGCTGGTGCTGTCCGTCATTCAGAAGTTTGCAGGCAGAGGCGAAAGCATGGACGATCTGTTTCAGGTCGGCGTCATCGGGCTTATCAAGGCTATCGACTGCTTCGATCTCACGCAGAACGTGCGCTTTTCCACCTACGGAGTTCCGATGATCTCCGGCGAGCTGCGGCGCTTTCTGCGTGACCACGGGGCGCTGCGTGTCTCCCGCTCCATGCGTGACACGGCGTACCGTGTGCTTCAGGCAAAGGAAAAGCTCACGGCGCAGCAGGGCCGTGAGCCGGACGTGGAAAGCATCGCAAAGGAGCTGTCCATCAAAAAGAGCGAGGTCGTTTTTGCGATGGATGCCATCTGCGACCCCGTTTCGCTCTACGACCCCGTTTACAGCGATTCGGGCGAGAGCGTCTGCGTCATGGATCAGATCGGTGACAACCGCAACACGGACGAGCATTGGCTTGAGCAGATCGCCCTCGGCGAGGCGGTGTCACACCTCAGTCGGAGGGAGAAAAGCATTCTCGCCCTGCGCTTTTACGAGGGCAAGACCCAGACCGAGGTCGCAAAGGCGATCGGCATAAGTCAGGCGCAGGTCTCCCGTCTCGAAAAAAACGCCATTACAAGAATAAAAAAAGAGCTTGAGTAAAAGAGCGAAGGCTGCGCCTTCGCTCTTTTCAGTCTGTCAAAGGACCGGGATAAATCCGATGCAACGGCGTAAAATCTAATACGCAGCAGGGGGAGTGTGAGGGGGTAGCGAAGCGGCGGTGCGGTAGTGAATGACATGCCGGGGGCATGTCAGAGCCGCACCGTGACCGAGCCGCAGCGAGAAAGGTCCCGCCTCAAATTGGATTGTAGCCATCAAAAATGCCTGAGTCATCAGGCTTTTTGACGAGCATAGCGAGATTTTTTGTAAAACGGTATTTTCACAAAAAATGTGGCGTGTTTTGAAGCGTGTCAAAAAATTCAAACTTTTTTGACACGCTTCAAAAGAGCGAAGGCTGCGCCTTCGCTCTTTTTATTATTCGTACTCTCCGCCGCCGATGAATTCCCGTATCATCGCATCGGGTGCGACAAGGCTTTCGTCGATGTTGCCGAAAAGCTGGAGTGCCGGAAGCACACGGCGCAGCTCGTCGTAGCGCTCGATGCCCTCCGGGATGGACGAAAACAGCTTCGTCGCCGTTTCGTTCATCACCGCAAACTCATAGGGGAACACGGAGTCGAACATGAAATTTGCCTTGTTCTTAAACGGCGAGATGTTCGCCTTTTCGCCTCGGCGGACGTTCGCCCACATGGACATCGTCGCCGCCGGGTCGGCTCCGCGGAAATTGAAGTCACGCACGGTGCGGCGCACGAGCCTCGCCCACGTTCCCTTGAACACCACGGTGTCGCCGAACACGACGTTGCTCCTTGCGGAAATGTAGAGCTTGAACGCCTCCGGGTGGCGATCGGTTATCATGTCGTTGAGCGCATGGATGCCCTCGAAAACAACGATCTCGTCCTTTTTGAGCTTTATGGATTTCGATGGCTCCACCACCCTCATGCGGCGGGAGAACTCGTACTTGGGAACGAATATGCGCTTGCCCTCGGCGAGCATGGTGAAGTGTTCGTTTAAAAGCTTCATGTCAAGGCACAGCGGCGACTCAAGGTCAAGCTCGCCCTCCGGCGTGCGGGGTGCGGTAGCCGGATCGACGGTCACGAAGTAGTCGTCCATGCCGACGTAGTGCGCACGGCAGCCCCGGCGCTCCAGCTCCTCGCTGATCTTCCTTGCGGTCGTGGTCTTGCCGCTTCCGGACGGACCCGACAGCAGCACGATGGGGCTGCGGCGGCTGTTTTCAAGTATCCTTCCGGCGGCGTCCTTCACCTGCGCATCGTAGGCGGCGTCGCACTCCTCAATAAAGCCCTTGGGGTCGGCTACCGTTTTGAAATTTATGTCCTTCAGCTCGTATGCCATATTGTTAAACCTCCTGATGTCAGTTAAAAAAATCCGATATTTTGCCCTTGTCGGCGCACACCTTTTCGATGCCCGAAATGTACTCCGAGGGGTACTTGGGTGCGAATATTCTTTCGCTGCGTCCGCCGTCCGTGCGGGTGAGCTTCGTGCTTCCGCCGCCGCCGAGGGCGAGTATCGGGCAAAGCTCCTCCATGATGCACACATTGTAGAGATTGACGTTCCCCGCCTTTGTCCAGCCGAGATTCTCAAAGCCGCCGGACATGAACTTCTGCCGGTACAGGTAGTAGGGCGCATAGCCCGCCTCCGGCAGCAGCCTCGATGCAATGGCGAGCATCTCGCCCACCTCGGCACCCGTCGGCAGACGGCTGCCCTCAAGACTTATCCGGCTGCCGTTTTTGAGTGTCAGCGTGTGTACCGTCACGTTTTCGGGGTCGAGGGAAAGCACCTTTCTCAGACTGTCCTCAAAGCCCTGCACCGTGTCCGTACTAAGTCCGGCGATGAGGTCCATATTGACCGCCATACCGCCGACCGTGCGCACCTTTTCGAGTGCGTCGCAAACGTCCTTTGCCGAGTGCCGTCTGCCAATCGCCTCCAGCACGCCGTCGCACATCGTCTGCGGGTTCACGCTCACACGGTCAACGCCGTGCGCCCTGAGAACACGGAGCTTCTCCTCCGTTATGGTGTCGGGTCTGCCCGCCTCCACGGTGTACTCACGCAGGTTCGAAAGATCAAAGCGGCGCTCAAGCTCACTGCAGAGCCTGTCAAGCTGAGAAGCGCTCAGCGTCGTCGGCGTACCGCCGCCCATGTAAATGGATATGATGCGCCTGCCCGAAATATTTACCGCCCTTGCGAGTGCTTCTATCTCAAGCATAAGCGCATCGAGAAAGGGCGGGATGAGCTTCATGCTTTTTTCCACCGACTGGCTGACGAAGCTGCAATAGTTGCACCTCGTCGGGCAGAAGGGTATGCCGACGTACAGGCACACGTCGTTTTCGCCGAGCGAGGCTCTGACCTCCTCGGTCACGGCGGAGGTCAGGCGGCAAAGCTCCGTGCGCTCCGGCGAGACGCCGTAGTCACGGATAAAGCTGCGCACCGCCGCCTTCTCACCGCCGGAGGCGGCAATGGAGCAGAAAAGCTTTCCGGGGCGCACCCCCGTCAGGGAGCCCCACGGCGGCTCCTCGTGTCCCGCCTTGAGCGCTGCGGCGTAAAATGCGTTCTTAATTATGCGTGAGCAGTGACTGTCACGGCTCACGCAGTCCTGCGCAAGATCGTTTTTAAACGAGCTTCTGCCGTGACTCTCCTTGCCGCCGATCACGAGACGGCAGGTGGCGGTGGTGCGCTCTCTACCCTCGTGCAGACGCAGCTCCGCACGGTCGCCGGAAGGTAAGCCCTCCGGGTAGCTCGGTCTTTCGTCGGGATACAGCGTCAGCAGCATCTGCTCGACCGCATATTTATAATCATGTCCATACAGGTACAGCTTCATTTCAAGCTCCTTCAAACGCAAAATGCATAACAGATATTTTACACCATTTTGCACTGCCTTTCAATCCGTGGCTTAGTTAATTTTTTTACGAGAATTTCAGGCGCTGCAAATGGCAAAGTGTCTAAAAATTGCAGCATTTTTTGTTGATTTCGTTAAATTGGCACTTATTTTAACCAAGACTTGTTTACAAACGCCGACAATTGTGATTAAATATAACTACAGTGCGCATATGTGGCCGGTAAACCGCACGGGAAAAAACGGCTCCGGGATAAGCGGGCTTTTTTGTGCTGTTTTACGCTGCGCTTTCGAGCCGTTCTTTCCCCTGCGGTTTACGCCGCCGATGCTCAAAAAACAGGAGGAAATAAATCATGGTTAAATTTGCAAGCAGAATGAACCTTCTCAAGGGTTCCGCAATTCGTGAGCTTCTCGCTCTCGCCAACAAGCCCGAGGTTCTCTCTTTCGCAGGCGGTATGCCCGCACCCGAACTCTTCCCCGTTGACAAGATCAAGGCTGCTACCGACGCCGTCATGGAGGAGCAGGGCAAGGTCGCTCTCCAGTACTCCAGCACCAACGGCTTCGAGCATTTCCGTCAGCAGATCGCAGACCGCATGGCTGCAAAGCTCAACATCAAGACCACCGCAGACAACATCCTCGTGACCTCCGGCTCTCAGCAGGGTCTCGACTACTCCGCCCGTGTCTTCTGCGACAAGGGTGACACCATCATCATCGAAAGCCCGTCCTACCTTGGCGCTCTCAACGCATTCAAGGCTTGCGAGCCCAACTTCGTCGCTATCCCCACCGACGGCGACGGCATGATTATGGAAGAGCTTGAAAAGGTCCTCGCCACCAACGACAGAGTCAAGATGATCTATGTCATCCCCGACTTCCAGAATCCGTCCGGCCGCACCTGGCCCATGGAGCGCCGTGAGAAGTTCATGGAGATCATCAACAAGTACGAAGTCCCCGTCATCGAGGATAACCCCTACGGCGAGCTTCGCTTCGAAGGCGAGTACCTCCCCGCACTCAAGAGCATGGATACCAAGGGCCTTGTCGTATTCCTCGGCACCTTCTCCAAGATCCTCGCTCCCGGCTACCGTCTCGGTTGGGTCTGCGCAGACGGTGAGATCCTCCAAAAGTACAACTTCCTCGCACAGGCTGCCTCCCTTCAGGCTTCCACCGAGGCTCAGCTCGTTGTCTCCAAGTTCATCGACATGTTCGACCTCGACGAGCACGTTGCAACCATCAAGGATTGCTACCGCAAGCGCCGTGACGTTATGATCCAGACCATGGAAAGAGAGTTCCCGCCCGAGGCTAAGTTCACTCACCCCAACGGCGGTCTGTTCACTTGGGTCGAGCTTCCCGAATACATCAACACCAACGAGATGGCAAAGCAGTGCCTTGAGCGCAACGTTGCTTACGTTCCCGGCGACGGCTTCTTCCCCGATGCAGGCCACAACAACTGCATCCGCCTCAACTACTCCGCAATGACCGAGGAGAGGATTGAGAAGGGCATGACCATTCTCGGTCAGGTCATCAAAGAGAACATCAAGAAGTAATTTAAACATAGCAGCAAAAAATCGTCTGCCGATGGCAGACGATTTTTTATTATATCCTACGCAGCGCATTCCCTCGTTTTCGGGAGCTGCTTTTTCACTGCGGCGAGGAAGAAGTACAGCATCTCGGCGATCGCCGTTATGACCCACGAGAAGATAAACAGCAGATACAGCGACTCAAGCGTTTTGAAGTGTGCAAACACGGTGTAGACCCATGCAATGCGGAAAACGCAGGAGCCGAGGAACACCAGCACCATGGGTATCGCACTCTTGCCGAGTCCCCTCGACGCCGCTATGGTGCAGTCCATGAATGCGGAGAAGGCGTAGCAGAATCCCATTATTTTGAGCCTTATCATGCCCGCCTCGATGACCTCACGGTCGGAGCTGAAGACCGACAGAAAGCTCTCACCGAAGAACACCACAAAAAGCCCGAGTATGGCGCCGATCGCAAAGGAGTAGAAAAGGCACACGCCGTAGCTTTTCAGCACTCTGTCACGCTTCCCGGCGCCGTAGTTCTGTCCCATGAAGCTTGAGCAGGCGATATAAAACGCCGCCATAACGTCGTACACAAGGCTGTCGGCATTCGCAGCGGCGGAATTGCCCTCAACAATGACCGCATCGAAGCTGTTTACGCCGCTCTGAATAAAGAGGTTTGCTATCGCAAATATCGAGTTTTGCAGTCCCGCCGGTACGCCGAGCGACAAAACGGATCT
Organism: Clostridiales bacterium; assembly: GCA_004556755.1. Taxonomy (GTDB): domain Bacteria; phylum Bacillota; class Clostridia; order Oscillospirales; family Oscillospiraceae; genus F23-B02. The sequence goes on along the minus strand of SFFW01000006.1, from coordinate 157,124 downwards.
CGATTTGTCGCGATAGAGCCGGAGCTTTGAAAATCTCAGGCGGTAGCTCTCATCCGTGCGCAGGAGGGCGGAGATTATGAGTATCGCAGACACATACTGCGACACCGCACTCGCTATCGCAACGCCCGCAACGCCAAGCCCACAGACGATGACGAAAAGCAGATTCAGCAGCACGTTGATGACGCCGGCAACGAGCAGGTACACCAGCGGCTTTTTCGTGTTCCCCGCAGCGCTGAACACGGCGTTGCCGAAGTTGTACAGCGCAAGCGCCGGCATACCGAGGAAATATATTCTGAGGTACAGGCACGCACCGTCGATAAGCACATCCTTGGTGTTTAAAAGCTCCAGCAGCGGACGGGCGAAAACGACGCCGATAATGAGCAGCAGCACGCCGATAAGTGCCGAAAGTATGCACGAGGTGTGCACCGTCTCCTCCGTGTCACGGTCGCTTCGGGAGCCGAGATACATTGCGGTGCGGGCGTTTATGCCGTTGCCGATGCCGATGAGAAAGCCCGTGAACAGGAACACCAGCGTTGCAGTCGAGCCGACGGCGCCCAGCGCCTCCGCTCCCGCAAACTGTCCGACAACCGCAATATCCGACATATTGAAAAGCACCTGAAGCACGTTTGAAAGCATCAACGGTGCGGAAAAACGAAGTATCTGCTTCGGCAGATTTCCCTGCGTCATATAAGCACTATCCGTTGCCACAACAGTCACCCCCAAATCGTTCTGCGAAGTGCTATTTTAACACCCAAAGCGCTTTTGTCAAGGCTTAATTTCCGCAAGCTTTGATAAAGATTTTGAAAGATCTATAGCCTCGTCGGAGACGAATATCGGCTCCTCATCCGGCACGACATAGCTCTTCACCGGAATGTCGAGCTTCATCGTGCGCTCGATCTCATGCTTTATGTAGTGGAGCTGGGTGCAGTGCGGGGAGCGGTCAACGGACGCAAAGCTCAGCGCCGTGACCCTGCCCGTGCCGAGCATTGCGGCGATCTTCGTTATCGCCATGTTGATGTGCGTCTGCTCAAGGCACAGGGCGTAAACCTCGTCCGCCTCGGCTTTGAGCTTTGCAAAGCCCTCCGGGTGCGTGTCCTCAAGGCAGGAGCCGCAGATAAGCACTCTGCCCTGCGGCAGATAGACGTTCACAGTCATAAGATCCTTCATGCCGTTCCTCCGATTTTCGTAAATATTCTTGCCATTTCGGGCGGTGTATGTTACTTTTTTATTATCACATTTTAAAGGAGAAATCAATATGGAACTCGGAATAAAGGGTCTTGCGGAAACCGTCGTCACCAATGCAAACACCGCAAAGGCAGCCGGCAGCGGCACTCTTGACGTTTTCGCCACCCCCTGCATGGTCGCACTCATGGAGGAAGCGGCGCTTCACTCCGTCGCACCCTATCTTGCCGAGGGCGAAGGCACCGTCGGCACCAAGCTCTGCGTCAGCCACGACGCCGCCACCCCGCTCGGCATGAATGTCAGAGCCGAGAGCGAGCTTGTTGAGATCGACCGCCGCAGACTGGTCTTTAACGTCAGTGCCTACGACGAATGCGGTCTCATCGGCAAGGGTACGCACGAGCGCTTCATCATAAACGGCGAAAAGTTCCTTGCCAAGGTCAACGCAAAGAAGGCGGCCGAATGAAAAAATTCATCGTTTTGATCGGCAACTACGGCTCCGGCAAAACGGAGATCGCAATAAATCTTGCCGTACAGTCGGCGTCCGCCGGCAAAAATACCCTCGTCATTGACCTCGACAAAGTAAACGACTATTTCCGTATGTCCGACAGAGTGGATGTTCTGAGGGAGAACAAGGTAAACCTCGTGTCCCCGACCTTTGCGGGTCAGGGCGTCACGCCGAGCAATATGTCCGCTGCGGTAGCGTCCGCCTTCGCCGGGGACTGGGATCTCTGCGTTTTCGACGTCGGCGGCGACTCCGCCGGAGCGATGTCGCTCGGCCGCTATCATCAGGATTTTGCGGCGCTCGAGCCTGCTCAGCTTGAGGTCTACGACATCGTTAACGTCTTTCGTCCCATGTCCGAAAGCCCGGAGAAGATACTGAAGCTCAAAGAGGAGATGGAGGGTTTCGCCCGCCTCAAGGTGACGGGCTTTGTCAACAACTCAAATCTCTTAAACTTTGCAAGCGCCGATGATATCCGTCAGGGCTATGACGTGCTGAAGGAAACCTCGGATATAAGCGGCATCCCCGTTATGCACACCACGGGGCGCAAGTGCTTCCTCGACGAATTCCTCGCCGACGGCAGGGATGCAAGGTATATCGGCGAGCCGATCCCCCTCGAAACCTATATGCACCGAAGCTGGGAAGCCTTCACCACGCTCGGACTTTGAGGTGATACTATGACTTTTGAATGGTTCGGTCACGCCTGTTTTAAGCTTTCGGGAAGCGGCGGAAGCGTGGTCTTTGACCCCTACGCCGACGGCTCCGTGCCGGGGCTTATCCTCCCTCCGCTGACGGCGTCTGCCGTCATTTGCAGCCACGGTCACTCCGACCACTCGGCGGCTGATGCGGTGAGGTGCGTCGGAAATGGCTTCCCCTTCCCGCTGCGGCAAATTCCCTGCTGGCACGATGAATACAAGGGCGCAAAGCGTGGCGATAATCTCATCAGCATCGTTAGCTGCGACGGGCTGACCGTCGCCCACATGGGCGATATCGGTCACCTGCCCGACGGTGAAATGCTCAAGGCGCTTACCGATATCGACATTATGCTCATCCCCGTCGGCGGCGTGTACACGCTCAACGCCGCTGCCGCCTTTGAGCTTGTGCGCATGATGTCGCCGAGGGCGGTCGTCCCGATGCACTACCGCTCAGACGGCTTCGGACTTTCCAATATTGCCCCCGTATCCGACTTTCTCCGGCTGTTTAACGAGGACGAGATACACCGTCTCCCCGGCAGCGTCTGGGAGATTGAAGGCCCGGAGGCGCTCTCCGGCGTTTATGTTTTCGCCGACTCGATAATATGAAATGTACTGCAAACTGAGAGGTAAAACCATGAAAAAGCTTGTTTTTCTGCTCCTTTTGCTCACGCTGTGTCTCGGGATTGCCGCCTGTGCGGCATCCGACCCCACTCCTGCGCCCACGCCCTCCGAAAAGGCTCAGGCTCCGGAAGAAACACCCGAACCCTCCGACGACGGACTGCCCGACATTGACCCGAACTCGTGGCAGTTTGTGCTTGTAAACCCGTGGAACGAGATCAGCGGAGACGCTCCCGCCCTCGAAAACTTTGAGGGCGTCCCCTTTGACGCACGCATAATCGGATCGCTTTCCGACTTTGCGCAGGGCGCACGGGACGCAGGCTACAGCTTCCGTGCCTTCTCCGGCTACCGTGACTACGCAACGCAGGCGTACCTCTACAACCGCAAGGTGGAGCAGGTCGGCGAAGCGAAGGCTCGCACCATCGTCGCCTACCCCGGCACGAGCGAGCATCACACCGGACTTGCCGCCGACATTGCCGACGGGCATTACGAGCTTTTGACCTCCGAGCTTGAGAACACCGGGCTTTACAAGTGGATGGTGGAGCATTGTGCGGAGTACGGCTTCATCGTGCGCTACCCGAACGGCAAAAGTGATGTCACGGGCATTATCTATGAGCCGTGGCACTTCCGCTACGTCGGCGTGGAGGCTGCGACCTACATCATGGAAAACGACCTCACGCTCGAAGAGTTTCTCGCACTGTACGAAAACAGATGACTATAAAACAAAAGCGCCGCCTACGGGCGGCGCTTTTGTTTTTGCTTGACAAACGGCGCTTTTACTTTATAATGTTGCTATTCTGCGGAGGTGGTTTTATGACGGAGAAAAAGGGCTTTAGAACAAGGGATCTCGTTTTGATCGCAATATTTGCGGCAATGATGGCGGTGTGCGCATGGATAAGCGTCCCCGTGCTTGCCGTTCCGTTTACGCTCCAGTCCTTCGGCGTTTTCATGGCGCTGCTCTGTCTGGGCGGCAAGCGCGGCACCGCCGCCATATGCGTCTACGTTCTGCTCGGTGCAGTCGGCGCACCCGTGTTCTCCGGCTTTAACGGCGGCATCGGTGCGATCATGGGAGCCACGGGCGGCTACATAATCGGCTTCATTTTTTCGGGACTCAGCTACTGGCTCATTTGCGCTCTCTCCCCGCACAAGGGTACGTTCCTTACGGTGCTTGCGTGTTTGGCTGCGCTTTGCGTGTGCTACCTTTTCGGAACCTTTTGGTTCATGACGGTGTACACGGGTGCAGACAATGACTTTATCACCGTCGCCGCAAAATGCGTTCTGCCGTTTATCATCCCCGACCTATTAAAGCTGCTGCTTGCGCTGAAGATATCCTCCTTCATCAAGCGCCACGTTTCGGTCTGATATATAGAAAAAATCCCTCGGAAAACCGAGGGATTTTTTCATTAAAAACGCCGCCCGCAGATAACTGCGGGCGGCTACAGCCTTTATCCGTTACGCACCGGATTGTGACCGGAGAACGGTCTGAATATCGCCTCCGTCGGTCAATCGGCTGTTTATTCTTATTCCTTTACGGTAGCTGCTTCTGCCGCAAGATTTGCGACCATTTCCTTCAGTGCAGCATTCTCGGCTTCGAGCTTGGAGATCTGCTCGCTGCTGCTTTCCTCTGCGACCGCTGCCGCTGCAGCACCTGCTGCCGCTGCCTGAGTGGTCTCTGCGGAAACCGCAGACACGGAGTCCTTGGAAGCCTTGCGTGCGATCGCAGCAACGATCACGAACACGACTGCAACGACTGCGAGGATGATGACTGCCTTGAGCTGGAGGCTGCCGGAGTAGACGTAGTGATCCATGTCCGCAAAGTCGATCACAAAGTCACCTGCCGCATTGACACGGGTGGGGTAGATGTAGTTGGTGTAGCCGGTGATGAGGCCGACGACGTTTGCCGCAACTGCGAGGATCGCAGAAACGAGACCGCAGCCGAAGCCGGTCTTGCCATTGCCGGAGATGCCGCCGACGAGGCCGATGATGCCGGCAACGATGCCGAGGATGCAGGCGACCGCCGCAAGACCGCAGACAACGATCCTGCCGGTGGCTTCCTTGGTTATGTCGGCTTCCTGATCGACGATGTACTGCTCTGCCTTGTCAAACAGAAGGCTGCACTTGTCGAGATCGAGGAGGGTAAAGCCCTCACGTCCGGGAGCGACGACCTTTTCGCCGTTCTCGTCAACGAGGTACATCTGAGCAACGACGTCGTCGCAGAGCTTTGCATATGCTTCTTCGTTCAGAACGTATGCGGGTGCGTTTTCGCCGGTTGCGGTGTTCTTGATGATGAGGTTATCGGGGATAGCAACGTTGAGTTCCTTTGCCATGTACTCGGGGAGGGACATGATGGTCTCCTCGCCGCTGTACCAGTGGTAGCAGGGAACCATGCCGTGGAAGAGGGTGTATGCGCCTTCTGCAAGAGCGACTTCGCCCTGCTCGAATACGTTGAGCTGTGCGTCGCCTTCAGTGAGCTGTGCGCCGCCGGCTGCGAGGTCATTTCTGCCCTTGTCAAGCTGAGCTTTACCTTCTGCGAGCTGCTTCTCTGCGTCTGCGAGCATCTTTTCGGCTTCTTGAAGCTGCTTCAGACCGTCTTCATACTCCTTGAGCTTTGCCTTGCCTTCAGCGACCATCTGCTGCATGTATGCGGGGAAGTCGGTAACGTCTTCGGGGATCTCAAGTCCGAGGTTCTTTGCGAGGGGACGAACAACGCCCACGAACCAAAGCTGTGCGGAATCGAAGCCGGGGAGCTTTGCCAGAGAGCCGTCACGGAACTGGATGTACTGATCGAGGTAAGGCATAAGAGGCTCGATCTTCTCAAGCATTGCCTTGCCTTCGTTGTAAGCCTGGGTGTTGTCGGCGATCTTCTGCTTGCCTTCTTCGTAAGCCTTCTTGCCTTCTTCGTAAGCCTTCTTGCCTTCGGCGTATGCCTTCTCACCGGCTGCGAGCTTTGCTGCGCCTTCGTTGTAGGCTGCAAGTCCGTCGGAGAAGGTGTCTGCGCCGTCAAGGTAAGCCTGCTGATTGTCCTTGAGCTGCTGTATGCCGTCTCTTGCGGTTGCGATGCCTTTCCTTGCGGTGTTGGTATCGCTGGTCTTATACTCTTTGACGTTCTGGATGTCCTGTACGCAGGCTACGCAGGCGAACAGTCCGAATACGCATGCCAGAACGAGGCAGATGCTACAGACCATAAGTAATACTCTTTTCATTTTAATCCTCCCAATGTTTTATTAAAAGTTTACTTAATCCCATAAATTTGATAATTTCGTGTCAGCGTATTGTATTGTAACACACGATGTCAGAATAGTAAATAAAAAATTACAAGTTTTCTAAAAAAATTTTAACAAACTTTGAATATTGTCGGTATAAATTTATACATTTTAGGGAATATACAACGAATTATTCGGAAACGTACGACTTCTCGTTAACATTTTATACATACTTTAAGTCTAAAATTATAAACATTCTGTTAAGCCGCAAAGTGCAAAAAGCCCGCCTTGCGGTATAGACGCCGCAAGGCGGGGTTTTGTTTCAGTAAACCAAATTTATAAGTGCGTAGCTGCTGTCGATGAGCGGCTCCGTGACGTAGCGTCCGTTCACGACGTACACGGTGAAGCTCTCCTCCTTCGCAAGCGGCTCCGTCCCGCTGCCGGAAAGCTCAAGGCTCACGCTCACTGTAAGCGCCTCCGTCACCTCGGCGCTGCGGCAGGCATCACCTATGCTGCGGTACGCCTCTACAAGGCGCTTTGCATCGGCAACGGAACAGCCGTGGTCCAGCGCAAACTCGGACCAGCCGGCGTCGTTCCAGGCGTCCGCCGCCGTGCAGAGGACGTCGACGCTGTCTGCGACCTTTTTAAGCTCAGCCGAGAAATCCTCGCAGGCGCTCTGCGGCAGAGCGTCGCAGCTTATGCTCTTTATCGAAAAACGCCAGTCGTCGCCGTAGCGCTCGGCGTAGTCTTTCCTCGTGCTTTCGATGAGCGCATTTTGCCCGTCGAGAGGCAGAAACGGCGTTCCGCCGCCGGAGAGGATGCCCAGCGCCGTCGTCAGATCGTCGCCGTAAAAGCCGTCGCAGCGCAGGTCCCAGTAGCCGATGAAGCCGTCGTAGTCCATGTTGCACAGGGAGAGCATCCGCTCCTGCCACTTTTCATACTCCGAAAGCTCCGGCGTGTCGCTCGTCTTCGGCTTCGTCTCCGGATTTTTACCGCCGGAGCAGGCGGCAAGCGAGCATATGAGCAGGACGCAGAGCAGGACGGACAGGATACTTTTAAGTCTCATTTACGTTTCTTCCCTCCGTTTTCGCCGCCGAGGAAGTCCTCGTAATATTTCTTGTGTGCCTCCTTTTCACGGCGCTCGTTTTCGAGCCTGCGGCGCTGCGCATTTCTGCGGCGGCGCTTTTCCTCCTCGATCCTTCTGCGTCTGCGGCGAATGAGCGTCAGCACCGCCGCCGCAAGTATCAGCAGGACGATGACTATCGCAAGCAGGCTCATCCAGCTTTGCGAGAAGAAGCCGCCGACCTCGCCCTTGAGCGACGCCCACACGGAAGCGTCAACGTCGTTTGCCGCAACCAGCGGCACACTGCCGTAGGTCTCGCCGTCGGGTCCGAGTACCGTGAGCGTACCGTACTCCTCGCCCGCCTTGACGGGCGCCTCCGCCGCCTCTGAATCAAGCTTCACGACCTTTTGAAGCTCACTTACGTCCAAGCCCTCCGGCAGGAAATAGCGGAAGCTCTTGCCCGCAACGAGCTGTACCTCCGTTACCTCGGCGCTTTTCGTGACATCGATCTTGCCGAAGGTCTCGCCCTTTTCGACGACCTTGCGCACGGAGAAGTTGTTGAACGCCCAGTCGAACAAATTCATCGTGTCGACAAAGTTCTGCGATTTGCCGCAACCGAGGACGATGACGAGTATCCTGACGCCGTTTTTCTCGGCGGCGCCCGCAAGACAGTAGTCCGCCTGCGTGGTGTGACCCGTCTTTAAGCCGAAGGCTCCCGAATAGACAAAGCCGGAACCGTAATAGGAATTGGGATTTATGAGTCCGTTGGTGTTCTGAAGCTGCCTTGCGTCGTGCGTTTCCGTGGCGGGGACGGTATACTCTCTCGTGCCGCAGATCTCAAGTATCAGCTTGTGGCCGAGCGCCTCCCTTGCGATGATCGCAAGGTCGGATGCGCTGCTGTAATGTCCGGGACGGAACAAGCCGTTGGTGTTCACAAACCTTGTGTCGGTGCAGCCAAGCTCCTTTGCCCGCTTGTTCATCAGCGTAACGAAGCCGTCGACGGAGCCGGAGACGTGGACCGCCATGACATTGCACGCCTCGTTCGATGACACGAGCATGGCACAGTACATGAGGTCACGCAGGCTGAGCGACTCGCCGGGGGAGAGCTTCAGCGGACCCTCGTCGTCTTCGGGGATGCCGTTCATATAGTCGTTGCCGATCGGCACCTTGTCGTCGAGCGAAACGTCGCCCCGCTCCACCGCCTCGGCAACGAGCAGCACCGTCATTATCTTTGTGAGGCTTGCGGGGTCGGCCGCAAGCTTTTCGTTCTTTCCGTAAAGCACTCTGCCGCCGTCAAGCTCCATGACGATGGCGCAGGAGGCGTTCGTATTCGGCGCAGGAAGAACGTATTCGCCGTAGTCGAGAGCCGCCGCTGCGGGATAAAACGCTGCGGCAAGCAGGCACAGCATCAAAAGCACGGCTGTAATGCGCAGTTTTTTCATCTTTTTCTCCCATTTCGGATTGTGTTAATCGGAATTTAATAGTATAATACATTATTATATATGAAACATTTCAAATTTCAATAGGAAACAGAAGGCGGAAAGCTATGAACAACACGAAAAAAATCCAGGAAAAACTCGTCTCTGCGGGGCTTGACGCTCTGCTGATAAGCGACGAAAAGAATCAGCGCTATGCCTGCGGCTTTCCGTTCACCGACGGTGCCGTGCTGGTGACGACCGGAAAGACCTATCTTTTCACCGACTCCCGCTATATCGAGGCTGCCCAAAAGGCACTTGACCCGGAGATCGAGCTGCGTCAGTTCGGCGGCGGCAAGCGTCTGCACGAGTATATCCGTGAGGCTCTGGAGGAGTCCCATGTGAAGCGTCTCGGCGCCGAGGAGGAGAAGCTCTCCTTTGCCGACTACCGCCGTTACGAGGAGCTTTTGGGTCTTGAGCTCACCCCCGCTCAGAGCATACTTTCGGAGCTGCGTGCCGCAAAGAGCCGTGAGGAATTCGGCTTCATGCAGGAGGCGCAGAACATTGCGGAGCTTGCTCTGGCGGACGTTCTCAAGATCATCAAGCCCGGCGTAAGCGAAAGAGACATCGCCGCCGAGATCACCTACAGGCTCTTAAAGCACGGAGCCGAGGGCAACTCCTTTGACCCGATCGCCGTCACCGGCAAGAACAGCTCCATGCCCCACGGTGTCCCCGGCGACACGCTCGTGCGTGAGGGCGACTTCGTGACCATGGACTTCGGCTGCTTAAAGCACGGCTACTGCTCCGACATGACGAGGACGGTCGCCGTCGGCTATGCCACCGACGAGATGAAGAAGGTCTACGACACCGTTCTGCGTGCGCAGCTTGCCGGCATCGCAAAGGCAAAGGCGGGCGTGCGGGGCTGCGATATCGACGCCGCCGCACGGCAGGTCATTGAGGATGCGGGCTACGGTCAGTATTTCGGTCACTCCTTCGGTCACAGCCTCGGTCTCGACATTCACGAAGCGCCGAACGCCTCCCCCTCGTGCGAGACTGTGATGCCCGTCGGCGCAGTCATCAGCGCAGAGCCGGGCATATACATCCCCGGCAGCTTCGGCGTGAGGATTGAGGATGCGATCTACCTCACCGAGGACGGCTGCATCAATCTGACCCATGCGGACAAGTCGCTCATAATTCTGTAAGGAGGTGCTTTCATGGCAAAGAAAAATACGAACAAGCCCGCCAAGAAGGGCGAAAAGGAAGTCAATCTCAGCATGACACCGCTGCTCATATTCGGCTTTATCCTGCTGGTTTTGAACATTGCTCTCGCAAACTTTATAGACGGATTTTCCGACAGCTTTATCTCCAAGATAATCTACCTCGTTGCGATACTTGCAATGGTCGTTTATATGTTCCAGATCGCATTTGAGAAGCGCACCGGCAAAAAAGAGCTGAGTGAGGACGAAAAACCCGGCGGCAAAAAAGCCAAAAAAGGAAAATAGTATTGCAATATCCTATCTTATAATGTAAAATATCTAAGCAATTTTATTACAAATTCACTTTAGGAGGATTTACCTATATGATAACAGCAGGCGATTTCAGAAACGCGGACAAGTCATGCAGGTCGTCGAATTCCAGCACGTCAAGCCCGGCAAGGGCGCAGCCTTCGTCCGCACCAAGATGAAGAACGTCATCACCGGCGCCGTGACCGAGACTTCCTTCAACCCCACCGCAAAGTTCGAGAACGCTACTGTTGACCGTATGTCCATGGAGTACAGCTATGCCGACGGCAACCTGTACTACTTCATGAACCCCGAAACCTATGAGCTTGAGCCTGTTGACGAATCCGTTCTGAGCGACAGCTTCAAGTTCGTCAAGGAGAACATGGTCTGCACCATCTACTCCTACAAGGGCAAGGTCTTTAACGTCGAACCTCCCTTCTTTGTGGAGCTTGAGGTAACCGATACCGACCCCGGCTTTGCAGGCAACACCGCTACCAATGCGACCAAGCCCGCAACTCTGGAGACCGGCGCCGAGGTCAAGGTTCCCCTGTTCATCGAGCCGGGCGAAAGGATCAAGATCGACACCCGCACCGGCGAATATCTCAGCCGCGCATAAGTCAATAACAATTCGGTTTTGAGCAAAAAGGAGGTTACACCATGACACCGTCCGAAAAAGTGGCATATCTCAAGGGTCTTGCCGAGGGCTTGGACATAAGTGCCGACGACAAGAACGGAAAGCTCCTGCTTGCCGTTATAGATGCGTTGGATTCCTTCGCCGCTTCGATCGAGGCGCTTGAAGTCGATTCCGCAGACATGGCGGACGAGCTTGACAGTCTCGGCGACGACGTGTCCTTCATCGAGGAGCTTATCCTCGACGATGAGGACGACTATGACGAGGATTACGACGACGATGACGACGAGTCCTTCTGCTGCAGCTCCTGCTGCGGCTGCGACGACGAAGCCGATTACGAGGTCACCTGCCCGCAGTGCGGTGAGGTCGTCCCCGTGTATGAGGACGATCTGAGCTTCGGCAACATCATTTGCCCCGGCTGCGGTGAGACCCTCGAATTTGACTTCGACGAGACCGACGAACCCGACGGCGAGGACTGATCCTACATTAACGAAAAATGCAGAGCCAAAGGCTCTGCATTTTTATTACGTTGTGTTATCCCCAAAGCGTCGGGGGGTAGGTCCCGTTTTCGTGGAGCGCAGACAGTGCGGCGACGACGCCCGGCGTGTCCTCCTTGTAGGTCAGACCAAACCAGCGGTCGCCGGAGCTTAAAACCTTGACATTGAGCCTGTCCTCGGCTATCATATCGCCGACCATGGTCGGCAGCAGGCACTCGCTCTTGTTGTCGCCCTCGGGGAGCTTTTCAAGGAAGCTTTCAAAATACCGCTCCATAACGTCGAGCATTTTCGGGGAAAAGCCCCACAGATTCATGGAAACGAGGCTGTCCGGCGAAAGCACGGGTCCTTCCTCGGACTCCGAGGTGTCCCGTATCGTGCCGTCTGGAAACAGCTTTATCTTGTATGTCTCGGTGACGGAGCTTAGATACCCGTCCCGGCTGCCGCATACGCCCCTTGTGACGGTGCCGAATTCGCTGACCGTGTTCTTGAGCCTGTATGCGACCATCGCCGCATCCTCGGCGGCTTGAAGATCGTCAAGCTGCGGCGCTATGACCTCAAAAGCGCTCCTGCCGTAGTAATCGTCGGCATTTATGACCGCAAAGGGCGTCTTTATAAACTCCTTTGCGCACAGCACGGCGTGTACCGTACCCAAGGGCTTTGACCTTCCGGCAAACTCCGGTCTGCTTTCGGTGAAGCGGTCGGACGTCTGAAAGGCGTAGTCTATCCTTATCCCCGTCTTTTTCTCGATGCGGTCGCCGCAGCGTTCCTTCACATCCTTGAGCATATCGGGCTTGATTATCGCAACGACCCTGTTAAACCCGGCGCTCAGTGCGTCAAAAACGGCATACTCCATGAGTATCTCTCCGTCGGGCCCCACGCCCGTCATCTGCTTTACGCCGCCGTAGCGGGAGCCGAGTCCCGCCGCCATTATCACGAGTGTTCTGTCCATGTCTGTCTCCGTTTCGTCTGTCATTTTATCGTAAGCCGACGGTAGCCGTCCGTGCGGTAAAGTGTCTTTTCGTCGCCGGAGAGCAGCCACGCAAGATAGACCTCCGGCCAGTGCTGCATCAGCACGGGCGAATGCTCCGCCACATGGTAGGCATCGACCGCAAGACGGATGAGTAGCTCATAGTAATTGTCCTGCCCGCTCTTGGTCACCTTGTCCGCCGTGAGCCTTGCGGCGTAGTGCGCAAGCACGCCCAAGCCGAGGCTGAGCATCTCAAGTGCGGGAGCCGTGTCGCCGGAAAGGTGCTTTTTGAGCATCGAGGTGATCTTGAGGTTCAGCCCGCCGATGCTCTGCGCCTTCTGCATCGCACCCATGGAGTCCCACTGTTCGAGCATACCGCACAGCTCCTCGGCAAATTCCTCGTCTCCGTCGACGAGGAAGCGGATGAATCTCCGCATATCGACGGCGCTGCCGTAGATCTTCCCGCTCATGTAGTCCATTATGAAGCTCTGGTAGCCGTCCTGCGCATATTTGTCGAGACTCGGAAACAGCTTATCGGAATAGGCTATGAGCATATCGAGGACCTTTTCCTGCTCCTTGTACGGCTCATATGTGTTGTCGGGCGTGTCTATCGCCTGCATTATCTCGGCAAAGCGCTCACGCATGACACCGAGCCTCTCCGTGTAGCACTCCGTACCTCTGCGGCTTTCGCAGGGCAGACGCAGATCGGTGCCGAAGCGGCGGAAGCCCCACGAGCGCAGCGGCACTCTCGGCACGACGTCCATCTCGGACAGCACGTTAAAAATGTTGTCGTAATAGACCCAATTTTTGTCCTCGACCGTGTTCGGTGCGGCAAAGGTGTAGACAAAAATGTTGTCCTTCTTTATGCCCAGCCCGGAATTGAGGAGATGACCGAGGTTATTCGATATTGCGCCGCCTCTCGAAAATCCGACGACCCAGATCTTGAGCTTGCTCTTATCAAGCTTCTGCTCGGAAATATACTTTCTGAGAGCGGAATACACCTTGTCGGCGGCTGACTTGAAGCCTGCGGCGTAGCCCGGATATTTATCGCTGAACACATGGGCGTTGCTGACCCACTCGCCGCCGTAGCGGTGGCTGCGGATGGCGACGGACAGGAGCTTCTGATCCGTACCGGCAAGCTTTTTCACCGCAAAGGCGTAGGCACAGCTGTCGTTTATGGGCTTTGTTTTGTCAAACTTGCGGCTTTTTATGCTGCTCTCGTTAAAGCCCATCCCTATAAGCGCCTTGCGAACGTGTTCGTCGCCCTCGTTTCCTACCGCAAAGGTGGTCATGGTGAGGCCGAGGCTCAGTATGCAGAGCTTGTGGTTATAGCCGCATGCGGAATTTAAAAACATCTCGTCGGAATAGTAAAACGGCAGTGCGGCGACGGTCGCATTGTCCCCCTCCGACGAACGCAGAAGATCAAATTCAACATTCAAAGCGGTTTTCTTTGCCGTTTTGCTGCCAATATCATATAAAAAGTTCTTCATATGAACGCCTCTTTCCGCATGGCTTTGAATTTAATGTAAATAGTATATCTTATCGGCAATGCCGAGACAAGTAGCATATTGCCCAAATTTTTGCGGAACATAGTACACATCTCATCGTCATAGCACTATAAACCCGAAAGGAGTAATCATTATGCAGCAAACTAACAAAAAGCTCAAGATCGCCGTCGGCGTTTTTGCCGGCATACTTGCGGTGATACTCATAGCGGGACTGGTACTGAACATCTCGCTTCTCACCAAAGTAAACGCCCAGGGCAAGCTTTTAAACTCCACCCTTAACAAAAACGGCGGCGAGACCACCGAGGACGGAGTCATAATAGCCGACGAGTACGAGATAAAGTCCACCAAGAACATTTCCGACGCTTACAAGTCCGGCGATCGCTCAGACCTCAGCGACAAGGACAAGGAGACGCTCGACATGGCGTCGAAGATTCTTGACGAGATCATTGACAAGGACATGAGCGACTATGAAAAGGAGCTTGCGGTGTACGATTGGATGACCGCAAACCTCGATCACGACACCGGCTCCTACCTCGTCATACCCAACACACAGGAGGACTGCGACAACCCCTACGGCGTACTTAAATACCACAACGCAGTCTGCGTCGGCTACGCCACCACCTTCCGTCTGTTCATGCAGATGCTCGACATCGACTGCATGGTAGTGCATAACACGGAGTGCTATCATTCATGGAACCTTGTAAAGCTCGACGGAGAGTGGTATCATACCGATATATACTCCGATGTCGGCAGCGGCAACTACTCGCACTTTAATCGCAACGACGCCATGTGCGCCACCGATCAGAGCTGGGATACCTCCTACTTCCCCGCCGCAAACGGCATCAAGTACAACCACGCATACAGCAACCTCAAGACCTGCGACGACATTTACGATCTGCCCGCAGCACTCAGAGATATGATCGACGAGCAGTGCGGCAGCGCAGCCTTTGCGTTCAAGACCGAGATCGGCGAACCCGAAGCGGCGATAGTCAACGAGATCATGTCCGACATCGAGATGCGCCTTATGAACTCCGACGAGTACGGCTACCTCACTCTGTACTGGAGCTGGTACAAGGTGCAGGAGGGCTATGTGCTGTTTATCACCATCGACGGCTTTGATTATAACGACGACGATCCCGATATCGACGATCCTATTGACATACCCTCGGATGCGTATGATAAAATATACGATGCGATAGAAAAGTCCTTCGGCGACATCGAGGTCTCGGACGTCGACAACGAGGATGGGGACGACGATGTCATCATCGGTGCAAGGGGCTGATACGGAGGCACTTATGAAAAGAACTGTCTCGCTTCTGCTTGCGCTTTGCCTGTGCTTTTGCCTCTGCGCCTGCGGGGAGAGCCGTGAGACCGTGAGTATGTACGACCTTCGGGTCGAAATGCTTTCGGCTGCGGGCAAGCTTCCCGATATGCTCTCCGCTTCAAGCTCGGACGACAACGCAAAGAGCAGCTTTTCCTACATTTCCGACATGGACTACGACAAGGTCGAGGCGTACTTCGTGAGCTACGCAAACGAGCTTGCCTCCTACGAGATCGCCGTGATCGCAGTCAAGGATGCGAGCGATGCCTCGGTCGCCGCCGATTCCTTAAAGCAGCACGCTCAGAACCGTGTGGACTTCTACAGGTCCTACGGCATCAGCGAGGTGCCGAGAGCGGAAAATGCCCTCGTTTTTACCGACGGCAGGTACGCCGTGCTTATAATGACGGACAGCAATTCCGCCGTCAGGTCCGCCTTTGAGGACTTTGTAAACTAAACTTTAGGAGAAAAAAGATATGGTATTCAGTGATTCGGTGTTCATATGCGTATTCCTGCCCATCGTGCTTGCGGGGTACTATATCTGTCCTAAGCGTTTAAGGAACAGCTTTCTGCTGCTCGTCTCCCTCGTGTTCTACGCATGGGGCGAGCCGAAGTATGTGTTCCTGATGATGTTCTCCATTGCGATAAACTACGCCTTCGGTCTGCTGCTTGACCGCAACAGGAAAAACGTCCGGCTTTCAAAGGCGCTGCTTGCGCTCTCCGTCGTCATCGACATCGGACTGCTCTGCGTGTTCAAGTACACCGACTTCGTGATAACGAACCTAAACCGTGCCTTCAACGCCGACATCGGGCTTGTGAATCTTGCGCTGCCCATCGGTATCAGCTTCTACACCTTCCAGGCGATGAGCTACACGATAGACGTCTACCGTGACGACGTGAAGGTGCAGCGCAATATTCTGGACTTCGGAATGTACATCACCATGTTCCCGCAGCTTATCGCAGGTCCCATCGTCCGCTACTCCGACGTTGAGGCGCAGCTCAAAGAGCGCAGCGTCTCCGCCGAGGACTTTGCAAGCGGCATCTGCCGCTTTGTCGTAGGTCTCGGCAAGAAGGTGCTTTTGGCAAATCAGATCGGTGCGCTTTGGGATCAGATCTACGCCCTCGGCGGCGAGACCTCCGTACTCATGGCGTGGCTCGGTGCGATAGCCTACACCTTCCAGATCTACTTCGACTTCTCCGGCTACTCCGACATGGCGATCGGTCTCGGCAGAATCTTCGGCTTCAAATTCCCCGAAAACTTCCGCTACCCCTACGAATCCAAGAGCATCACCGAGTTTTGGCGGCGCTGGCACATTACGCTCAGCACATGGTTCAAGGAGTACCTGTACATCCCCCTCGGCGGCAACCGCAAGGGCATGGCACGGCAGATACTCAACCTGCTCATCGTTTGGGCGCTGACCGGCTTCTGGCACGGCGCAGGCTGGAACTTCGTCATGTGGGGACTTTACTACTTCCTGTTCCTCGTCCTTGAAAAGCTGTTCATGCTCAAGGTACTCGATAAGCTCCCCGCCTTCGTGCGGCACATATATGCGCTGTTTATCATCGTCATCGGCTGGGTCATCTTCGCCTGCGACGACACGAGTGTGCTTTTGCCGTACCTCGGCTCCATGTTCGGCGCAAACGGACTTACGGGCGGGCTTGACCTCTACCTTCTCACGACGAGAGCTGCGCTGCTCGTTATACTCTGCATCGCATCGACGCAGCTTCCCAAGCGCCTTACCGCATTCGTCGGGCGTAAGCTCTGCGTCGGCGAGGAGAGCGCATTCTGCATCAAGGCCGCAGCGACAATACTGCTGCTTGCGCTGTGCATGATGTTCCTCGTCGTTGACAGCTACAACCCCTTCCTGTACTTCAGATTCTGAGAGGTGAGCGAAATGAAAAAACTGTACATCACATTCATCGCAATATTCCTCGTCATTATCGTTCTGCCCGGCGTTTATATCCTCGCAACGCCGGACCGAGAGTTTTCCGACAACGAAAACCGTGTGCTTCAGACGGCGCCGGCGCTAAACGGCGATACGCTGCTTGACGGCAGCTTCCAGTCCAAGCTCTCGAAGTATTTAAGCGACCAGTTCCCCGCAAGGGATCTGTGGACGGCGGTCGGCACGAAGATAAAGCTCACGCTCGGCTTTGCCGACATCGGCGGAGCCTACATCGGTCGGGACGGCTACTACATGGAGAAGATCACCTCCGACGACTTTGAGCTTGACCGCTACCGTGAAAATCTTGCATCGATAAAGAGCTTTATCGATGCGCAGGGGCTCCCCTCCACCGTCGTTTTGGTCCCCGCAGCCGGAACGGTGCTTTCCGATAAGCTCCCCGCAAACGCCCAAATGTACGACGCAAGACTCATGTACGGCATAGCGCAGGACGTTTTCTGCGACAGCGTTTCGCTGCCCGATATCTACTCTGCCCTGTCGGAGCACAGCGGAGAGTATATCTACTACCGCACCGACCATCACTGGACGACCATGGGTGCATACCTTGCCTACGACTGCATCATGCAGGGCAATGGCGCATACGAAGGGGAGCTTCAAAAGGTGAGTGACTCCTTCCTCGGCACCACCTATTCCAAGACGCTCGACTCCGCCGCCGTTCCCGACGAGGTGTACATCGCTCCCGTTTCGGACTCCCTTGCAGTCACCGCCGACGGCAAGAGCATTGAGGTCTACGACATGAGCAAGCTTGATACGAAGGACAAATACACCGTGTTCTTCGGCGGCAACCGGGCAATGATGCTCATAAAGGGCGGTGCGCAGAACGGTAAGACGCTGCTCGTCATAAAGGACTCCTTTGCAAACTCCCTTGTACCCTTCCTGACGGCGGACTACGAGAACATTCTCATGCTCGACCTGCGCTACTTTAACGGTTCCGTCAAGAATCTCGTCTCCTCCTCCGGTGTCACCGACATCATGTTCGTCGGCGAGATGAGCAACGTCGCAAAGGACGAAAACCTGTTTAAGCTCCTGTTCTGAAAAAAGAGATAAAGTTAAAAACGCACCGCCGTATGCTGTTATACGGCGGTGCGTTTTGCGGCATGACCGCAAACGCCCCCGCAGCACACAAATGTTCCCTACTATCGCTACCCTTTCGGCTGTGTCCTCTCCTGTTCATCCGAATCTCGTTCACTAAAAGAAGCTCCGCCTTCCGGGTGACTACCGGTCGGCGGGGCTTCTGATTTTTTTGATATTTATGCCTTGTCCCCTCAAACTCCCCTGCTGCGCATTAAATTTTACGCTTTGCGTTCTTTTCCTCTGCTCCCCAAAAACGGTTTGAGACCGATGCTTTGGGGGAAGCATCGGTCTCTTGGGGGGGATGGAGAAAGGAGTATTCGACTTGCGGGAGCTGATCCCCGCTCATCGAGGAAACTGTCAAATTTAATTCATTGCGAGGTACATATACTGCACAAGCTGCCACCTCGGACAGGCATCGCCCACGCCGAAATAGCTTCCGCCCTCCGCAATGCCGTTTTTATACGCCCACAGCACCGCCTTGTAATAATAGTCGCCGGGGGTCACGTCGCTGTACGGCTCGGTCCCGCTTACCGCAGGCTTGCCGCAGTAGTTATATATCAGCATTATCGCCTGCTGCTTGGGTATCGTCTTGCCCGGCGAGAAGTGACTTGCGTCGGTGCCGTTGGTTATGCCGTTTTCGTATGCCCACAGCACCGCCTTGTAGCAGTAGGAGCCTTTCTGCACATCGACAAAGGGATTCGTCGTGCGCCTCGGCTCCGGACATCCGGCTGCACGCCACAGGAAGGTCACGACCTGACCCCTTGTGCAGCTTGCGTCGGGCGAAAAATGCGTTGCGTCAGTACCGTTGGTTATGCCGTTTTTCGTTGCCCACATGACGGCGTTAAAGTATTTTGCGTCCGGGCTTACGTCGTAGTACGGGCTTGCGCTCTTGCCGCTGCCCACCGTGACGTCAAGCGTTTTTGAATAGGCACCGCAGCGTATCGTGAGCGTCGCCTTGCCGTCACGCAGTCCCTTCACCGTTATCACGTTCACCTGCGTGTTCACAACGCAGACGGTGTTCGGGTCGGAGCTTGTGCATATGACCTCCTCGGTCGCATACACGGGCTGCGGAACTCCGGTCACCGTGCCGGTGCCGTTAACTTTGAGGCTGAGGCTCGTCTTGTCAAGCTTGAGACCCGTCGGCGCAACGTAAAACGTGCCTCGTGCGTTAGCGTATGTCACCTTTCCGGCGAAAAGCTGCTCCCAGTGGTTTTTATAGCCGGAGTTCGAGTAGTAATAGCCGGAACCCATGTAAGTGTACTTTTCGCTCAGTATGTTGTTGCGGTGTCCCGTGGACTCCATCCACGCATTCACGACACTGCAGGGTGTCGAGTAGCCGACCGCTATGTTCTCCGCCGCACAGCCGTAGCTTATGCCGTTTGCGGCAAACACTGTCGTCCAGCGCTGACCGTTGGGACGGGTGTGGTCATAATTCGTGAGGAGCTCCTTCGCTCTCGTGTATGAGGCGTTGCTCAGCGCATCCGTCGTCTTGAGCGCCGCAAGACCGTGTCTTGCACGTTCGACGTTCGTCCAGTAAAGGACCGCATTTTCGTAGTAGTCCTCCTCGGAAATCGCATCGGCTTTAGGGGTAAAGATTGCGCATAGCAGTATGATCGCTGCCAGCAACACGCTCAGCACCTTCAGTAGGCGTGATTTATTTATTTCGGTCATAATAATCCTCCGCTTTCATTTATTCGGCACTGTGCGCCAATCCCCCAATTGTGCGCTCACCAATAAAGACGGAGGCTTTTGTATAATCTTGCAGAAAAACGGAATTTTAATTTATGTTTACAGTTTGTTCACTTTTAAAAATTAAAAAAGCCCGATCTCTCGGACTTTTCGGCGCAAAAAACGGTGCAGGTCAAATGACCTGCACCGTCAAGTTTATTCTGTTACGGTGTGCAGCAGAAGATCAGATCTTCATGCAGACATCCCATGCACGCCAGATAGCGGTACGCAGGTTGCCGATCGCAACACAGTCACCGACACGGTGAATGTTCTTGCCCTTGCCGCCGACAGGCTGGGGAACGAAGCCGATGCCGTTTACGATGTTATCGTATTCGAGCTCGATGACGTTCTTGCCGTCCTTGGAAGCAACAACGACGGTCTTGTCCTTGATCTCCTTGATGGTGTGCTCGAGGTAGGTGGGAACCTTGTGGTACTCGAGAACATCACGCAGGAAGGAAGCGTTGGACAGGCAGACGTTCTGTGCGGGAACGAGGTCCTTTGCATACTCTACGATGATGGGGTGCTTGCCCTGGAGAACCATCTCGTATGCAGCCTCACAAGCGGACTGACCGCCGCCGAAGAACACGACTTTGTCGCCAACGGGGTACTTCTCGCGGAGGAGCTGGGTGAAGTTCAGGCACTTCTCGAAGCCGGGAATTGCCATCTTTCTGGGAGTTGCGCCGGTTGCGACGATGATCTCGTCAAACTGACGTGCGATAACGCCCAGGTCGTTGATCTCGGTGTTGAAGCGGATGTCGATGCCCTGCTTCTTAACTTCGTTCTCGTACCAGGCGATGAGCTGCTTATCGTTCTCCTTGAAGCTCATTGCGGAAGCGGTGAGGAACAGACCGCCGATACGGTCAGCCTTCTCGAAGACAACGGGGTTGTGACCGCGCTGCTTGAGGACGAGAGCTGCCTCGCAGCCGCCGATGCCGGCGCCGATGATGGCGACCTTCTTGGGCTTGTTGGTGGGAACGATCTTGTAGCGGTTGTGCTGCATGGTGGGAGGAGTAAGGGCGCAGCGGCCAAGGTGCAGGGAGTCTTCCAGACCCTGGATGTTTGCGGTGCCCTTGTACTTTGCAAAGTTGAAGCAGCCGTTGTGGCAGCGGATGCAGGGCTTGATCTCGTCTTCCCTGCCTTCCTGAATCTTGAGGATCCAGTCGGGGTCAACGAGGTTCTGACGAGCGATTGCGATAGCGTCGAGACGGCCGGCTGCGATCTCTTCGGCAGCGGTCTCGGGGAGCATACGGCCTGCGCAAGCCACGGGCTTGTCGGTGTAATTTCTGATCATTTCGACGTCTGCGAGGTTGCAGTTGTCGGGCATGTACTGAGGCGGATGTGCCCAGTACCATGCGTCGTAAGTACCGTTGTCGCAGTTGAAGAAGTCATAGCCCATGTCGCCGAGGTACTTGATTGCCTTCTTGGACTCTTCGTAGTCACGACCCCACTCTACGAACTCTTCTCCGGGAACTGCGCCCTTGCCCCAAGTCTTGGTGTAGGACTTGACGGAGTAACGGAGGGATACGGGGAAGTCTTCGCCGGCGTACTTCTTGATGCACTGTACGATCTCAACGGGGAAGCGGAAACGGTTCTCGAAGCTGCCGCCGTACTCGTCGGTACGATGGTTCCAGTTTTCCATGGTGAACTGGTCGAGGAGGTAGCCTTCGTGAACGGCGTGGATCTCAACGCCGTCAACGCCTGCGTCACGCAGCATCTTTGCGGTCTTACCGAAAGCGTCTACCATCTCGCGGATCTCCTTAACGGTCAGGGGACGGGAAGGCATATCCTCAGCCCAGCGGTTAGGAGTCTCGGAAGCGGAAGCACAGGAGTACTGTACGTCAACGATGGGGGAAGCGATCTTGTTCAGGATGGGGTTCTTGCCCAGAGCGACCATCCAGGGGGTAACTGCCATGGAGCGGCCGAAGCCTGCTGCCAGCTGGATGAACAGCTTTGCGCCGGTCTTGTGGAACTCTTCCATGTAGGGCTTGAGCTCTTTGAACATCTTCTTGTTCTGATAGAGCCAACGACGGCCCATGGTGTCGCGAACGCACTGCATACCGGGAAGCACCAGGCCAACACCTTTCTGTGCTCTCTGGAGCAGGAAGTGTGCGGCTTCCTTGTCGAAGTGGCAGGGCTCGAGCCAGCCAAACAGAGAGGTACCGCCCATCGAACACTGGACTATGCGGTTTTTGATTTCCACATTACCAATCTTGAAGGGAGTAAACAGGGCATTATACTTTTCGTTCATAGTATGTTTCCTTTCTTCTTATTATTAACGGTGACGATCCGTTAGTTTACTGTAGCAGTTTACTGCAACCCTATCATTAGGATTTTAACACAGTTTGTACACAAATTCAACAACAAACTTTGGCAAGTGTTAAAAATATTACCGATTTTAATCCTGTTTTTCCGATCTCCGTGCGGCGGAAAACGGCGAAAAGGGCGTAGTGTTACCATTATGTTACCTTTTCGGCGGTTTGTCAAGAGTTTTTAAACAGATAAAGGGAGACGGGGGTCGCCGTCTCCCTTCGGAGCTTATCTCAGTCTTTATCGAGGCAGCGCTGCATGAACAGCACGACGTGCCAGCGGGTGCAGGTCATATCGGGGCGGAAATCGTTGTTTCCGTAGCCGACGGTGACGCCGCTTTCATACGCCCACATTATTGCGGGGAAGTATACGCTCGTGTCGGCAACATCGGTGAACACGTTCTCTGCATTTGCTGCGGGCTTGCCCTCATAGCGCCACAGGAAGGTCACGAACTGTGCTCTCGACACGGGGTCACCCGGGCGGAAATGATCTGCATCAAAGCCCTGAGCTATGCCCTCCTGTGCTGCCCACGTTATTGCGGTGCGGTAGGGGCTGTTCTCGGCAACGTCTGTAAACGGGCAGTCGCCCTTTACCTCGGGGCAGCCTGCGGCACGCCACAGGAAGGTCACGACCTGACCCCTCGTGCAGGGAGCGTCGGGACGGAATTCCGTTTCGGTGTAGCCGGTGGTTATCTGCTCAGGCTCGTGGTAATACGCCCACATGACCGCATCATAGTACACCGCATCCCCGCTCACGTCGGTGAAGGGATTCACGGGAGCCGGAGGTGCGGGAGGCGGCGTTACGTCGCCGAAGGTCTTGTAGTAGGTGACCGAGGCGCTGCCGAGCTTATAGAGCTTTACGTCCATCTGATTGCCGGAATCGAGATAGGTCGTGAATCTCGGAGAGCTTGCGTTGTAGCGCAGGACGCCGTTTGCGGCATTTGAATGCTCAAAGCGCCCGAGGCTCACGTTCCACAAGAAGGCGGTGTCGCTCTCCGAAACGCTGCTCACGCTGTTGTCGAGGCTTATTTTCTTAACGCCGTCGCAGCGCAGGTAGCTGCCGTTGTCGGAGCGGACGGCGTAGTAGCTGCCGACCTTAACGAGGGTGAAGTAGTTGCTCTTTGCGGCGTTCGTTATGCAGCTGTCTGCGATGGTCGCATCGTTATACTGGAGGTATGCTCCGGTGGAGCCTGCCGTGTCGGACATCATAACGTCACGCTTCGGAGTGGGCAGACCTATGACGTAGGTGCCGCTCCAATCCTGCTGCTCCTCTGTCACCAGCGCAGCGCTGCCGCCGGGAGTGCTGCCCTTCTCGGTCTTTGAGAAGAGCGCATAGAGCGTCGTATCCTCAAAGGCGGTGTAGTTGCTGCCCGCCTTGTAAACGGTGGGAGCGGTAGCGGTCTCGTCCTTTATCTCGGTGGGGGTCCAGCCGACGAAGGTGTAGCCCTCGGCGCCCGTCATGCAGGAGGGCAGAGTCACGCTGCCGCCCTGAACGGTGCTTATGGGTGCAATTTCGTCGAGCGACGCAAAGCTCACCGTCACGGCTGCCGCCTTTTCAAAGTACACCTTCACGGTGCAGTTGCTCTTTATCTCGCTGAGCGTGAACACGTTTCCGTCACGGTCGAGCTTTGCGGCGCCGGCGGGGGTGAGCTCCGCACGGGAGACGACATAGCCGTAGGCGGGAACTGCGATCACCTTGCTGCCCTTTACGCTCACG
Organism: Clostridiales bacterium; assembly: GCA_004556755.1. Classification (GTDB taxonomy): domain Bacteria; phylum Bacillota; class Clostridia; order Oscillospirales; family Oscillospiraceae; genus F23-B02. The sequence continues at coordinate 133,240 of SFFW01000006.1, read as the reverse complement.
CTGCCCATCGTCGGGTCTGCGGAGACGGCGGTGATCTCATACTTTTCCATATCCTTGCCCTCGCCGGAGGGGGTAACGAGGCCTGCGGGGACCTCTCTGCCGAAGATGAGCCATGCGTATTCGGGGTAGTCGATGAACACGTTGCGGTTGCCCTGAATGCTTTCGATGCAGTCGTTGCGGCTCATTTCCCAAGTGTCGACGGGGTCCTCTGCGCACCACTGAAGCAGGGTGTCGAGGTCCTCGATAACGGCAAGACCGTTATTCTTGCTGTCGTCCGAGTCAAATGCGGGAAGCTTTGAGGAATCCACGTTCTCGCAGAGGTTGGGCTGCTCCCAGCGGACATAGACATACAGAAGGATGCGTGCAACGTCGCCCTTGATGTTGTCGTTGACCTCGACGAGGTCGGCACCGGGGAGATAGTACAGCACGTTGTTTCCGTTGTACTGATAGGTGCTGTAGCTGTCAAACACGCCCACGACGTCGCCCATCGTGTAGTTGGAGCGGGTGGAGTTGACGCTGCTGTTCTCCGGACGCAGGTGGTGCAGGTCGCTGCCGCCGTTTTTCTGATAGAAGCTTGCACGGCTCTTGGGCCAAACGTGCTCACGGCTGACGCTCGAATTGCTCTCGGCGTCCGAGTAGCAAAGGATCTGACCGCCGTTTGCGGAGGCGTCGGTGTCCGTCCAATAGCTCGTGAGGCTGTTGTAGCTGACCTTATTTGTCATGGTGTCGGACATGAGGTCGCTCAGCGCATTGTACAGCTCACCGTCCATGGCTTCGAGCGACGAATCCGTCGCAACGCCGTCAAGCCGGCTCAGGCTGTCCCAATCATACTTTCCGCTGTAGTAGCTCTGCGCCTGCTCGCTGAGAGAGGTGCAGACCTCGTGACGTGTGCCGGTGTTTCTGCTTGCGGCAAACGCCGTGCCGCCGAGACCCCACAGAAGGGACAGGACGAGGCACAGGCAGAGCAGTCCGGCAAGTGATCTTTTGAGTACATTCTGCATGGCTTTCTTCTCCGTTTATATTTTTGAGTGTCTCCATTGTAACACGGGCTTCGGCAAATGAACAGCATTTTATTGAAAATTCCTTTGACCTGTGATAATATTGTGACAATAATTTTCTGTGGAGGTAATATCATGGATGCACTCGAAATGCTTTGCGGCAGACGCTCGATAAGAAAATACCGTCCGGAGCAGGTGGACGCAGGCCTTCTCTCCGAGGTCATGAAGGCGGGGACCTACGCTCCCACGGCGATGGGCAGGCAGTCGCCCGTCATCATTGCCGTCAGAGACCCGGGGGACAGAGCCGCTGTTTCCGCTCTCAACGCCCGTGTCATGGGAAAGGACGGCATCGACCCCTACTACGGTGCGCCCACGGTGCTGCTCGTTCTCGCAACGGAGGATGCCGCTACCGAGGAGATCGGCATACTCGACTGTGCCGCCGTCTGCACGAATATGCTCAACGCCGCCTACGCCGTGGGTCTCGGCTCATGCTGGATAAACCGCTGCAAGCAGATGTTCGAGTTCCCCGAAGGCAAGGCGCTGCTCAGAAAGTGGGGGCTTTCCGAGAACCTGCGGGGCGTCGCTTCGATGGCGCTCGGCTATGCGGACTGCGAAACCCCCGCTCCCGCTCCCCGCAAGGAAAACTATACGCTGACGGTCTGACTGCCGCTTCTCGCCCTCCGACCGAGGTCGGAGGGTTTTTCAATATTTAATATATAAGTTGAAAAAAAGCAAATATGTGTTATAATATATTTTTAAGAAAAACATACGGAGGTATTTAAAATATGGGTAAAAAACAGTTTAAGGCGGAGAGCAAAAGACTCCTCGACCTTATGATCAACTCCATCTACACAAACAAGGAGATATTCCTGCGTGAGATCATCTCCAACGCATCCGATGCGATAGACAAGCTCTGCTACCTGTCCCTCACCGACGACAAGGTGGGTCTTGAGCGCAGCGACTACCGCATCCGCATCACCGTCGATAAGGACGCCCGCACCATCACGGTCTCCGATAACGGCATCGGCATGACCATGGAGGAGGCGGAGAAGAACCTCGGCGTCATCGCAAAGAGCGGCTCCTTCAAGTTTAAGGACGACATGGATTCCGACAAGGCCGAGAGCGAGGACATCTCCATCATCGGTCAGTTCGGCGTCGGCTTCTACTCGGCGTTCATGGTCGCCGACAAGGTCACGGTCATCTCCAAGGCGTACGGCAGCGACGAGGGCGTTAAGTGGGAAAGCACGGGAGCCGACGGCTACACCGTCACCCCCTGCGATAAATACACCGCCGGAACCGATGTCATCATGCACATCAAGGAGGACACCGAGGAAGAGATCTACGGCTCCTATCTTGAGATATGGAAGCTCAAGGCGCTCGTCAAGAAGTACTCCGACTATGTGCGCTGGCCCATCGTTATGGACATCACCCGCACCGAGCAGCAGCCTTCTGAGGAGCTTGACAAGGACGGCAACCCCGTCATGCACAACGTCACCGTGACCGCTCCCGAAACCGTCAACTCCATGGTCCCCATCTGGCAGCGCAGCAAAGCGGATGTCAGCGACGAGGACTGCGCCGAGTGGTATAAGGAGACGAACAGGGATCAGACCGACCCCGCCGCCGTGCTTCGTGTCAACGCCGAGGGCAGCGTGTCCTATAAGGCGATGCTGTTCATCCCCGGCAAGGACATCGACAACGCCGCAAGCGGCGCTGCGAAAAAGGGCGTCAAGCTCTACTGCAACGGCGTTCTCATCATGGAAAACTGCGACAAGCTCATTCACGATTACTTTGAGTTCGTCCGCGGCGTCGTAGACTCCCCCGACCTCAGCCTGAACATTTCAAGAGAGGTGCTTCAGCACAACAGGCAGCTCAAGATAATCGGTCAGAACCTTGAAAAGAAGATAAAGGGCGAGCTTGAGAAGATGCTGCGTGAGGACCGTCCCAAGTACGAGACCTTCTGGAACAACTTCGGCATCCACATAAAGTGCGGCGTCTGCGACGAGTACGGCCGCTACACCGACTTCCTCAAGGACCTGCTCATATACTACACCGGAGAGGACAAGCAGGTAACGCTCAAGGAGTACGTCGACAATATGCCCGAAAGTCAGAAGGCGATATACTACTGCGCAGGCGATACGCTCAAGCAGGCGATGAGCCTCCCCCAGTGCGAGGACGTGCGCTCCAGAGGCTATGAGATAATGTACCTCACCGCACCCATCGACGAGATGGTGCTTCAGCAGATACGCATGGTAGACGGCAAGCCCTTCATAAACATCGTCACCGACGACCTCGGCTTCCAGACCGAGGAGGAAAAGAAGGCTGCCGCCGAAAAGAGCGAGGAGGAAAAAGAGCTTCTCGACTTCATGCGTGACAGCATCGGCGACGAGAACTTAAAGCAGGTCGTTTTCTCCAGCAAGCTCGTCTCCTCCGCCTGCTGCCTGACCACAACCGGCGGCGTGACGCTGGAGATGGAAAAGTACTTCCGTGTAAGCCCCTCCGAGGAGATGCGGAAGATCCGTGCAAACAGAGTGCTTGAAATTAACCCCGATCACCCTGCGTTCAGAGCGGTCAAGATGGCATACGACAGCCTCGAAAAGGACAAGGCGGCAAAGCTCTCGAAGATACTCTACGCTCAGGCGCAGCTTATTGCGGGTCTTGAGCTTGAGGATCCGGCAGCCTACTCCGATATGGTGACCTCACTCTTCTAAAGAACATGAGCCGACGGGGGTATCTCCCCCCGTCGGTGAAAGGAAGTCTTTCATGGGCAAACGCTTGGGAATATACATCCACATACCCTTCTGCGCCAGCAAGTGCGCCTACTGCGATTTTTACTCGCTCCCCGGCCGTGACCGCAAGATGCCGGACTATCAGTCGGCGCTGCTGTCGCACATATCCGAGTCTGCGGAGGCGGCGAAGAGCTTTGAGGTGGACACCGTGTACTTCGGCGGCGGCACCCCCAGCTACTACGGCGCAAAGCGCATAGTCGAGATACTCGACGAGCTGAAGCTTCAGGGAAATCTGCGTCTCGATTCTGAGATCACCGTCGAGGTAAACCCCGACAGCGTAAAGTACGACGACCTAAAGCTCCTGCGCAAGGCGGGCGTCAACCGTCTGTCCGTCGGCGTGCAGTCGGCAAACGGTGATCTTTTAAAGATCATCGGTCGGCGGCACAACTTCCGTCAGGCGCAGACCGCAGTCGAAAACGCAAGGCGTGCGGGCTTTGAGAACGTGAGCCTTGACCTCATCTACGGTCTTCCGAGTCAGACGAAGGGCGACTGGGCGGACACGCTGTCGAAGGCCTTGGAGCTGCACCCGGAGCATCTTTCCTGCTACGCACTGAAGCTTGAGGAGGGTACTCCCATGTACCGCTATGTAGGCTCCCCCCTCATTCCCGACGACGACGAGCAGGCGGATATGTACCTCTACGCCGTCGAGACGCTTGAGCATTACGGGCTTGAGCAGTACGAGATATCGAACTTTGCGGTGCCGGGCTACGAGTCGAAGCACAACCTCAAATACTGGACCATGGGCGATTACATGGGCTTCGGTCCCGGTGCGCATTCGTATGTCGACGGCGTGCGTTACAGCTATGTGCGGGATCTTGACCGTTATATTGCCGCCGTGATGGGAGACAAGCAGATAATCGACGAGTACGAGATCTGCCTGCCCGTGCAGAAGGCGGCGGAATACATTATGCTCGGTATGCGCACCTCAAGGGGCATATCCGAGAAGGAATACCATAATATTTATCTCAGCGACTGGTCGCCCATGGAGCGCAAATTCGAGGAGTTTGCGAAAAAGGGCTGGGCGGAAAAGCTCGGCGACCGCTGGAGGCTCACTCCGTCGGGCTTCCTTGTGTCCAACTCGCTCATCGTCTCGATGCTTGAATCGCAGACGGAGGCGAAGGTGGAGTACAATCCGTGGATGAAGGACGCCTTCGATGCGGAGGAAAAGCAGCCGCTCCCGCAGGGCGATCTTGAAAAGTTTAAGGAATTTTACCGTAAGCAGGTCGAAAAGAACTGAAAGAGGAACCGATATGGCAAAGGGCAGACACCTTGCGAATAAAAGCAAGCCGGCAGAGAAAAAGAAGGCTCCGAAAAGTGAGAAACGCTCAAAGCGGGGCAGAAACGTCGTTTTGGGCATCGTTCTCGGACTGACTGCGGTCATTGCGCTGTGTGCGCTCGGCGGCTTCATCGTCGGCAGCGGCGACACCGTATACCCGAACATCAGCATAGGCGGCGTTTCCCTCGGCGGCATGACCGTCTCGGAGGCGACGGCAGCGCTAAACGATGCCGGATGGAACGGAGGGGACATCTCCCCCGTCACCGTGTCGCTCCCCGGCGACCGTGAATTTACCGTCACGGCGGACGATGCCGGACTGCGGCTCGACGCCGAAGAAGCGGCGCAGGCGGCATACGCCTACGGTCACGGCGACGACCCCTTCGAAAACCTGCTTGCATATTTTAAATGTATAGCCGGAAAGACCGACGGCGCTGCGATAACCGCAGCGGTCGACGAAAAGGCGCTCAAAGCCAAGGTCGAGTCGGAGCTTTCGGAGTTTAAAAAGCTTGCGTCGGAGGCTCAGATCGACGAGGAGGCGGCGACGCTCTCCCTCATCAAGGGTGCCGAGAGCATGAAGCCCGATGCAGACGAGCTTTGCTCGCTCATCGCAAAGGCGTTTGAACAGGGCGACGAGCGCATAAGCTACGCCGCCGGGATAGAGGAAGCCGAGACCCCGGACTTTGAAAAGCTCCGTGAGGAGATAAAGTGCGATCCCGTAGACGCCGCATACGACGCCGAAAACCACTGCCTTACGCAGAGCAAGGCGGGGCTTGACTTCGACCCCAAAGAGGCGGCAAAGCTCTTTGACAAAGCCAAACCCGGTGAGCTTGTCGTCATCCCGCTCACCGTCACTCAGCCGAAGCTTTCCTCCGAAACGCTCGGCACCGAGCTTTTCGCAGACTGTCTCGGCTCAAAGACGACGACCTTTAAAAGCAGCTCCTCGGATCGCTGCACGAACGTCCGCCTTGCGGCGGAGAAGATAGACGGCGTGGTGCTGAATCCCGGCGAGACCTTCTCGTTTAACGACGTTGTGGGAAAGCGCACCTCGGCTGCGGGCTTCAAGCCCGCCGGAGCCTATGCCGGAGGCAAGGAGGTCACGCAGATAGGCGGCGGCATATGTCAGGTGTCGTCAACGCTCTACTGCTCTGCCCTGCTTGCAAACCTCAAGATAACCGCCCGTGACTGCCACTATTTTGCGGTGTCCTACCTGCCCTACGGCATGGACGCCACCGTTTCGTGGGGCGGTCCGGAATTCAAATTCAAAAATGACAGGGACTACCCCGTTAAGATAGTCGCAAAATGCGATATGACCGAGCGCTCGCTCACCGTGGAGATCTGGGGTACGGACGTTGACGGCAGCTACGTTGAGATAACCTACGCCGCCTCGACCGCATACGACAACCGCTATCCCGACGTTGCGATCGGCACGAATGCCACCACCTACCGCAACGTGTACGCCGCCGACGGTACGCTGTTAAGCCGCACCAAGGAAGATACGAGCTACTACCACTACCACGAGGAGAACATTAAGTGGCCGGAGGAGCCGACCCCGTCGCCTGCGCCCACGCCCTCCGAGGAGCCGACTCCGACTCCCTCGGCAGAACCGACCCCCACCGAAACCCCGGCTCCGGCGGAGCCTTGACAATACAAAGGAGAAGAGAAACATGAACAAGGGAAAATTCTACATCACCACCCCAATCTACTACCCCTCCGACAAGCTGCATATAGGTCACACCTACTGCACCGTCGCCACCGATGCGATAGCCCGGTACAAGCGAATGTGCGGATATGACGTTATGTTTCTCACCGGCACGGATGAGCACGGTCAGAAAATCGAAGAAAAGGCGATCGCCGCAGGCAAAAGCCCCAAGGACTTCCTTGACGGTATAGTCGAGGGCGAAAAGGGCGTTCTGGATCTGTGGAAGCTCATGAACATATCCAACGACCGCTTCATCCGCACCACCGACGACTACCACTGCAAGGCGGTGCAGCGTATCTTCCGCAAGATGTACGACAAGGGCGACATCTACAAGGGCGCATACAAGGGAATGTACTGCACCCCCTGCGAAAGCTTTTGGACCGAAAGCCAGCTCAAGGACGGCAAATGTCCCGACTGCGGCAGAGAGGTGCATTACGCCGAGGAGGAGGCCTACTTCTTCCGCCTTTCAAAGTACGCAAAGCCCGTTCAGGAGCTGCTTGAAAGCGGCACCTTCTTGGAGCCTGCCTCCCGTGTCAACGAGATGATAAACAACTTCATAAAGCCCGGTCTTGAGGACCTCTGCGTTTCCCGCACGAGCTTCAAGTGGGGCATCCCCGTCGACTTCGATCCGGGTCACGTCGTGTACGTTTGGGTCGATGCGCTGTTTAACTACTGCACCGCACTCGGCTTCCTCAACGACGGCTACCCCGACTCCGACTACGAAAAGTATTGGCCTGCCGACGTTCACATAGTCGGCAAGGAGATAGTCCGCTTCCACTCCATCATTTGGCCCGCAATGCTCATGAGCATGGAGATGCCGCTGCCCAAGAAGGTCTACGGTCACGGCTGGCTCGTCATCGACGGCGGCAAGATGAGCAAGTCCAAGGGCAACGTCGTCGATCCCTACCTGCTTGCGGATATGTTCGGCGTCGATGCGCTGCGCTTCTTCCTGCTGCGCACCTTCCCCTTCGGCTCCGACGGCAACTTCTCAAACGAGCTGCTTATCTCCACCATCAACACCGACCTTGCAAACGACCTCGGCAACCTCGTCTCCCGCACCACCGCCATGGTCGAGAAATACTTCGGCGGTGAGCTTTCCTCCGAGCGCCGTCCCGATGCGCTTGACGACGAGCTTATCTCCATGATCGAAGGTACCGCCGCAAAGTACGAGGCGCAGATGGATAAGTTCCAGCTCCACCTTGCTCTTGAGGAGGTATTCCGCCTCATCCAGCGTGCGAACAAGTACATCGACGAGACAGCCCCCTGGGTGCTGGCAAAGAACGAGGAGGACCGCCCCCGCCTTGCAAGCGTGCTTTACAATCTGCTTGAGGCGCTGCGGGTGTCCCTCACCATGCTCCGCCCCTTCATCCCCGAAAGCTGCGATAAGGCGCTTGCGCAGATCGGCGCATCCGACCTTGCGACGTGGGAAAACGCAGGAAAGTACGGCGTTCTGCCGCTCACCGTTACCGTCCACAAGGGCGAGACCCTGTTCCCCCGCATCGACGCCGCCAAGGCTCTTGAGGAGCTTGAGCGCCGCAAGAGCGCTCCCGCAGCCGCTCCCAAGTTCCCGCCCGTGCTGCCCGACGTGAGCATCGACGACTTTGCAAAGTGCGATATGCGTGTGTGCAAGGTCATCTCCTGCGAGGCAGTCAAAAAGAGCAGCAAGCTTTTAAAGTTCATTCTCGACGACGGCTCCGGCACCCCCCGTCAGATTCTCTCCGGTATCCACGCTTTCTACGAGCCGGAGCAGTTAGTTGGCAAGACCGTCGTGGCGATACTCAATCTCCCCGCCCGCAAGATGATGGGACAGGATTCCTGCGGTATGCTCATAAGCGCAGTTCACGAGCATGACGGCAAGGAGGAGCTGCATCTTCTGATGCTCGACGACTCCGTTCCCGCAGGCTTCCGTCTCTGCTGATAAAGCCCAAGGAGAAACGCATTGAAAAACGTAACTGACATATTCGGAACGATGGTGTTCAACGACTCTGTCATGAAGGCACGTCTCCCCGGCGAGGCGTACAGGCAGGTACAGCTTTCGATAAAGCTCGGCAAAGGGCTTGACCGCAGCACCGCCGACGTGGTCGCAAACGCCATGAAGGACTGGGCGATCGAGAAGGGCGCAACGCACTTCACCCACTGGTTCCAGCCCATGACAGGCATAACCGCCGAAAAGCACGACAGCTTCATCGCTCCCGCCGACGGCGGCAGAATAATCATGGAGTTTTCCGGTAAGGAGCTTATAAAGGGCGAGCCGGACGCCTCCAGCTTCCCCACGGGCGGACTGCGTGCGACCTTCGAGGCGAGGGGCTACACCGCATGGGACCCCACCTCCTACGCATTCATTAAGGACGACACTCTCTGCATCCCAACCGCATTCTGCTCCTACGGCGGCGAGGCGCTCGACAAAAAAACGCCGCTGCTGCGTTCGATGGAGGCGATAAACCGTCAGGGTATGCGTGTGCTGAGACTGTTCGGCAACGGCGACGCAGGCTTTGTCAAGACCACCTGCGGACCCGAACAGGAGTATTTCCTCATCGACGAGGACGTGTTCCTGCGCCGTCCCGATCTTGTGTACACCGGGCGCACCCTGTTCGGCGCAAAGCCGCCCAAGGGCCAGGAGCTCGGCGACCACTACTACGGCATGATAAAGCCCCGTGTCGCCGCTTTCATGGCAGAGCTTGACGAGGAGCTTTGGAAGCTCGGCATCCTTGCAAAGACCGAGCATAACGAGGTCGCCCCGGCACAGCACGAGCTTGCCCCCGTGTTTATGACGACGAACATCGCCGCCGACCACAATCAGATAACGATGGAGCTTATGCAGAAGATCGCAAAGAAGCACGGCATGGTCTGTCTGCTGCACGAAAAGCCCTTTGCGGGCGTCAACGGCTCCGGCAAGCACAACAACTGGTCCATGACCACCGGCACGGGTGCGAACCTGCTTGAGCCGGGCGAAACGCCCTACGAAAACGCACAGTTTCTGCTCATGCTCTGCGCCGTGATACAGGCAGTGGACGATTATCAGGATATGCTGCGCCTGTCGATCACGAGCGCCTCGAACGATCTGCGCCTCGGTGCGGACGAGGCTCCCCCGGCGGTCATCTCCGTGTACGTCGGCGAGGAGCTGGAGGAGATACTCAATGCAATCGAGCGGGGCGAGCCTTACGGCGGTAAGGAGAAGGAGCTTATAAAGGTCGGCGTTCATGCGCTGCCGAAGCTCCCCAAGGACACCACCGACCGCAACCGCACCTCCCCCTTTGCCTTCACCGGCAACAAGTTTGAGTTCCGTATGCCGGGTTCGTCAAGCTCCATTTCCGGCGCAAACGTCGTTATAAACACCGCCGTTGCGGAGTCGCTGCGGCAGTACGCAAACGAGCTTGAGCTGTCCGACAACTTTGAAAACGACCTGCACGAGCTTATCCGCCGTGTCATCCGCAAGCATAAGCGCATCATCTTTAACGGCAACGGCTACGGCGAGGAGTGGCTCAAGGAGGCCGAACGCAGAGGGCTTTTAAACCTCCGCACCACCCCCGACTGCGCCCACGCATACCTTGAGCAGAAGAACGTCGAGCTGTTTATTCGCCACAGCGTCTACTCCGAGATCGAGCTTGCGGCACGCTATAAGATGAAGCTTGACAACTACTGCAAGGTGCTTCGCATCGAGGCGGAGACCATGCTACATATGCTGCGGCGTGACATTCTGCCCGCAGTGAGCGCATACTCGGCGGAGCTTGCAAACGCTGCGATCTCAAAGCAGGAGCTCGGCATCGAATGCTCATTCGAGAAGGACGGCGCTGCGCACATAAGCCGGCTTATTTCTTCCTGCTGCGACGTTGCCCGTGAGCTGGACGCCGCCATTGCCGACGTGTCGGCGCTGCCGGAAAACTACACCCGTGCGGTCGCAGGGCGTGATCGGCTCATACCGACGATGACAAGGCTCCGCAGTCTCGTTGACGAGCTTGAGGTACATACCTCTGCGGAATACTGGCCCATGCCGACCTACGGCGAGATACTCTTCAGCGTAAACTGACACACATGAAAAAACCGAGGTGCATAGCACCTCGGTTTTTTCATTTTCGTTTAATGTTACGCAACGCCGAACTTGGTCACAAGCACGACGATGTATGCGGCATAGCCGACAAGCAACAGGATGCCCTGAAGCCTGTGCGTCTTGCCCGTGATGATGGGCGGGAGTATCGCAAGCAGCGTCATGCCGAAGCAGACGGGCATATCCAGTGCATACGACTGCCTGCCGATGGTAAGGCTGCCCTCGGACACGAGGGAGCATACCGGCAGAATGAGCGCAAGGTCGATGACGTTTGCACCGATGATATTGCCGACGGACATCGAGGCTTCCTTCTTGCGGATGGCAGTCAGGGTCGTTATAAGCTCCGGCAGAGAGGTGCCGATGGCGACCATGGTAACGCCGATTATCGCAGCGGGAACGCCGAGCAGCGCCGCAAGCTTGCTGCCGTAGGTTATGAGAAGCTGCGAGCCGCCGACGATCGCCGCAACGCCGACAACGAGCAGGACTATCATCTTCGGTGCGTCCTTTTTGTCGGCGGTGTCCACCGCCTCGGTACCGATGTTCTTCTTTGCGTCACGGATATTGTCGTAAATGTACACGGCAAGGATCACAAGCAGGATGATGCTCGGCAGAAATTCAAGTCTGCCGCCCCTGCAAAGCAGCCACAAAAGCGCTGCCGCAAGGGACATGAGCGTTGCCTTGAGCCAGAAGCTGCCACGCTTCACGGCCGAGGGTATGCACACGAGCGAAATGCCCATGATAAGACCGATGTTCGCCGTAACGGAGCCGATGGCGTTGCCGACCGCCATGTCGTACTCACCGTCAACGACGCCCAAAAGCGACACGGTAAGCTCCGGCAGAGTGGTACACAAACTGACTATCGTCGCACCGACGATGAACTTGGGTATTCCCGTTACATTAGCGATCCACACGGCGGAATCCACGAACCAGTCTCCGCCCTTGATGATAAGAACCAGTCCCGCAACAAACAGTAGGACGACTATTGCCGTATCCATTTTACTCTCACTCTCTCCTGTTATTATCAGTATCTTCCGCTCATTGCCTCACGGCAGTAATGGTTGAATCTCCGCTCACGCTCAAGCGTGGAAGCGTCCATGTGTCCGGGGTACAGCTCATAGTCCCCCGGCAGCTCGCATATGCGCTTAATGGAGCGCATCTCGGCAGCCATGTCTCCGCCGGGGAGATCCGTTCTGCCGCAGGAGCCTCTGAATATCGTGTCGCCGGTGAACAGTGCGTCCTCGCATATGAGGCACACGCTGCCGGGGCTGTGTCCCGGCGTTGACATCACCGCAAACTCAAGCGAGCCGGCCTTTATAACGTCGCCGTCGGAGTAGGTCTTTCCGTTTTCGGGGAGTCTGAACATCATGCCGCTCATGCCCACACGGTAGCCCTCGTCGGCGGGGTGTATATAGGTCGTAGCTCCCGTCTCCTCGGCGACCGCCTGCACCGCACCCACATGGTCAAAATGTCCGTGCGTGAGCAGTATTGCCTTGCAGGAGAGCTTGTTGTCCTCAAGGTAATCGAGTATGGTGTTGCTCTCGTCGCCGGGGTCTATAACGGCACAGTCAAGGGTCTTCTCGTCCGTAACGACGTAGCAGTTTGCCTCAAGCTGTCCCACGGGAAGTGTTTTAATAAGCATTTTCAAAGCTCCTTCGTATCAAGAATTATCGTAACGGGACCGTCGTTTACGGAGCTGACCTTCATCTCGGCTCCGAACTCTCCGGTGCCGACCGAAAAGCCCCGCTTGCGGCAGTTTTCGATCACTCTTTCGTAAAGCGGTATCGCCTTTTCGGGTCTCGCCGCATGGGAAAAGCCCGGCCGCCGTGAGCGGCAGTCGGCAAACAGCGTAAACTGGCTGATGATAAGTAGCTCCGCTCCCGCCGTTTCGGGATTCAGGTTCATTTTGCCTGCCTCGTCCTCAAATATCCTCAGACCGCAGATCTTGTCGGCGATCTTGTCCGCCTGCTCTGCGGTGTCGTCCTCATGGACCCCGAGCAGCACGAGAAACCCCTTGCCTATGCTCGCCTTCACCTCGCCGCCGATGGCGACGGAGGCGCTGTCAACTCTCGTCAGTACCGCTCTCATTTTTTCTCCTTCCGTTTCTGCTGACCTCACTGACGCCCCGTATCGAGGAAATCCTGTTGATGACCGTCCGCAGGGCATCCAAATTCTTCACCTCAAGCGTTATGCTCACGACGGATTTGCTGCCCTCGATGTCTCTTGCGTTCATGCTCCGCACCTTGGCGTTCAGGGCGTTGAGCGCCGTCGCAATGTCCATGATAAGACCGCTGCGCTCGTGCGAGACGACCTTGATCGTCGTGGTGTAGGCTTCATTTATATCGTCCGCCCACTCGACCTTTATCCAGCGACCCTCGCCCTCCGGGTGGGCGCTCCGGCGGATGTAATTTTCACAGTCGCAGCGATGTATCGACACGCCCTGCCCCCTCGTGATGAAGCCTGCGATCTCGTCGCCGGGGATGGGGGTGCAGCAGCGTGAGAACTTTATAAGGCAGTTGTCAAGCCCCTCGACAAGCACGCCGTGGACGGGCTTTACCTTCTTTTTCGCCTGAGTTTCACGGCGCTCCGCCGCCTCGGTCACCTTGTCAAGCACGGTCTTCTTCTCGCTTGCGTGGTGCAGACGCAGAAGCTCGTCCTTCATGCGGTTGACGCTTCTCGTGGCGGTCATTCCGCCGTAGCCGATGGAGGCGTACAGCTCCTCAAGGCTTGCGCAGGAGACCTTTTTAAGCAGCAGAGGCAGCACCTCATCGTCGCTTATCTCCTCCGGGCGCAGTCCCCTGTTTTTAAGCTCCGCCTCGAACATCTCCTTGCCTCGGACGATGTTCTCCTCACGGCGCTCTTTTTTGAACCACTGCTTGATCTTCGTTCTCGCAGAGCCGCTTTTTGCGATGTTCAGCCAGTCACGGCTCGGCCCCGGCGCATTCTTCGCCGTGCGCACCTCCACGATGTCGCCGTTTTGGAGAACGTGGTCAAAGGTGACTATCCTGCCGTTTACCGACGCACCCACCATGCTGTTGCCGACGGCGGAGTGTATGCTGTAGGCAAAGTCGATGGGCGTCGCCCCTGCGGGAAGATTTATAACGTCGCCCTTCGGTGAGAAAACGAACACCTCGTCGGCGAACATATCGATTTTCAGGTTGTGGAAAAAGTCCGTTGCGTCGGACTCCTGCTGGCTTTCAAGCAGCCTGCGCACCCAAGCAAACTTCTCCTCGTCGCCGGTCTTAACGCCGGTGTCGCCCATCTTGTACTTCCAATGGGCGGCGATGCCGTATTCGGCGGTGCGGTGCATATCCCAAGTGCGTATCTGCACCTCAAAGGGTATGCCCTCGCTGCCTATGACCGTGGTATGCACGCTTTGGTACATATTCGGCTTCGGTGTCGAGATATAGTCCTTGAAGCGACCCGGCACGGGCTTGAACATATCGTGGATGATGCCGAGAACGTTGTAGCAGTCGGGTATCGTGTCCACAATGACCCGGAAGGCGCAGAGGTCGAATATGCCGTTTATGTCGAGCTTCTGCGCATACATCTTGCGGTAGATGCTGTATATATGCTTTATGCGGCTGTATATCGTGACCTCCAGCCCCTCGTCCGTGAGGCGCTTTTTGATCTTCTCCTCCATGGACGACATGAAGCTCCTGAGCGTTTCCATGCGCTCGTTGAGTACGTCCGTTATCTCCTTGTAGCCCGTGGGGTCAAGGTACTTGAGCGCCAGGTCCTCAAGCTCCCACTTTGCCTTCTGCATACCGAGGCGGTGGGCGATGGGGGCGTATATCTCCATCGTTTCGAGCGATTTTATGCGCTGCTTCTCGGCGGTCTGGTACTCCATGGTGCGCATATTGTGCAGCCTGTCGGCGATCTTTATGAGGATGACCCTGATGTCCTTGCTCATTGCCATGAGCATCTTTCTCAGGTTCTCCATCTGCTCGTCTTCCTTGCTGGTGTACTGCACACGGGTCAGCTTCGTGACGCCCTCGACGATGTTTGCGACGCTCTCGCCGAACTGCTTTGCGATGTCGGCGTGCGTGAGCGGCGTATCCTCGATGAGGTCGTGCAGCAGAGCGGCGATGACGGAGTCCTCGTCAAGCCCCATATCGACGGCGATGTCCGCAGCGGCGACGCAGTGGGTCACATATGGCGAACCCTCCTTGCGCTTCTGCCCTGCGTGGGCAAGCTTTGCCATCTCGTAGGCGGCTTTTATCCTGCCCAGCTCCATTTCGGGACAGTTGACCTGTATTTTATTTTCAAGCTCGGCAAACATTTCGTCGGGGTCAAGCTTTCCCCGCTCCTGCGCCGCATTACTTCTGTCGTCTTCCATTTTCTCTCCTGAGCCGTTTTATTATCCTTGAATCCTCAAGATTCACCTTTGCGGAGTCCCGTATTATGTCGGCACCCAAAATGCCGCCGGAGCTGCCCCTGCGCATAAGCCCAAGCTCAAGCAGTACGCACAGGCAGATGCAGAAGCTCTCCGGTCGCAGTCCGACGGGACACTGGCGCAGCACGTTCTCAAAGTCCTCCGCTACCGTACCTCCGAGGGACTGCAGCCGCCTCCACGCCTTTACGAAGTCCGACCTGTCGGGGCAGTACACCGCCGCACGGCGCAGGGCAAAAGCGTCCCCGCCCGAAAGCAGGCTCCTGCACAGCTCCCTCGGATCGTGCCGCCGCACGGCGGTGATCTGAAGCTGCACCGTTCGGTTTTGGCGAAACTCGTTTATCTGCGGCGTAAAGGCTATGTCGATGCAGTCGCCGACGCCGACGTTTAGGTCCCTTTCGCTGTGCGAAAAGAACACGCACTCAAAGCTTTTCCCCCGATAGCTCACGCCGAGCCGAAGGTGACGCCCGCCGCCGATCTCGTTGATGCGGTCAAGCCGGCAGCCGAGGATGCACATGAGCGGCTTTGCGTTGCCGTTGCCGAAGGGTTCGAGTCGGGAAAGCGCCTCAACTCCCTCCATGTCGAGCGACTCCGGCTCCGTGATCTCAAGGTCGCAGCAAAGCTCCGGCAGCTCAAGCGGCTTGTTTTTCTCGTAGTATTCCTCAAAGGCACGGCAAAAATCGTCCAGCCGTTCACGGCGGATATTGAGTCCCGCCGCAAGCGCATGACCGCCGAAGCTCTCAAGGTACTCCGAGCAGGCGGACAGTGCGTCAAACAGGTTGAAGCCGCCGCAGGAGCGGCATGAGCCTTTGCCCTTTTCACCGTCGAGGCATATCATAACGGTCGGCACGGAGTATTGCTCAGCAAGCTTCGATGCGGCGATGCCGATGACACCCTGGTGCCATTTTTCGCTCGACAGCACGATAGGCAGACCGGGGCTTTTGCGGCTCATCATGCCCTTTGCGTCCTCCCAAATGCTCGTTTCGAGCATCTGACGGCGGCGGTTTAGGTCACACAGCACAGAGGCGAGCGAGCTTGCCTCCGCCGGGTCCTTTGTCATTAAAAGCTTCAGCGCCACGGGAACGCAGCCGAGCCTTCCGGCGGCGTTCAGCCTCGGCGCAAGCGAGAAGACGATGGTCGTTGCGGTGAGGCGCTTGTCCCCCGCTCCCGACTCCCGCAGCAGAGCGGCGATGCCGGGTCTGGGGCGATGCTCCATTGCGTCGATTCCGCAGCGGACGATGTAGCGGTTTTCGCCGACGAGCGGCACGACATCCGCCAGCGTTCCGACGGCAGCAAGCTCCGCATAGCGCTCGATGACCGGGGCGCTTTCGCCCTCGACGGCGCAGACGAGCTTCAAAGCGACGCCGACGCCCGCCAGCTCCTTGTTGGGGTAAGGGCAGTCCGGCTGCTTTGCGTCGATGACCGCAACTGCGGAGGGGAGCGTCTCCTCCCTGCACTCGTGGTGGTCGGTGATGATGATATCGACGCCGATCTCTTTTGCATACTTCGCCTCCGCCGCTGCGGTGATGCCGCAGTCGACGCTTATGATGAGGCTCACGCCCTGCGCTTTGAGCTTGTCGATCGCAGCACAGTTTAAGCCGTAGCCCTCGGCAATACGGTCGGGAATGTAGGTCAGGCACTCTGCGCCCTTCGAGCGCAGCCAGTCGCTGAGCAGGCAGGTGGCGGTGATGCCGTCCACGTCGTAGTCTCCGTACACGGCGAAGGTCTCACCCGCACCGAGCGCCGACTTTATGCGTGAGACCGCCTTGTCCATGCCCTTAAAGAGCATGGGATCCCTAAGGCAGTCCGAATCTCCGTCAAGAAATTCCCTTGCCCTTTCTTCCGTTTCTATTCCTCGCACCGCAAGCATGGACGCAAGCAGCGGAGGATAGCCCGCCGCCAGCAGCGCTTCGGGTGCGTCGCCGCAGCAGCGTGCTGCACTCCATTTACTATAATTCATTCCCAACACTACTTCATAATATATTATAATAGAATATAATATCAAATTACGGCAGATAACGCAAGCATTATAATTGTTGACAGGCGATGCGGCAAATGGTAAAATAAAGCGGTAAAAATGCCGGTGTGGTGGAATGGTAGACACGGCGGACTTAAAATCCTCTGATGGCAACATCGTGCCGGTTCGAGTCCGGCCACCGGCACCAAAAAGCCTGCAAATCTCAGTAGAGATTTGCAGGCTTTTTACTTATTCACTCTTCGCTGTTTAAACTCCCTGTCGATGGGGTGGGAGCATACACGGCGCATTACCATGACGGCAATGCGGAAAAGCGAAGACCTGTCGGCAAAGGAAGCTGGGGCGAATACCTTTTCCAAAGAGAACGTCGTCCCTCCGCTCCCGTACTCCGCCTTTTCAAATCAAAACCGAAATGCCGCTTGCGGAGCTCGGCAAGGGCTGATACAATGTTAATCAAAGCATTTAAAGCATAAGGAGGACACACATGATCCGTGAGATTTGCAGGGACGAGGACTTCCTCGCCCAAAGGTCCGACCCCGCCACGCCCGACGACCTCGGCACGGCGCAGGACCTTTTGGACACGCTCATAAGCCACAAGGACGGCTGCGTCGGTATGGCGGCGAACATGATCGGCGTTAAAAAGCGCATCATCGCCTTTGAGAACGACGGCGAATATATGGTCATGCTGAACCCCGTCATCGTGAAGCGCTCCGGCGCTTTCGACGCCGAGGAGGGCTGTCTTTCACTCTCCGGCGTGCGGAAAACGAAGCGCTTCCGCAGCATCAAGGTTCAGTGGCAGAACGAAAAGTTTCAGACCCGCCTCAAGACCTTCACCGGCTGGACGGCGGAGATCATACAGCACGAGATCGACCACTGCGACGGTGTCATTATATGACAAAAAATCGAGAGCGCTCTGTGCAAATTCGTTTATGTGTGCGCTTGGGTTCGCCGGGCGCAATAGCAGCCTCTGCACTTGTCGTCTGCCGAGGATCGGAGTCCGTCACTAACAAATTTAATAGCTGCTCATAAATTGACCCATATCTTCCGTTTCCCTTATATTCGCCTAATAATCAGTGCATAAGAACCTTGCGGTTCAAAAAACAAGGATGGACGGTTATGCTTAACGAAAATGTTGTGAAGCTTCTGAAAAGCCTGACTTTTTGATTCACACTCAAAAAATCCCGGTAATACTTTGCGTATTACCGGAATTTTTCAGCTTTCGATGAGCCGTCCGAACGAACCGATTATATCGTTATTTATCTCGCCCGTGAGCGCCTTGTTGTAGTTGCATATGAAGGTTCCGGCTATGAGTATCATCATGCCCTCCGCCTCTTTTCTGCCGACCTCCGGTCCGTAGATCTTCGCAAGACACTCCTCCATGACACGCCGCCACTCGCAGAACTCCGACATTACAAGCTCCGCCACACGCTCGTTGTAGTGCGCAAGAACATAGGTCTGCGTCGTGGCGTTGGGGCGCTCCTCGCCGGCCTTTCCGTTTGCTACGTAGCTCATAAAGTCGTTCATGTACGCAAGATTCGACGGATAGTCGCTGCGGTCATGCTCCTTGAACCACGCTATGCACTTCTCGCTCATAAAGTCCCTCGTATAGCGCACATAGCTGACTATCAGGTCCTCTTTGTTTTCAAAGTAATTGAGAAGCTTCGGGTGCGACATATTCGCCTCCGCAGCGATGTCACGCAGCGAGACGTTCGTCAGCGGCTTTTTGTCGATGCAGCGCTGAAACGCCATGAGTATCTCCATGCGCACGGCTTCTTTATCAACTATTGCAGGCATTTTTGCCTCCTTGCTATTTACATATTTTTATTTCCGTGTTAATATCTTACCAAGTGGTAAATAATTTCGGAGGTGCGCCATGGAAGCCCGTCCCCCAATCAAAATTCACATTCTTCACTGCGGCACCGTCTCCGTCTCTCCCTCGGTCCCCGAAGGCGGGCTGAGTCTCGGCGGCGCTCTGGGCGGCGTTTTCTGCCCCGAAAGCAGGAGAGTTACGCTCCCGGTCTCGTGCTATCTTATAGAGCATCCCGCAGGAAGGGTACTTGTCGATACCGGCATCAGCCGTGATATAAGCCCCGACGGGGTTTTTGACCGCAAGGCGGCAAACCGCATCCTCCCGACGTATCTGACGGGCTTTTTCCGTCCAAGCGTCGAGAAAGGCTGCACCGCCGTCGAAAAGCTCGAAGGTCTCGGCATTGCGCCGGAGGATCTCGACATCGTACTGCTCACGCACCTCGACCCCGACCACACCGCCGGACTGCGCTCGCTGAGAAACGCCAAGCGCCGTCTCATGCCGCAGGAGGAGTTTTTCTGGAGCTGCCGCACCGTGTTCCGTGTACGTCAGCCGTGGAACCTGTGGGTCGATGAGGACACCGAATATTTTTGGTTCAAGGGTACAGGCATCGGGCCGAACTGGTGGTCATACGATCTGTTCGGGGACGGCAGCGTGACCCTCGTAAGTCTCCCCGGTCACACGTTCGGACACATCGGCGTCAAGATCGAGAATAACGGCAAATCGCTTATTCTATGCTCCGACGCCTGCTTTAACGGGCGCAACCTGAGTACCATGATCGTGCCGGGCTTCGGCTTCAGCGAAAAGAGTATGCTGCGCTCGCTCAAGTGGCTGCGCAGTGAGGCTGAAAAGCCGGGCTGCATCGGCGTCATCGCAAATCACGACCCCGACGTCCCGGAGCAGGTCATAGAGCTGTAAGCGAACGCACGACGTGCTGGCAGAGCAGGAGTCCCGCACTTGCCGGCACCCACACGAGAGAGCCGGGAACGCTGCGCCTTCCGGGGGGCGGCGTTTCCGGCTGTGCGGCCTCCATTGCCTCCTCGGTCGAAAACACGACGTCAAGATGCTCGATGCCCCTTTGCCTCAGTTCCTTGCGCACCACTCTCGCCAGCGGACAGCCGCTGGTTTTTTTGATGTCGCTTATCTTAAGCTGCGATGCGTCGCACTTATTGCCCGTGCCGAGCGCCGAAACTATCGGGATGCTGCGATTTTTCGCCGTCTCGATGAGGTCGAGCTTGCAGGAAACGAGGTCTATCGCATCCACGATGTAGTCGTAGTCGGCGAAAAACTCGTCCCTGTGCGCAGCGTCGTACAGTCCGACGATAGCATTGACGCAAAGGTCGGGGTTAAGGTCGAGCAGGCGGGAGCGCACGACCTCCGCCTTGGGCTTGCCCAGCGTCGAGGTAAGGGCGCAGAGCTGACGGTTCAGGTTGCTCTGCGACACCGTGTCGCTGTCGACGAGGGTCAATCTGCCGACGCCGCTCCTCGCCAGCGCCTCGGCGCACCATGAGCCGACGCCGCCGAGACCGAACACGGCAACGTGGGAGCTTTGAAGCCTGCGCACCCGCTCGTCGCCCAAAAGCATCCATGTTCTGATGTTTCTTTCGTTCATAAGATATACCTTAATTTATTAAAGCCGCCCCAAAGGGCGGCTTTAGGTTTAAACAAATTATCTGCCTACATATCTTGCGGCAAAGCCGGTGCTTGAGGTGATCTTCTGATCCTTACCGATAATGCCGTCTTCCCACTCCTGAACGGCCTCGTTGCGGAGCAGAGCATCTGCAACGTAGTCGCAGTAGTTCATGTCGCCGCTTTCCTCGGTGGGAGCCTGATTGTTATCACGCTCGTTGAATCTGACGACGTAGTAGCCGGCGCCCTCGATCTCAACTACTGCGATCTCACCGCTCGTGCGGTCGGCGCTCTTTACCCACTTCTCAAGAGCCTCGGGGTACAGGGTGCCGCTGGAGCTGCCTGCGGTGCTGCTGATGGTGTTGCCGGCTGCCGCCTCAACGACGGTGGGTCCGGCTTCCTTGGTCTCTCCGCTTTCGGAGGCGGGTTTCTCGATGCCGTTTGCTTCCTCGTATGCCTTGACAAGCTCGGTGAAATCACCGCCGTGGGCGAGGCTTGCTCTCATCTTTTCCGCCTGAGCCTTTGCTTCCGCAAGGCTCTCCTCGGTGGGGGCGTTTGCATTGCCGTTTTCGTCCGTACCCTCGGTCGCAGCGGCAATGTAGTAGTAATCGAAGCTGAACTTATCGTAATCGTCCGCAACGGAAGCGTACTTCTCGCTGAGCTGCTCCTGCGTGTAGTTGTAGGTGGCTCTCTGCTCGGTCTCGACCTTTGCCGCAAGCTGCTCAAGCTCCATCATGCTGCGGACGACATCCTCGTTGACACCCTTGCCGTAGCAGGCGTAGATGTAGTCGTCAAGGCTGTAGCCGTTGGTCTCGGCAGCGGACTTTAAGGACTCGATGTTCTTGTCAACGTTTGCAAGCTCCTCCTCGCCGAGCTTTATGCCGTTTTTCTCGGCATAGTCTGCAAGGACCGCCACCTGACGAAGGTAGGACACGGACTGATCCATGAAGTAGTCGTCCCATGTGTAGTTCTCGCCCTTGTCGGCAAGAGTGCAGACCTGCGTATCAAAGGACTTGGTGGTGTCCAGTCCGAACAGGGACGCATAGCTGCTGATGTTCATAAACTGGGTGCCGTAAACATAGTTTACTTCGGCGACGCTGAAGCTGCGGCTGCCCGCCGGGAGATCGTAGGCGTCGTTTGCTTCGTACTCGACCGTGACTGCGGTCGCCTGTCTGAAGAACAGACCGCTGTTGATATAGATAACTGCGGCAAAGACCAGCACTATCAGGACCGCAACGCTGATCCACTTGATCTTGCTCTTTCTTTCCTTTTCCGCCGCCTTGCGTTTGGCAACGGTGCGCTTGTCGGTTCCGTCAAGACGTGCGCTGCTGCGATTCTTTTTCTCGGTAGATGCGCTCATTTAAGTATCATCCTTTACTAAAACTTCGGCAGGGCATGAACGCCCTGCGGGACGGCAAATCGGGTCAACCGTCCGCATTTTAACTTATACATTATAACCCATGCTTCCCTTTCTTTCAATAGCATCGGCAAATTTTGCAATTACAAATTTTACTCTCGGACAAAAATTGCCGTCATTCTCCCCCGACCTTGTGCATATAATAGCACTATGTTGATTTAATTTAGAGGTGGCGAAAATGAAAATGGATATTGATGACATGATTTTCGGTGACGTCAATCCCGGTCCCAGCAACAGGTGACCGTGCAGGCCGGCGGGACTTTCTCCCCGTCGGCTTTTTTGTTTTACATATTCGGTCAAAGATGCTACAATGCTCTCATATCGTAAAGTGAGAGGTGCAGCAATGAGAATAATGGGTGTCGACTACGGCGACGTTCGCATAGGACTTGCCGTCAGCGACGAGATGAACACACTGGTCGGGGATTCGTGGACGCTCACGGAGCGCAATGCGGACCTTGCCGCCGAGAAGATAGCCGACGAGGTACAAAAGCGCTCGGTGCAGCGCATCGTTTTGGGGCTGCCGAAGAACATGGACGGCAGCGAGGGTGCGAGAGCGGAAAAGTGCCGCCTGTTTGCGCAGAAGCTTGAGGAAAAGGCGGGGCTTTGTCCCGTGCTTTGGGACGAGCGCCGCAGCAGCATCGAGGCGCACGCAATTTTGCACGCAAACGGCAGACGTGAAAAAAATCACCGCAAAAACGTCGACGCCGTCGCCGCAAGCCTCATCCTCGAAGGCTACCTCCGCAGCTTGTAAAAAGCGTGAAAGCTTACAGCAAAGCAAACATTCCGTTTGCAGTTGTGCGAATCTTGCCGCGGCAATTACCGCACACATAACAAAAGAAACCGCCGATGGGCGGTTTCTTTTGTTATAATAATTCTTACTTTGCGTATTCGACTGCCTTGGTCTCTCTGAGGACGTGTACCTTGATCTGACCGGGGTAGGTAAGCTCCTCCTCGATCTTCTTTGCGATGTCCCTTGCAAGCAGGACCATCTGATCCTCGGACACCTCCTCCGGCTTGACCATGACACGGATCTCACGACCCGCCTGGATCGCATAGCTTCCTGCGATTCCGGGGAAGCTCTTCGAGATCTCTTCAAGCTTCTCAAGACGCTTGACGTAGTTCTCGATATTCTCGCGCCGTGCGCCGGGGCGGGATGCCGATATTGCGTCTGCCGCCTGAACGATGCAGGCAACGACCGTCCTCGGCTCGACGTCGCCGTGGTGCGCCTCAATGGCGTGGATAACGGCTTCGCTCTCCTTGTACTTCTTGGCGATATCGACGCCGATGGAAACGTGGCTTCCCTCGACCTCGTGGTCTATCGCCTTGCCGATGTCGTGGAGCAGACCCGCTCTCTTTGCGGTGTTCACGTCCACACCCAGCTCCGCTGCGATAAGACCCGCAATGTGGCTGACCTCGATGGAGTGCTGAAGCACGTTCTGACCGTAGCTCGTGCGGTATTTCATACGTCCGAGGAGCTTTACGATCTCCTGATTGACGCCGTGGATATTCGTCTCGAAAACGGCTCTCTCGCCCTCCGCCTTGATGGTTGCGTTGACCTCACGCTGGGCCTTTGCGACCA
The DNA here is from genome assembly GCA_004556755.1 of Clostridiales bacterium. Lineage (GTDB taxonomy): Bacteria > Bacillota > Clostridia > Oscillospirales > Oscillospiraceae > F23-B02. Next base: position 109,639 of record SFFW01000006.1, on the reverse strand, counting down.
TTTCCTCGATGCGGGCGGGATGGATCCTGCCGTCGGCGATGAGCTTTTCAAGCGCAAGCCTTGCGACCTCACGGCGCACGGGGTCGAAGCTGGACACCGTGATCGCCTCCGGGGTATCGTCGATTATAAGGTCGCAGCCGGTGAGCGTTTCGATGCTTCTGATGTTGCGGCCTTCTCTGCCGATGATACGGCCCTTCATCTCGTCGTTGGGGAGAGGTACGACGGAGACTGTAACTTCGCTTGCATGATCTGCGGCGCAGCGCTGGATGGCGGTGACGATGATCTCTCTCGCTCTTTCCTCCGCCTCGTCCTTTGCCTGTGCCTCGATCTCCTTGACCTTAACGGCCATTTCGTGTGTAACTTCGTCCTTGAGGGCGTTTATCATGTACGCCTTGGCTTCCTCTACCGTGTAGCCGGAAACCTTCTCCAGCATTTCGAGCTGGCTCTTCTTGATAAGTGCAATTTCCTCCTGCTGAGCCTCGGCAGCCGCAATTTTATGATTCAAAGTCTCGGTCTTGCGTTCGAGTGCGTCGGTCTTTCTGTCGAGGTTTTCTTCCTTCTGCTGAAGTCTTCGCTCCTGCTTCTGCAGGTCGGCACGACGTGCCTTTTCTTCCCGCTCATACTCCGAGCGGTTTTTGTGTATTTCTTCCTTTGCTTCGACGAGAGCCTCACGTTTCTTGCTCTCGGCGCTCTTAATGGCTTCGTTGATTATCCGCTTTGCTTCTTCCTCGGCGCTGACTATCTCCCTCTCCGCAACCTTTTTGCGGTAGGTGACGCCCAACACGAATGCGCCCGCAAAAGCAACAACGATCAGTACAATTGCTAACCATAAATCCATAGAAAGTAAACACACCTCCATTCTTTAAGAATTTTGCGGTGGTTTAATGATGTTTTTTGCATCTAAGTCAAGACAGACCATCAAGCGTATCTGTCCGGAAAATTGAACCCTAACATCGGAAACCTCCCCCGGTTTCCGCTTGTTATCCGATTTATTTTATCCCCTGCCGGAAGTTATGTCAAGTCAAATACTCCTATATTATTAAAAATTTTGTTGCGTTTAACTTCAAAGCGGATATAATTTAAGCATAAGGGAGTCGAACCCCTGTCGGTTTTGACGGGCGGATTTTCTCCCGTCTGCTTAGCAGACTACCTTAACGGAGGTACGGCATTTTGAATCCCGTCACTTGGTTTTTCCCCGTCGCTGCGATACTGCTCCTCGTCCTGTTTTTTATAGGAATGCCGTCGCTGCGGCGCTGCCCCTTGGACCGCATCCCCAAATCGGGCTATGAGTACGGCACAAGGGATTTTTTCGCCCTCGGTCTTATTGTAATTGTATACGCATTCGTCGCCTTTTATAATCTCGGCTCGACCGAAGCGCCGCAAAGCTTTCACCGTTTTTCCGACGGCGAGAGCCTCACCGTCACGCTGTCGGGTGACGAGAGCGTGTCCTCGGTCATGTACTACACCGGCATCGGCACCGGAAGCTACACGCTCCAGTATTCCGACGACGGCGAGAGCTTTTACGATGCGGCGCTGCTCGATCAGAACTACGCCGCCCTGCTGAAATGGAAAAACGCCGAGCTGTACTCCGGCGTTTCCGATAAGCCCCGGAGTATCCGCATCATCGCCCACGGCTCGCCGTGGCTCGGCGAGCTTGCGCTGCGCACGCCGGACGGCAGGCTCATCCCCGTCACGGGCGGAGGCAAGCTTTTCGACGAGCAGGCCACCGTCCCCGAATATCCGAACTACTTAAACAGCAGCTACTTTGACGAGATATACCACGCCCGCACCGCATACGAGCATATCGAGGGCGTCTACCCCTACGAGGTCTCGCACCCGCCGCTGGGCAAGCTCATCATCGCAGGCGGCATCGAGCTTTTCGGCATGACCCCTTTCGGCTGGCGCTTTTCCGGCACGCTTATCGGCGTTTTGATGCTGCCGCTGCTCTACGTTCTTCTGAAGAAGATGTTCGGCGGCGTGTCCGTTCCCGCCTGCGGCACTGCGATATTCGCCTTCGACTTCATGCATTTCACGCAGACCCGCATTGCGACGATAGACAGCTACGCCGTGTTTTTCATCCTGCTTATGTACCTGTTCATGTACCTGTATATAAGCGGCGGCAGGCTCAGATACCTTGCGCTTTCGGGCGTTGCCTTCGGCATCGGCATCGCCTGCAAGTGGACCTGCTTCTACGCCGGTGCGGGGCTTGCGGTCATATGGCTCATATACCGCATACGCCGCTTCGAGCTTAAGGCGTTTCTGAAAAACTGCCTGTTCTGCCTCGTGTTTTTCGTCCTCATCCCCGCTGTCATCTACTATCTGAGCTACTTCCCCTACGGGCAGGCGATAGGACTTCATGGACCCGGAATGTTCTTTAAGCGTGAGTATTTCGACCTCGTTTGCGGCAATCAGGAATTCATGTTCACCTACCACTCCGGCGTTCACAGCGAACACCCCTACGCCTCACGCTGGTACCAGTGGCTCATAGACGAGCGCCCCATACTCTACTATCTGCAATATTACAGCGACGGCAGCCGCTCCTCCTTCGGTGCGTTTTTAAATCCCCTGCTGTGCTGGGGCGGGCTTGCGGCGATGTGCGTCATGCTGTGGCTTGCGCTGTTTCGCCGTGACAAAGCTGCGGGCTTTATACTCATCGGCTACCTTGCGCAGCTTCTGCCGTGGGTGTTTATCTCACGCATCACCTTTGAGTATCACTACTTCCCCTCGGCGGTCTTTCTGACGCTTGCGCTCTGCCGCATATTTGCGCTCATGCAGACCTGCACGAAGCACTGGCGCATAAAGCTTTACGGCTTTACCGGGCTGTGCCTCGGACTGTTTCTCATGTTCTATCCCGTGCTGTCGGGAAAGCTCATAAACGCCGAGACCGCAAGCGCCCTCCTGCGCTGGCTCCCCTCCTGGCCGTTTTAAGCGAGCAAGCAAAACACGCTCCTTCTCATGGCTCTGCACTTCCGAGGGAGCTATCGGCGTAAGCCGACTGAGGGAGAGATTTCTTTAAGCCTTCGGCATATAGCGGAACAGGAGCATACCGCCTATCATCAGCGCAAGCCCCGCATATTTCGTCCACGAAAAGGCGAGCTTTTCGCTCCCCATAAACCCGAATGCGTCGATGAGCGCCGCCACCAGAAGCTGCGATATGAGTATGACCGATATCGCCACCGTCGTGCCGAGGCTCTTTATGCCGAGCATGACGGTCAGCGTTATGACGATGCCCAAAACGCCGCCAAGCCAGTAGAGCTTATTCACCTGCCCAAGCTCGGTGAAGCTTCCGTCACGGTGAAACAGCAGCACCGCCGCCGCAAGCAGGAAGGCAGTACCCTGAACAAACACGTTCGCCTCCGTGTTGCCGATGCCCTCGCCGAGGCGGGTATTCATAACGCCCTGAACGCTCATCGTCATTCCCGCAACTATGCTAAAAACTATTCCCCAAAGCACGAAAATACCTCCCGAAAATTTGCTGCGGCTCTTGCTAATCCGCAATTTGTATGATAGAATCCGCATGTAGAACACATTCGCCCGTCTGCGGCGGACTGAACGGAGGATATGCGCCAATGAACCCCTTGAAGCCGAAATATTATCTCGTGGAAGCGAGCGCTCTGCCGGAGGTCTTTGTAAAGGTGACGGAGGCGAAGTCGCTTCTCGAAACCGGAGAAGCACGCACGGTCGCCGAGGCGGTGGAGAGGGCCGGTCTCAGCCGCAGCGCCTTTTATAAGTACAAGGATGCGATAGCGCCCTTCCGTGACCTGCGCCGCGACTCTATCATGACCTTCCACGTCATGCTGCACGACAAGCCCGGTATGCTTACCTCCGTGCTTTCTATTTTTACCGAATCGAGGGCGAATATTCTCACGATAAATCAGAGCATTCCCGCAAACGGCGTCGCTCTCGTCACCGTGTCCGTCACGGCGGAAAACCTCATCGTCAGCTCCGACGAGCTGCTGGCAAATCTCCGCAGCGTTCCCGGAGTTGTAAACGTCGATATAATGGCGGGATAAGACCCATCCGAATATAATGAAGCAGACCAAGGTCTGCTTCATTTTTAATTTGGAGGAAAACAATGCTGATAGTACAGAAATTCGGCGGCAGCTCGCTTGCAAACGCCGAAAGGATCAGAGCGGCGGCAGACATTATCGCCCGCACTCTGAGCGCCGGACATACGCCGGTCGCAGTACTGTCTGCCGGAGGCGGCTCAACGGATATGATGATTTCCGGGGCGAAGGAGTTGAGCTCGTCGCCGCCAAAGCGTGAGATGGACGTTTTGCTCTCCACGGGGGAGCTTAAAAGCGTGGCGCTCATGTCCATGCAGCTTGAGAGCATGGGGATACCGGCGATCTCGCTTTCCGGACGGCAGGCAGGCATACGCACCGATTCGGTTTTCGGCGACGCCCGCATCGAGGACATCGACACATGCAGGATACGTCGTGAGATCGCCTGCGGCAGAGTTGTTGCGGTCGCAGGCTTTCAGGGGATAAGCGGCGGCGACGACATAACGACGCTCGGCAGGGGCGGCTCCGACACCAGCGCCGCAGCGCTGGCGGCTGCGCTCAACGCCGACAGGTGCGAGATATATTCCGACGTGGATGGGATCTACACCGCCGATCCCCGTCTCGTCCCAAACGCAAAAAAGCTCTACCGGATAGACTACCTCTCCATGCTGCGCCTGAGCCGCAGCGGTTCGCAGGTGCTGCACGAAAAGGCGGTGGAGATCGCCATGCTGCGGCGTGTGCCGATGCTCATGCTCTCAAGCTTCTGCGAGTCCGAGGGAACGCTCATGAGCGCCGACACCCCCGCTCCGCCCTTTTGCGGCATAACGAGGGATAAGACGCAGAACAAGATAACGCTCGTCGGAAGCGAGGTGGGCTTCGACTCCTTGGCGGAGATGCTCTCCGTGCTGGCGGATGCGGACATATCCTCCGTTCCGGCAAACTTTGAGCCGGGCGAGGCGGCGGTCTTTACCTCGGAAGCAGAGCTTCTGCCCGCCCTTCGCATCCTGCACTCCCACTTCTTCGGCTGAAATAGCTAAACGGCAAGAGATCTGCATCTCTTGCCGTTTTATTCGGAGACCGTATACAGCGCTCGGAAGTAGCCTCTCTTTTCCATAAGCTCCGTGAAGCTTCCAAGCTCCTCGATCCTGCCGTCACGCATGACGACGATCCCGTCAAAGCGCCGCAGGAGCGACTCCTCCAAGGAGTGCGTCACTACGATGCGGGTAATGCCGTCAAGGTCAAGAATATCGCTCGTGACCCTGTGCGCCGTCTGTGCGTCGAGCGCCGCCGTCGCCTCGTCCGCCAAAAGCACCGACGAGCGCTTGAGCAGGCTCCTTGCGATCGAGATGCGCTGCTTCTCGCCGCCGGAAAGCTCCTTGCCGTTTTCCCCGCAAAGGCAGTCCCCGCCACGCTTTGCGATAAGCTCATCGAGGTGTGCGCACCTCAGCGCCGAACGTAACTCGTCTTCGGGGAAGCTGCGAAACATCGTTATATTGTCCGTGATCGAGGCGTTGAACACAAAAACGTTCTGCTGAATGACCGACATCATCTCGTACAGCGACTCCGGCGCAAGCTCGCTCAGTTCCGTTCCGTCAAGCCGTATATGCCCGCTATAGTCCGAATTTTCCGCCGTGAGGAGCTTTAAAAGCGTCGATTTGCCGCTCCCGCTCGCACCCACGACGGCGTATGAGCCGCCCGCCCTGAGCTTTGCCGTCACGCCGTGCAGCACCTCGTTTTCACCGTCGTAGCTAAAGCGGACGTCCTCAAGACAAATGCCCTCCTCAAGTCTTTCGTGATGCACTTCCCCGCCGACGCTTTCTCCCTCACGGAGCGCCGCCGCAAGCTTTGCTATAAGCCCCTTTGCTGCCTTCCGTGAGCCTAAAATTGCGGGAAGCTCTGCAACCGTATCTATCAGCATATTCATAAGGTTCACGAACATAATGACGGTTCCCGCCGTGATACCCTTGCCGCTGAGCGCAAGGTATGCACCGACCAAGAACACCATGAGCTGTGCCGTGATGCCCGTCACGGCGCCGAACATACCCACCAGCACCCGCAGGCGGCGTCTGCCGAACTTCTCATGCTCAAGCGATCGGTTGTTCTCTGCAAACAGAGCGAATATCTCCTTTTCCGCCTTGAAGGTCTTGACCACGGTAAACCCGCCGAGGCAGTCGGACAGCGCTGCGGTGAAGTCGGCGCTGCGGTCGGACACACGCCGCTCCGCCGCCGTGAGCCTGCTGCCGGTGAGGAGCGACGCCGCAAGCGGCAGAGCCGTCACCGCAGCGGCGACGAGCGTGAGCGTCGGGGAGTAGCACAGCATGAGCGCAAGCGAGCCGAAGAATGCGGTCGTTTTCGTGATAAGCTCAAGCTGCCTGCCGAGGTAGTCCGCCTCGATGCTGCCGACGTCATTGGTCATAGCCGAGAGATACGCCGCCGTACTCTCGTCCTTAAACGAGGAGATGTTTTTCTCCGTGAGCTTCTTAAACGCAAAGTCCTTGTACTGCCGCAGCGCCTTTTCGATGAACCGCGGCTCCGACGCATATTTGAGCATGAACGACGCAAAGCAAACGAGTATGAAAACCCCCGTCAGGAACGCAAGCTCCTCAAGCGGGTAAGCTCCGCTCACTCCCGACGCCGTGTCGATAAGCTGCTGCATGAGCCACGACACCGCAATATTCAGCGTTCCGCCCGCCAGCGCAGCCACGGCCGTAATGCCGAGGTTTAAGCCGTTTCCCCTGTAAAAGCGGGAAACAAGCTCTCTTTCGAGCGCTCTACTTTCCATCGGCGCTCAGCTCCTTCCACATTGCGGAAAGCTCCTCGCTCTCCATCGCCTCAAGCGTTCTTTCGACGCTCTCCATCGCTGTCTCACCCAAGTCGTCGTAGACTCCGGCCTCCTCGCTGCCGCCGATAAAGCGCAGCGCACGGACGCTGTAATCGGGCGCTGCGTCAAAGCGCTCCGAAAGCTCCTTTGCACGGAGAAGGTCGCCCCGTGCGGTGCTCATCAAGCCGAGCTTTAGGTGCGAATACGCAAGGCAGACGAAAAGCACGGCGTTCATCTTGTCTAAAAAGCAGCTTCCGCCGCCGCTTTTCAGCCCCGAAAAAAGCTCCGTTCCCCATGTGATGACGTTCTCTGCGGCGGCGTAGTCGTTTTCCTCAAGGTTGACGTTTACATAGCCCATCACGATGTGTACAAGCTCAACGATACTTCCGAGAAGCGCATCGGAAAGGTAGGGTCTTGCATCCTTCGGGCGCTCGCAGTTGGCCGCAAGCGCAAAGCCGATGCGGGCGTTGTATGTGCCGCCGACGTTGTTTTTGCGCAGCAGCTCCACCGCCTCGTCCGCACGCCCAAGTCCCAAAAGTATCTGCGCCATCTCACCGTACAGCGTGCTTTCGCCGATCTTCGGGTCGGTGTTCTGCGGCAGCAGCAAAACGGCGTCGGAAAGCACTTCGAGCGCCCTCTCAAGCTTCGCCTTATCCCCCTGCGACACACCGAAGCGGCAGTAAAGCTGCGCCGAGGCGTAAACGACCTCAAAGCTGTTCGGGTACTTTTTGAGCGCTTTTTCGCACTCGGAAAGCCCCGCTTCGTCCTTTTCAATGCGGCAGCGACGCAGTCTTTTGACCGTTGCGTCGATGCGGTTGTCCTTTACCCCGTAGCCGAGCAGCACATCGACGGAGCAGTCGAAAAAGTCGGCAAGCTCCGTTAGCGTCGTTATCTCCGGCAGCGACAGCGCTGCCTCCCATTTGTACACCGCTCCGGCGGTCACGCCCAGCGTTTCCGCAAGCTGCTCCTGCGTAAGACGCCGCTCCCGTCTGAACCTGCGAATATTTTCCGCAAGACTTATTTCCATAACGCTCACTCCTTTTTATTCGGCTGCAAGCTCCCGTTTTCCGTCGGGATGCGTGCGATGCCGCTGCGTCCCTCATCCTACGCTTTCTCTCCCTCCGTCAAACACTGACGGTTTTGCCGCCTCCTTCGGAAGCGTATAGGCATGAGTGCGGCGGTCATTTTGCCGCAGCGAAACACGCTCCAGTTCATGGCTCTACACTTCCGAGGGAGCTGTCAGCGTAGCTGACTGAGGGAGAGATTTTTCAAAACTTGCAGCGCACATAAATTCCACTTATGCCCGTATTATATCAGGGCGCAGGCGGTTTGTGAACACACCGCCGATACCGGCGGAATATTATTTTCTCTACCGTTGGTATGAAAAATGCCCTGCGTCGCAAAACGCAGGGCAAAAATCGGTTTTACCGATGCTTATATCACAAATTTCCCGTCCTTAAAGCAGTCCTTTACGACCTGCACGAAGCGCTCCGTCGCAGGAGACGGGCGCAGACCACGACGCACGGCAATGCCGATGTCACGGTGCTGCGGCACATCGAACTCCTTGAGTACGATATTAAACGGCATTCTCTCCGTGACAAGCTCCGTCAGCACGCTCACGCCGAGCCCGCTTTCGACCATCGCCATTATCGAGTAGTCGTCGTTGACGTCGCAGAAGGTGTTCAGCGGTGCTTTGAGCAGCGCTATGAGCATCGCAAACTCCTTGACCTCACTGTTCGCCTCGTCACGCAGCTTTATAAAGCGCTCCGTGCTGAGCCGCTCCAAGGGGTACTTTTCGGCGGCGGCAAGCTCATGCTCCGGCGGCAGAACGGCAAGGATGCGGTCACGGTGCAGAAAGCTGAAATCCAGCTCCGGCGAACAGGGGGCGGTTATAAAACCGCAGTCGATCTCCCCGGCGAGCAGAGCGTCCTCCGTGTCGGAGTATTCCATGTTCTCCAGCCTGAAGTCGATGTGCGGGTAGAGCTTTTCAAACTCCTTGAGTATCTTCGGCAGCCACTGGGTCGAAACGCTGGAGCAGGAGCCGATACGGATAAAGCCCGTCTCAAGCCCGTGTATGGCGTTCGCCTGATCCTGCATCTCCCTGTATTTTTCGCAGAGCGCACGGACATATGGCAGCATCTCGATGCCGTCGGACGACAGAGCAAGCCCCGCCCTGCTGCGCTTTAGAAGCATAAGCCCCCACTCGTTTTCGAGATCGGCGATCATGCGGCTCACTGCCGATTGCGTGTAGCCCAGCTCGTCCGCCGCCTTAGATATGCTCCCAAGCTCGATAACCTTCAAAAATGCCGAATATTTATGTACCGCCATAGTTTTTATCCATTCTTAAAAATCATATTTAACATGATATATATTCGCTTGTTTTCTGTACGGACTTAGTATATATTATTATCAAGGATAAAACAAGACAAGTTTTTACAAACTGTCGTTTTATTTTAAGTGTGTTTCCATACTCTCTCTTTTGAATAGTACCCGCCCTAAACCGACTAAGGCGGGCAAAACGAAAACGCCCCGTTTGGGGCGTTTTCGGCTTCCGTCAGCTTAAAAATAACCGGAAACTCCGTCGGGGGCTGATGCGCTGCCCTTCGGGGTCTTTTCCTTTGCTCTGTAGTCGTGTCCCGTTTCGACCGGGGCGCTGCTTTGCTCTCGCTCTTTTTTCTTCTTTTTCATATTAACCTCCGAACAGACACAGCAGAACGCCGTAAACCACGCTTGCGCCGACGCCGTAGACGATGACGGGTCCTGCGATCACGAACATCTTTGCCGCCGTACCGGTGACAAGTCCCTCGGTCTTAAACTCAAGCGCCGGGGCGACGACCGAGTTTGCAAAGCCGGTTATCGGCACCAGACTGCCGCCTCCGGCAAAGACGGCGATGCGGTCATAGACCCCAAGCCCTGTGAGCAGAGCTCCGATGAACACGAGCGTCACGGAGGCGGCGGTTGCGGCGGCGGTCTTACCGAGTCCCGCATCGAGGTACAGGTCGCCAATAAGCTGACCGATGCAGCAGATAAGCCCGCCGACGGCAAACGCCTTGAGCATATCCGGCAGCAGCGGCGACGACGGCATATGCCGCTCGGAGTAGTCCTTGTATTCGTCGTTTGTCATTTTCATATGAAGCCTCCATTAAACGAACCATAAAAAAGAAATAACGGATACCGTTTTGGTATCCGTTATTTTTACCGTTATTTTCGATTATATTCTCAATGATTTTTGTCGTCGTCTTTTTCGTCCTCGGTTTTGTCGGGTAGGTCGGGGGTGTCCCACTCGGAGGGGTCGGACATATTCGGCGCTTCCTTGAGACTGCGGATCTTGCTCAGCGTCTCCTCCGCAGCTTCTTTAAGCCCGGTGCGTTCAAGCTCACCGACCGCATCCCACAGGTAGTCCACACGGAACTCCTTGCCCTCGAAAATGCGCTTAATATTGCCGAGGTGCTTTATTATGATCGGCGGCACGACGGAGCCGAGTATCTTTGCGCCCTGCCAGTTGCCGCTCTTTATGCCGTGATACAGCGAATAAAATGCGGAGGTGCATATGGGGACAAAGCAGAGGTACCTCGTCGTGAGCAGTACGCTTACCGCAACGCCGAGCGAAACCGCAAAGTCCTTAAAGCCGAAGGCGATTATGGTGCCGCCGAGACAGGCAAGACCCTTGCCGCCCCGAAATCCCATCGCCGCCGGGAACATATGCCCCAGTATGCAGGCGGCTCCCGCCGTCTCGCCCGACGATTTGAAGCGGGGGAACGCCTTTTGGCACAGCTTTACGGAAAGCGTCGCCTTGCCGATGTCGAACGCCATGACGGATATGCCCGCAAGCTTGCCTTCGAGCATCATTATGTTTGTGCCGCCTGCGTTGCCCGAACCCATCTGGCGGACATCGTAGCCGTGATAAGTGCTGATTAGATACGCAGGGTTGATGTTTCCGAGTGCATACCCCACGCCCGCACAGGCGATCGCCTGCACCAAGTCTTTGCCGTTTTTCATTGTCTGACCTCGTGAAATGCTATGATAATAAAATGCTTTGTATATTTTAGCACATCGTCACGCTTTCGGCAAGTCTCGGCGAAAATTTACAGCTTAATCAATATTTGTCCAAGCTCTGCGGGGGTGTGGGCGACGGGAGCGTTTAATTTTTCCAGCTCCTTTGCGCTGCGAAAGCCCCACGACACGAGGACGCAGCGGGTTCCCGCAGAGAGCGCCGTTTGGAGGTCTATCTCCATATCGCCGACGTACACCGTCTCCCCGACGGGAGCGCCGATGTCCTGACAGCAGAGCAGCAGCGGATCGGGCGCCGGCTTCTTTCTGACCTCCGGCAGCTCGCCCCGCACCTCGGTAAAGATGCCGGGATAAAATCTCTCCATGAGCTTTTTCGACAGAGAGTCCGCCTTATTCGACACCACGGCAAGCGTAAAGCCCTGCGCTTTAAGCTCACGCAGCAGCTCCGGCATACCGTCGTAGGGTCTTGTCCCGTTGCAGCAGTTTTCCGCATAGTGCGCCTTGAAGAGGCTCAGCGTCTCCGCCACCGTTTCGGGCGAAACGCCCTGCGGCAGCGAGCGCTCTATGAGCTTTGCGATGCCGTTTCCGACGAAGCTCCGCACCTCCTCACGGCTTCGGGGCGGCATTCCGCCCGCAAGCAGAGCGTGATTAACCGAGGCTCTCAGATCGTCCAGCGTATCGAGCAGCGTACCGTCAAGGTCGAACACCGCAATTTTGTTCATGGCTTTACCTCCGCCGGTTTTTTACACATTATATATCCTCGGCGGACGCAATGCAAATTCTTTTACTCTCTGTGCATCTTCCGCAGGAAGGCGGCGACCGCCAAGGCTATCGCAAGCACGGTGTAGCCCGCAAGCACGCCGACGTGCAGAAGGGCCTCCGTACCGCTGCCGGAGACGAGTCCCCGCTCAAGCTCGACGGCGTGTACAAAGGGCAGCGCATAGGCGATGTCACGGAACGCACCGCCGACAAGCTCAAGGTCAAACCATATGCCGGAGAGCCACGCTGCAAGGTTCGTGAGCAGCGCACCGCATATGCCTCCGACCTGCTTTACGGTGAGCAGGCTGCCGCATAAAAGTCCCAGTGCAATGAAAAACAGCGACACGGGAACGATGCTCAGAAGCGACCACAAAACGCCGAGGTCCGGTTTTAATCCGAGCGCAAAGGCAGCGGCGTAGCACACGGCGCTCTGCCCGACGGATATGGGAATTATCGGCAGCATATAGCCGCAGATAAAATCACCCGCCCGCATGGGGGTCGTGTACAGTCTGCGCAGAAACGAGGTCTCACGGTCACGGGCGATGAGCGTCGCCGAAAACAGCGTCATAAACGTCAGTCCGAAGATGCACATACCCGGCGCAAGGGTCTCTATCTCGAACATCGGCACGGGGATGTTCGCCTGTATTGCGCTCAGCAGCAGAAGCAGCACGAGTGGAAAGCCGAGACTGAATGCGACGGTCAGCGGATCACGCACTATCTCTTTAAGGTTCCTGTTTGAAAACGCCAGCATTCTCATTGCTTTTCCCCCTTTACGAGCGCCACGAACGCCGCCTCAAAGCCGTCCTTCCCTGCAAGTGCGCACAGCTCAGGCACGGTACCGAGGGCGATGAGCCTGCCCTCCTTCATTATGCCGATGCGGTCGCAAAGCGCCTCCGCCTCCTCCATGTAGTGCGTCGTCAGCACCACGGTGACCTCCTCCGGCAGACTGCGGATGAAGTCGTGAAGCTCGCTTCGTGCGATGACGTCAAGCCCCAGCGTCGGCTCGTCGAGAAACAGTATCTCCGGCTCTCCCACGAGTGCAAGCGCAATGCTCAGCCGACGCTGCCAGCCACCGGAAAGCTTGCCCGCCTTCCTGTCCGCAACGGAGCCGAGGTCAAAGCTCACTATCAGCTCCTCGGTCTTGCTTCTTGTCTTATCCTTTGAAAAGCCGAACACTCCGCACATGAATTCGAGGTTCTCCCGAACGCTCAGATTCGGCGCCACCGCAGTCTCCTGCGGCGATACGCCGATGATGCTTTTCACCTCGGCGCTCTCGCTCACGATGCTTTTGCCGTTCAGGTAGGCGTCGCCCGAATCGGGTCTTGTAAGGCAGGACAGCATCTTCACCGTAGTGGTCTTGCCGGCGCCGTTCACGCCCAGAAGTCCGAAGGTCTCGCCGCCGTGAATGCTCAGCTCAAGCTCCGACACGGCGGTCAGAGTTCCGTAGCGCTTCGTCAGCTTTTCAATTCTTATCGCTTCCATTTTTCACACCTCTTTTGTCCGCAAGCATTGCGCCGTACATATGCGTCAGCGCATCGCTTACAAAGTCCATGTCCCATTCCAAATAGCCCGTCGCCACCATGACGGCGATGCCGTGGACGAATATCCACATCTCAAGATGAAAGCGCTCCGCCTCCGAAGGCTCCAGCCCCGTGGCGGCGCATATCGCAGTCAGAAGCTCCGGCGAAAGCCCATGCTCCTGCGGCGGCTCGCCCCGGCGGTCACGCATAAACAGCAGCCGGAAAAGCTCCGGCTCCTCGGCGGCAAAGCGAATGTACTCCATTCCGCTCGCCTTGTAAGGCGGGTACTCGCCCCGGTGCATCGCCTCGCTTATGCGGCGCTCGTACAGCCCGTCGGCGGCGCACAGCACCCGAAGCTGAAGCTCCTCCATATTTTTAAACAGCCCGAAGATCGGCTTTGCGGAACAGCCCAGACGCTCGGCAAGCGCTCTCGCCGTCAGCGCCTTTGCGCCCCGTGTACGCACAAGCTCCAGCGCTTCCGACACTATCTCGTCCTCGGTAAACTTGAATTTCGGCGGCACGGTCTCACTCCTTTTAAGCAACATATGTTGCGCAATCTATGTTGCTTATTATAGGTCTCCTTCTCCGCCTTGTCAACTCTTTTGACAAAATTCAAAAAATGCCGAAAAACACTGTGTTTTCCTATACAAAACGAAAAATCTGACAAATGAATTATTTAACAAACTTGTTGTAAATGCAGACAAACTGTGCTATTCTTAGGTAGAGAAATTGTACAGTATATATTGCTTCGGACACGGTGTCCGAAAAAATCATATTTATTTTGCACCCTTCAAAAGCGGGAACAGGGAGAAAGGAATGGTCCAATGAGTAAGTACTCAGGCTACATGGGCAGAGTCGCAAAGTTTGACCTCAGCACCGGCAAATTTGAAGACTATCCGTGGAGCGACAAAGACAGGGAACTGTACATCGGCGGCAAGGTCATGGCCGCAAAAATTCTGCTTGACAACCTCACCGGCAAGGAGGAGGCGCTCTCGTCCGATAACATCGTCGTTATCTCAACGGGACCCCTCACCGGCAGCGGTGTACCCAGTGCATGCAGATTCAACATAAGCACGATCTCCCCCGTCACGGGGCTTATCGCCTCGGAGAGCTGCGGCGGCAACTTCGGCTATCACCTCAAGAGAGCCGGCTTCGACGCCCTCGTGCTTACCGGAAAATGCTCCGGTCACTCTTGGCTTGAGATCTACAACGACGGCTTCGTGCTGCACGATGCCGACGCTCAGGGGATCTGGGGTCAGCGCATTTCCGACGCTCAGCAGAGCGTTCAGGACATTCTCGACCGTGACTACGGCTGCCGTGTCAAGTGCGGCATCATGGTCATCGGACCTGCGGGCGAAAACCTCGTGTCTCACTCCGGCATTTTCGGTCAGGAGCGCATAGGCTGCTCCGACGGTCTCGGCGCCGTGTTCGGTGCAAAGAACCTCAAGGCGATCGCCGCTGCGGGCAACCATGCCTTTACCGTCGCAAATCCCAAGAAGGATCTTGCGTGGAACCGCAAGTGGATAAGCCACTTGAGAGAGCATCCGCTCACGGGCGACATTCTGCCCAAGCTGGGTTCCCCGGCGATCGTCGGCGGAATGCAGGATAAGAAGCTCCTCGGCTCCGGTGAGTCCGAAGGCTGCACCGTCGGCGAAGGCGGCGTAACGAACGTCGGCTGCATCGGCTGCCCCGTGAAGTGCGAGCGTGCCGTTCCCGTATCCGGCGGCATCGTGAGAAACCCCGAATACAAGGCGCTGTCCCGTCTGAGCGGCTCTAATGACACCATACTCAAATGGAACCGTGAGCTTGACGAGCTGGGTCTGGATGCGGTCTTCGCCGCCGAGACCCTTGCATGGGCGATAGACGCACACGAAAAGGGCGTTTGGAAAAACGACCTTTCCTCCGACGAAGCTGCCGTTTCCGCCCTGTGGGAGGACATCGCTCTCCGCAAGGGTGCAGGCGCAGAGCTTGCCGAAGGCTGCGAGGCGCTGAGCAAGAAGTACGGCGGCGACTGCTGCAGCGACGCTTCCGCACTTGCGGCATACGAACCCTGCACCGCAATAAGCCGTGAGCTGAGCTACTCCGCCGGAAACCTCGGCGGCTGCATGGCGTTCCTCGAAAGCCTCGGAGTAAACGCCTCGGCGTTCTCCCCCAAGCTTCAGGCAAACCTCACCGTGCTGATGCAGAGCATTTTTGAGACGATCTCCGCCAGCGGTCAGTGCGTCTTTACCGGCTATGCCGCTCTGCCCGGTGCGATCTTTACCGACGGCGGCAAGTCCGCTGCGGCGTTCGGAAAGCTGCTTTCCCAGTTTGCACCGATCATCGGAATACTGAACAAGCTCCCGGAGCTTGCGTTCTTCCCCGTTTCCGCATTCCATCACGACCGTGCGATGAAGTACACCGTCGGCATGAGCATGACCCCCGGCAAGTACATACGCAGCGGCATGAGAGGCTGCACGCTTGAGCGCTCCCTCGACGCACTTTTCGGCGTCGCCGAGAAGGAGCAGACGGCCGAGGGTGAGGACGACTCCGTCATCGGAAAGCTGAAGAAGGAATACTACTCCGCAAGAGGCTGGGACAAAAACGGTGTCCCTACACAGGCGGCTTTGGCAAAGCTCAAAATCAAAAAGGGTGCGTCGTAACGCCTTGCGTTAAGATCGCAATAATGCAGGAGGTCAAGAAATGTCACATAAAATAACCGATAAATGCAAGGGCTGCGACGACTGCGCAGAGATCTGTCCCGTAAGAGCGATCACCGGCGAGATGAAGGAGATGCACGAGATCGACCCCAACCGCTGCATCGACTGCGGCGCCTGCTGCAACGTCTGCGAATACGAGAGTATCCGCGACCAGTTCGACAGACCCACCAAGTACACCCCCAAGGAAAATTGGAAGAAGCCCGTCATTGACGCAAAGCTCTGCAACGGCTGCTCGCTCTGCGTCGAGGACTGCCCCGCCTACGCTCTGGAGATCACTCCCCCGGAGCAGCCCGGCGATGTCCACCACTCTTCCGTTTTGGCAAGACCCGACGACTGCAACGCCTGCGGAATGTGCGAGCGCCGCTGCCCCGTCGGTGCGATTTCCATGAAATAAGCTGTAAGCATTCAAAAACCGACAGCAAATTGCTGTCGGTTTTTGTTGTTTAATCCCTACACAAAAACTTGGATTTGAAATTTTCAAAAGATATGTTACAATGCTTCTGTCAGATATGTAAAATACATATTTTCAGTACATTATAGGGAGGTTACACCATGGCATTTGTTATCGGTAATGATTGCGTTTCCTGCGGCACCTGCAAGGAAAACTGCCCCGCAGAGGCTGTTTTTGAGGGAGACGGCAAGTTCGAGATCGATCCCGAAAAGTGCGTTTCCTGCGGCACCTGCGCAGAGAACTGCCCCGTTAAGGCCATCAAGAACGGCGAAGAGTAATTCTTGACGAATAAAGAGTGCGGCGAAAGCCCGCTGTTTCGGAAAACGGTGTTTCCCAATGGGAAACACCGTTTTCCGTTTTCTTCCGCAAAAACCGTATTGTTTGTTTGACTAATACGTCGTACCGTATTATAATAAAATGAATTATTGTATTAAAAAGGTGCATTATGGAGAGGAAAGTAAGCTTTTACGAAAAGTACATAAAGCGTGTGCTTGACATCCTTTGCTCTTTGGCGGCTATCATCCTGTTTTGCTGGCTGTTTGCCGTTGTCGCTCTGCTGGTGCGCATAAAGCTCGGCAGCCCCGTGATCTTCAAGCAGCCCCGCCCCGGCAAGGACGAGAAGGTCTTTATGCTCCACAAGTTCCGCAGCATGACCGATGAGACGGACGACAAGGGCGAGCTGCTGCCGGACGAAATGCGCCTTACACGCTTCGGCCGCTTTCTGCGCTCGACGAGTCTCGACGAGCTGCCGGAGCTGTGGGATATCCTCATCGGCAACATGAGCATTATAGGACCCCGCCCGCTGCTGGTGAAATACCTACCGCTGTACAACGACGAGCAGCGCCGCCGTCACGAGGTGCGTCCCGGTCTCACCGGCTGGGCGCAGGTACACGGACGTAACCTCACCTCGTGGGAGGAGCGCTTTGCTTACGACACGGACTATGTGGACCACCTGAGCTTTGCGCTCGACGTGAAGATCGTATTTATGACCGTTCACTGCGTTTTTGCCAGAGAGGGCATCAGCGCCGAAGGCTCTGCAACAATGGAGGCATTCACGGGAACGGAGGCTGTGACGCATGAATAAAGAGGTCATCATCATAGGCGCCGGAGGTCACGGAAAAGTCATTGCGGACATCGTTCGCAGAAGCGGCGATACGCCGCTCGGCTTTTTGGACGACGGCGAGGCGCTCCCGCCCGAAATTGCGGGCATTCCGCTGCTGGGCAAGGTCTCGGACTACGCAAAATACCCGGACGCCTTTTTCGTGATCGGGATCGGCAGCTCCTCGGTTCGTGAAGCGCTTGCGCAGCGGCTCTGCGGCGTGCGCTGGTACACGGCGATACACCCTTCTGCGGTCGTCTCCGAGCTTGATACGCAGATAGGCGTCGGCAGCGTCGTTATGGCAAACGCCGTCGTAAATCCGTCCGCCGGCATCGGCGAGCATTGTATTTTAAACACCTCGGCGGTCGTGGAACACGATAACCGCATCGGTGATTTTGCCCACATTTCCGTCGGCGCAAAGCTTGGCGGAACGGTGTCGATAGGGCGTCATACATGGGTCGGCATCGGAGCGACCGTCAGCAACAACATATCCGTCTGCGACTGCTGCGTCATCGGTGCAGGCGCCGTCGTCATTCGGGACATTAAGGAGAGCGGAACATATGTCGGAGTCCCCGCAAGAAAAATCAAATAAACGTATCCTTATACTTGCCAACAACGACGTCGGACTGTATCGCTTTCGCAAGGATCTGCTTGCGGAGCTTTTGATCGCAGGCAACGAGGTGTACATTTCCCTGCCGGACGGCGGCTTTGTTCCGGAGCTTGTGCAGATCGGCTGCCGCTTTATCGACACGCCCGTCGACCGTCGTGGGATGAACCCCGTGCATGACGCAAAGCTTTTCCGCCGCTATCGGAAGATACTGCGTGCGGTAATGCCCGACCTCGTTTTGACCTACACCGTAAAGCCGAACGTCTACGGCGGGCTTGCCTGCCGCATGGCGCACGTTCCGTATGCCGTGAACATCACGGGCCTCGGCAGCGCCCTCGAAAACGGCGGTCTGCTCCGAAAATTCGTGCTGGCACTCTACAGACCCGCCCTCGCCGGCGCAAAGACCGTGTTCTTTGAAAACGTCGGAAATCGGGACGATCTCGTCGCCACCGGCGTCGTACCTCAGGGTCGGGACGCAGTTCTGCACGGTGCCGGCGTTAACTTGGACGACTTCCCTTGCGCAGCCTATCCGCAGGATGCGCCGCTGCGCTTTTTGTTCGTGGGGCGTGTCATGCACGAGAAGGGCGTCGACGAGCTGTTTTACGCCGCAAAGCAGATGAAGCAGGAGTACGGCGACGGGGTGGAGTTCCACTTCGTCGGCTCCTTTGAGGAGAGCTACAAGCCTCTCATGGACGAGCTGGAGCAGTCCGGCATCGTCAAATACCACGGCTATCAGTCGGACATGAGACCGTTTTACGCAATGTCCGGCTGCGTGGTGCTGCCCTCGTACCACGAGGGTATGTCAAACGTGCTGCTGGAGGCGGCGTCCTCCGGCAGACCGCTTATAACAAGTGCAATTCCCGGCTGCATGGAGGCGGTCGAGGACGGCGTAAGCGGCTACCTCTGCGAAAGCAGAAACGCCGAGGCGCTGCTTATCTCTCTGCGCCGCTTTGCGCAGCTTACGCCGGAGGAGCGACGGGACATGGGTCTTGCGGGACGCCGCCGCATGGAAGCGCTCTTTGACAAAAAAGCGGTCGTTGCTCGCACCGTTGAGTACATAAACCGCTGATCGGGGGAACTTATGGAGCTTTTGTTTGTATACGACGACAAGGTGGCGCAGGACTCGGAGGGCAACTATTACGTCGGCTCCGCCTTTTCGCAGGAGGTCTTTGACCGCTACCTTGAACATTTCGACAGGCTGACCCTCATCATGCGCAGGGCGGATGTTCGCCCCGACGACACCGAGGCGCTCGGCAGGATGAACCGCATAAGCTCGGAGCGCATAAGCGTCGTTTTTATTCCGAATACGCTTTCGGGCATACGCTCGTTTTTGAGTCTCAGGCTTCGGCGGCAGATAAAAAAGACCGTTGAGGAAAACATCACACCCGACCGTGCGGTCGTCATACGAATGTCGTCCTACAGCGGCGCAATAGCGGCAAAATACTGCCGCAGGATCGGAAAGCCGTTTTTGGTCGAGGCGGTCGGCTGCCCGTGGGACAGCCTGTGGAATCACAGTCTGTTCGGTAAGCTCCTTGCTCCGTTCAGCTACCTTCGGATGCGCCGCACGATGAAGCACGCTCCCTTTTCCGTGTACGTCACGGAGGAGTTTTTGCAGCGCAGATACCCCACCGAGGGCAGGAGCGCCGCAATATCCGACGTCGAGCTTATCCCCGCAGACGACGAGGTGCTGCACCGCAGGCTCGACAAAATATCGGGTATGGGCGAAAGGATAAAGCTCGGCACCGGCGCTGCGGTAAACGTTGCGTTTAAGGGGCAGCGCTTTGTGATCGAGGCTCTGCATATGCTCAGGGAGCAGGGCGACACCCGCTTTGAGTATCACCTCGCCGGCGGCGGCGACAACACCGCATTGCGTGAGCTTGCGGAAAGGCTCGGCGTTTCCGATCAGGTGATCTTTGAGGGCAGTCTGCCGCACGACAAAATGTTTGCATGGCTCGACGGGCTGGACGTTTACATACAGCCGAGCCTTCAGGAGGGTCTGCCGAGGGCGGTCGTCGAGGCGATGAGCCGGGGTCTGCCCTGTCTGGTCTCCAAAACGGGAGGTATGCCGGAGCTTGTAGGCGAGACGGCGATTTTCGGTCGGGGCGACGTTCGGGCAATAGTGAAAATGCTCTCCGACCTCACGCCCGACCGACTTTGCGAAACGGCAAAGGCAAACTTTGAGCGTGCAAAGGATTTCGATAGGGAAAAGCTCACGGAACGCCGCCGCAGCTTCTACGGCGAATTTGCAAAGGAGGCACGGGATGTCGGAGCCTAAAAGAGTTCTTCACGTTTTTGCGGCTCTCGACTCCGGCGGCGTGGCGAATTTCGTGATGAACGCCTACCGCCGCATAGACAGGTCGAAGGTGCAGTTTGATTTTGCGCTCACCTCAGGGCAGGAGTCCATGTCGGACAGCGAGGCCCGCTCTCTCGGCGGCAGGACATTTTACTTTTCGCCGGAGCTCAGCCTGTGCGAAGGTCTGCGCCGTGTCCTCACGGAGGACGGCCCCTTCGACGCCGTGCACAGCCATGTGTTTTTCTACTCCGGGCTTGTACTGAAAACGGCGAAACGCTGCGGCGTTCCCGTCAGGATCGCCCACGCCCACAACGCCGACACGGGCGAAGGCTCGTCCCTTCTGCGGAGGGCGTATCGCACGGCGATGCGGCATCTCATCCGCAAAAACGCCACGCTGATGCTCGGCTGCTCCGAAAAGGCGTGCCGCTATGTGTTCGGCGCGCGCTCCATGAGCGATGGCAGAACGCTCGTCATGCCGGACGGCATCGACTGCGAGCGCTTTGCATTCAATGCCGAGGTGCGTGAAAGAGTCCGTGCAGACTACGGGCTTGATGACAAATTCGTCGTGGGTCATGTCGGGCATTTTAACCCGGCGAAGAATCACGAAAAGATACTCTCCGTGTTCGCCGAGCTGTCGAAAAACCGGGAAAACGCCGCCCTGCTTTTGGTCGGCGACGGCGAAAACGAGGACGAGGTGCGCCGCAGCGTCGAAGCGCTCGGCTTGGGTGACAGGGTCGTCTTTGCCGGGGCGCAC
The DNA here is from genome assembly GCA_004556755.1 of Clostridiales bacterium. Taxonomy (GTDB): domain Bacteria; phylum Bacillota; class Clostridia; order Oscillospirales; family Oscillospiraceae; genus F23-B02. The sequence goes on along the minus strand of SFFW01000006.1, from coordinate 88,621 downwards.
AGGGACGTTGAAAATATGTATCAGGCGATGGACGTTTTCCTGTTCCCGTCACGCTACGAGGGCTTCGGCATGGCGATGATAGAGGCACAGGCAAACGGTCTTGCCTGCGTCGCCTCGGACGTTGTGCCGCAGGACACGAACGCCGACGGCAGAGCGGTGTATCTGCCGCTGAGCGCAGACGACGGCGTTTGGGCAAAGGCTCTGCTCTCTGCGCCCGAACGCTCAATGAGCGGCGCCGCCGCCGTAAAGCAGCGCTTCGACGCATCCGCCACGGCGAGTGGGCTTCAAAAAATATACGAAGGAACGGAATACACAAATGTCTGATCCAAGGCTTCAAAATGAATATTTGTCGGATCGCATAACTCCGCCATGCCTTGTGCTGTGCGGGATCTTCATGCTCATTTTGGGATTTATTCCGGCACTCAGCGGCAACCTTACGCAGATATTCCGCCCCCTGTTTATTCTGGTGTGCCTTCTGTTTCCGGCAAGGCGCTATGTGCTGCGCTCCGAGAAGTGGCAGTTTGTGCTGCTGCTGTACTGGCTCTTTATACTGCTCATAAATCCGATAACCGCAAGCTCCGTCAAATACTATCTTGCGCTCGTCCTGTTTGCGATCTTCTCTGTCCTTGCATCGTCAAGGGTGTGGGGTAAACGAGAGATCAAATTCCTGCTCAACACCGCCGTCGCATCTGCGCTTATCCTTTCGGTCATTCTCATTTACTCAAACAACGGACTCATAAACGCCGGAAGTGATATGCACGTCAGCTTCCTGTCCCACACCTGCAACCGCAACACCGTTGCGTTCGGCTGTGTCCCAGGCGTGCTGTGTGCCGCAATAGGCATCGTATATGAAAAAAGGCGTCCGCTGTACAGGCTCGTTTATTTTGCGATTGCGGCGCTGGGTGCCTTTACCGTATTTGCACTCGCCTGCCGAAGTGCGTTTGTCTCCCTTGCTCTCGGCATCGTCCTTATCGTTTGGCAGGCAATGAATGGCATAAAAGGTCAACAAAAGAGAGTCTTTTCAAAAATTGCAATAGTTCTTGTCGCTCTTCTCTTCGTTCAAGCGGTGTATCTCCTTGCGCAGGGAACAAACAGCGAGCGTCTGTTTGACCTGAACGACGACTCCGGTCGAGGCAGGCTGTGGGACAAGGCATGGGATATGATCGACGAAAACCCGGTCTTCGGCGGCGGCTTTGATTATTGGGACGACAACAGCGGTGAAAGCTTAGGAACACACAATACATTTCTTACGATCATGGTCATGTCCGGCTACGTCGGCGGTATTTTGTTCGCTCTGTTTCTGATCGCAGTCTTTTTGGATCTGCTCGGAGTGCGGAATCTGATACCGCTTGCTTTTCTCATGGAGCTGCTCATGCATTCGTACACCGAGTCCGGTATGGACTACTACGCCTACATTCCGCTCATACTGGCACTTGTACTTGCCAGATATATCTCTTACCAATCGGACGACATCACTTCATTGTTTCGCTGAGGAGGTTACGGATAATGAATAGTATCGTTTTTATCTGTCCGTATTTCGGAACCATTGACAAAGCACAGTATAAGCTCTGGCTTAAATCCTGTGCCGCCAACCCGTCGATAGATTTTCTGCTTATTACTGATGACAATGCGGCACTTTCCTTTAAGCTGCCCACAAACGTGCTGCCTGTCGCAATGTCTTGGGACGAATGCAAAGCGTTGATACAAAGTCAATTTGACTTTAAGGTCGCTCTTGCATACAGCTACAAGCTATGTGACTACAGACCCGCCTTCGGCGAAATCTTTCATAAGTATATCGCAGACTACGATTTTTGGGGGCATACGGATTCCGGTGATACCATACTCGGCGATCTGAGTCGCTTTTTGACGGACGACATTCTTAACGCTTATGACAAGATACATATATACGGTCATTTGACCCTGTTCCGAAACACCTCCGAAAACAACGCTCGCTATGCCGTCCCGCAACGCAACGGGCTCACCGTCAGGGACATTTTCACTGCACAAGAAAATATGTGCTTTGACGATATGTATCAAAGCGCATCAATAAACAGAATCTATAAAGAAAACGGATTCCCCCTGCTTGAACAAGTCCCCGACCTTGTTGCCGACATTATGCCCGACAGTTACAGATTCAGGCTCTTTCAGGACGGCAGCAAAATAATACCCAGAGTTTTTGAGTGGAATAACGGAAAGCTGTTTGAGCTTACGGTTGTCGATGGAAACGTAAAAAGGCGTGAAATAGGCTATGTACATTTCCAAAAGAGAAAAATCAGAAATGAAGTCACCGACGGTTCCGACCATTTCTATTTTGTGCCTAATGTACTTATCAATGCTGACCGAGAGCTGACGACGGAAGATATTGTTTCATATTCAAAAGACAAAATATACTTAGAGCCGCTTAAAGGCAGAGTAAAGAGATTAAGCTGGTATATTCGGCATCCGAACGCATTTAAACGAAAGCTCAAAGAAAAAATATTCCATTAAAGGTGGGGATAAGTGTATGAGTAACTTATCAAAAAGCATTCGTTTAGCAAAAAAATACTTGAAAACAATGTTCCAGCAAATGCCGACTTTTCAGCTAAAAGTGAAAAACAATCAGGAAACCTTGGATTACATTCTATCAAACAATTCGTCTGTTGTTCGTTTTGGGGACGGAGAAGTTCTATTGTAGAGGGTATTTTCTCCAGGTCCGGAGTGGGCAACGATCTGTTCGCCGAATCAAAAGAAGTTCAGCGCATTTTATGCCCACCAAACAATGCTTACTCTGACTATGAGAGAATTAAAGAGTGCGTCAAAAAATATGGTCAGGGCAAAACAATTCTAATTATGCTTGGACCGACAGCAAAGATTTTGGCTTATGAGCTTGCGATGGAAGGCTATAGGGCGATAGATCTCGGTCATGTCGATTCAGAGTACGAATGGTGCAAAATGGGGGTTCACAAGAAAGTAAAGCTCGATAGCAAACATACCGCCGAATGGAATACGGACGAGTGTATTCAGGACGTTTCTGATGAATTGTACCATTCTCAGATCATTTGCAATTTGGCAGAAGACATGCCAACTCAGAGCTGAGTAGATGACGTCGTAAAAAAGTGAGCGGTGCAGGGCTTTACCGCTCATTTCACAAAAAACTCGGCAGCACTTTGTGTGTTGCCGAGTTTTTTGTTATCGGTGAACTATACTATCAAGTGCAACTTCCGAGCATTTTCGGCGCTTGACGGGGGAGGCAGGACAATAATATAATGGAAACAAACCAAAACCGAACGGAGGTCAGACTATGCCGAACGAACATATTCGCAGCGCAAAAGCCGCCGTCGGGAAGATGAGCGACTCCGAGCTTCTCCGTCTGTGCGAGGGCGCAGACTGCTGGCACACCGCCGCCTTTCCCGAATACGGCATTCCGAGTGCCATGATGTGCGACGGACCACACGGGCTTCGCCGCCAGCCGGACGACGCCGACAACCTCGGCATCAACGTCTCCGACCCCGCCACCTGCTTCCCCGCCGCAGTCTCGACTGCGTGCAGCTGGGACACCTCACTCCTATCCGACATCGGCAAGGCGATAGGCGAGGAGGCGAGGGCGACCGGCGTGTCGCTCGTCCTCGGTCCCGGACTCAACATAAAGCGCAACCCCCTGTGCGGGCGAAACTTCGAATACTTCTCCGAGGACCCGCACGTCTCCGGTAAGCTTGCCGCCGCATTCGTCAGGGGTATGCAGTCCGTCGGCGTCGGAAGCTGCATCAAGCACTTTGCCGCGAACTCGCAGGAGGAGTGCCGCTTCTTCTCCGACAGTCTCATGGACGAGCGCACGCTGCGTGAGATTTACCTTGCGGGCTTTGAGACTGCGGTGCGGGAGTCGAAGCCGTGGGCGGTGATGTCGAGCTACAACAAGCTCCTCGGCGAGCATACCGGCGAAAGCCGTCGGCTGCTGCAAAAGATACTGCGCTCCGAGTGGGGCTTTGAGGGCTTCGTCGTTTCCGACTGGGGTGCGGTCTACGACCGCTGCGCCGCCGTGAAAAGCGGCTGCGACCTGATGATGCCCGGCGGCAGCGGCTACGGCAAAAGCGCCGTTTTGAAGGCGCTGCGCCGGGGTGAACTCTCCCGCAGCGACCTTGAGAAAAACGCCGAGCGTGTCGCCGAATTTGCCCTGCGCTCCGAGAGCGTCACGCAGGCTCCCTGCGACATGATGGCGCACCACAGGCTTGCACGCAGGGCGGCGTCCGAAAGCGCCGTGCTGATGAAAAATGAGGGTGCGCTCCCGCTCCGAGGCAGCGCCTGCATGATAGGTCACATGGCAAAGGAGCTGCGCTATCAGGGCGTCGGCTCAAGCCACATAAACCCCTTTGACCTCAAAAATCCGATCGACTGCGCAGACTACCCCTTTGCCGAGGGCTGCCGCAGTGACGGCAGCACGGACGACAAGCTGATACATGAGGCGGTCGAGCTTGCGAAAAGCGTTCACACCCCCGTGGTCTTTGCCGGACTTTGCGACGACTACGAGTCCGAGGGGCTTGACAGACGTGATATGCGTATGCCGGACGGTCACCTGCGCATGATCTCCGAGGTGGCGGCGGCAAACCCCAACACGGTCGTCGTGCTGCTGTGCGGCAGCGTCGTCGAGCTGCCGTGGATAGACGACGTGAACGCCGTTTTGTACATGGGTCTGCCCGGCGAGGCGGGCGGTGAAGCGATAATCGACCTTCTGACGGGCAAGGCAAACCCCTCCGGCAAGCTTGCCGAGAGCTGGCCCGTAAGGTATGGGGATGTCCCCTCCGCCGAGGTCTACGGTGAGAGGGACGCCGAGTACCGTGAGGGCATTTTCGTCGGCTACCGTTATTACGACGCCTCCGGTGTAAAGCCGCTGTTCCCCTTCGGCCACGGGCTGAGCTACACGAGCTTTGCCTACTCAGACTTAAGCTGCGACGGAAAGTCCGTCACCGTCACCGTCACGAACACGGGTGAGTGTCCCGGAGCCGAGGTCGTGCAGCTCTATATAGAGCCGCCCAAGGGGGAGATATTCAGACCGAAGCGTGAGCTTAAAGGCTTTGCAAAGCCGGTATTACAGCCCGGCGAGAGCGCAAGCGTGAGCCTGCCAATAAGCTCCCGCAGCTTTGCCGTTTGGAATAACGGCGGCTGGGTCGTGCCGGAGGGCGTTTATCGCCTGTGCGTCGGCGGACTGAGCCTCGACTATGCTCCCACGGCGTTCGGCAATACGAAGAGCGCAGCCCCGTCCCTTGCGGGAACGTGGTACGAAAAGCCCTGCGGCGCTCCGCCGCTTGCGGACTGGGAAAAGCTCATGGGCAAAAAGCGCTCGGAGCTTTTAAGCCCCAAGAAGGGCTTCGACCTTGACACCTGCATCGAGGAGATGATGCCCGTCTCCCCCGTGATGCGGCTGCTGTACAAGGCGGCGGCGCTGCTGCTTGCGAGCAAAAACGGCTGCAAGCCGGATATGTCGGACCCCACCTTCCGCATGATGATGAGCTGCGCCGTCGGTAGCTCCATCCGCAACATCTGCATCTGTGGCGGCGTCCCGGAGGGGATCGTTCGGCTCCTTGTGCGCATCGCCGAGGCGCAGAGAAAAAGACAGAATTAAAATCATTGTTCTTTATGCTGTCTTAACTCTTGATATTGTCCGAAAAGCTTAGTATAATGCTGTCTATCCCGGAGGTGGCACAACATGAACGATATGCAAAACAAAAAGGACACGGCGCTTTCCAAGCGAGACTATGCGGAGGAGTTCCGCAACCGTGTGTGGTTTATAAAGGACATGCTCTCTCGAAGCACCGCAAAGGGCATTGTCTACGGTAACTCCGGCGGCAAGGATTCCGCACTCGTTGGAATACTGTGCAAGGCCGCCTGCGACGACACCGTTGGCGTCATTATGCCCAGCGCAGACCAGTCCTTCGAGCAGAACACCAAGGACGCATACGCCCTCGCCGAAGCCTACGGCATCGAAACGAGGTACGTCGATATAACCGAGGTCAAGGCGTCCGAGCTGAGAGCGCTCAAAAACGTCGTCGAGCTGAGCGAGGTCGCCGAAGCGCACGTTGCGCCGAGGCTTCGCATGACCACGCTGTACGCCATCGCAGGCTCCGAAAAGCGCATAGTCGCCGGGACCGGCAACCGCAGCGAGCGCTTCCTCGGCTTCTTTACGAAGTGGGGCGACGGCGCATACGACTTTAACCCCATATCCGACCTCACCGCAACCGAGATCTACGAGTTTCTCGCATTTCTCAAGGCGCCCGACTTCATCGTGAACAAGGCTCCCTCGACCGTGAAGTACGACAACGAGACCGTCGAGGGCGGCATAAAGTACAGCGAGCTTGACACCTATCTGCTGCACGGCGAGGTGTCCGAGGAAGCGCTTGAGAAGATCGGCAGGATGCACGCAAAAAGTCAGCACAAGCGTGACCTCAGCCGCACCTTCTCCTGAATATAAGCACACCCTCCGTCAAAATCTGACGATTTTGACGCCTCCCTCGGAAGTGTAGAGGCATGAGATTGGCGGTCAGTTCGCACTGGCAAAAGACATTAAGTGTGCCGCTTATCCGCCGTCTGATTAAAAATCACCGTATCTGCCGATACGGTGATTTTAATATTTTTACTTCATCAGCTCTTCCATCTCGTCGATCAGCTCACCGAAGAGGGACAGCGCCTCGTTCACGGGCTGCGGCGTGCTCATGTCAACGCCTGCTATCTTCAGCAGCGAAATGGGATCGGTGCTGCATCCGCCGGAGAGGAAGCGCTTGTAATCCTTGACGGCGCTCTCGCCCTCCTTGAGTATGCGGTTCGCTATCGCAACTGCGGCGGAGAAGCCGGTCGCATACTGGAACACATAGTAGTTGTAGAAGAAGTGCGGTATTCTCGCCCACTCAAGCGCTATGCCGTCGTCGGACACCATGTCGGGTCCGAAGTACAGCTTGTTGAGCTCAAGGTACTTTGCGCACAGTGCGTCGGCGGTGAGGGACTCGCCCGCCTCGCTCATTCTGCCCATCTCAAGCTCAAACTCCGCAAACATCGTCTGGCGGTAGACCGTTCCCTTGAACTGGTCAAGGAAGTGGTTTATGAGATACGCACGCTCCTTCTTGTCCTGCGTTTTGCCGAGGAGGTGGCGCATGAGCAGCACCTCATTGCAGGTGGAGGCGACCTCGGCGACAAATATCACATAGTCGGAGGTGGATATGGGCTGGTTGCGGCAGCTGAGGTAGCTGTGCAGAGCATGACCCATCTCGTGCGCAAGGGTGAACTGGCAGTCGAGGTTGTCCTTGTGGTTGAGCAGGACATAGGGGTGCGGACGTGCGGCACCGGAGGAGTAGGCTCCGCCACGCTTGCCGACGTTCTCGTAAACGTCGATCCAACGGTTTTCAAAGCCCTCCTTGAGCATTGCAACATAGTCGTCGCCGAGGACTGCAAGCGCCTCAAGCACGGTCTCCTTCGCCTGCTCGAAGCTTATCTCCGTTGCGGCGTCGGACACGATGGGCGTGTACACGTCGTACATATGAAGCTCGGAGACGCCGAGCAGCTTCTTGCGCAGGGCAACGTAGCGGTACATCTTGTCCATGTTGGCGTGGACTGCTTCGATGAGGTTCATGTAAACGCTCACGGGGACCTCGGTCGCATCGAGCGCCGCCTCCAGAGTGGAGGAATACTTCCTCGCTCCGGCGAAGAATCTCAGCTGCTTAAACTGAGCGTCAAGCGTTGCGGCGATGGTGTTTTTAAACTCGCCGAGGCGATCGTAATAGGTCTCGAAGGTCTTTTTGCGAAGGTTCACGTCGGAGCTTTCGAGCAGCGGAACAAAGCTGCCGCCGGTCAGCGGGTGCGCCACGCCGTCTGCGTCCACAACGTCGGGGAACTTGAGGTCTGCGTTTCTGAAAACGCTGCCGATGCTGTCCGGCGAATCCGCCATCTCGCCTGCGGAGGCAAGCAGCGTCTCGCATTCGGGGGACAGAATGTGTTCCTTTCTGCGGCGCATCTGATAGATGCTGCGGCGATAGGTCTCAAGATCGGGACACTCGGCGTAGAACTTGTCGAGGGTCTCGTCGGAGATGCTCATGATCTCAGGTGCGGCAAATGCGTTTGCGCTGTCGATCGAAACGTACACGCTCATCGCCTTGCTGCGCATATCCTGATAGAAGCTGTTGCCGGTGTCCTCGTCGCCCTTGCAGCTTGCGTAGCCGTACAGCTTGCCGAGGCGGACGGAGATCTCGTCGCACAGGCGGAAGTAGCCGAGCAGCAGCCCGGCGCTTTCGCCGAGTCTGCCCCTGTACTTGAGGATGCTTTCGGGGGCGGCTTTTAGGTTTTCGTATTCACTGCGCCAAAGCTCGTCGCTTGCAAAAATATCGCCGAGGTTCCAGGTGTCCTTTTCGGCGACCTCGCTGCGCTTCAGTATGGGCTTGCTCATGGTCGTTCCTCCTTTGAATTTACTTTTTGAATGCCACGGCGTCGGTCAGCACGAGGTCGAGACCCGACGTCGAGGTGTACTGGTTGAGCTTTCTGCAAATGTCGGCCGCCTTCATGTTGAGGAATTTGACGGTGAGCGCATCCTTCTGGGACTGGCTCATCGCAGAAACGACGCCCTTAATGAGCTTCATTGCAAGCTCAGGCTTTGCGGAAACGGCCTTGCGTACAATTATATTGGTACCCTCGCCCTCCTGGAGGATCTTCATTATATCCGGCAAGAATTTGTCGATGGTTTTATCGTAGTCGATATCTCCGACCTTAAAAGTAATTTCAACCATAAAAAATATAGCCTCCGATGAAAAAAATACAGGGAAATTATATAGCACGGGACAGTATTTTTCAAGCGATATATTATAAGTAATGCGGACGAAGGCAGACGAAAGCTGCGTCATTAAAGGAAAATTTACAAATCGGAGCGGCAAAACGAAAAAAATCGGGCAAAAATATTGACAATCGGCTTTGAAACTGGTATTATCTTAAAGCTGAACATAGGGAGCGCCCGTGCGGGCGTAGTTCAATGGTAGAACACCAGCCTTCCAAGCTGGATACGTGGGTTCGATTCCCATCGCCCGCTCCAAATCCTTTTGGGCAGGTCGGTTTGAATATGCGCCAATAGCTCAGCAGGATAGAGCAACTGCCTTCTAAGCAGTAGGTCGGGGGTTCGAATCCCTCTTGGCGTGCCAATTAAAAATTATGGTGGGTGTAGCTCAGTTGGTTAGAGCACCGGATTGTGGTTCCGGGTGTCGAGGGTTCGAGTCCCTTTACCCACCCCATATAAAGAGGCCGGATTTAGGTCCGGCCTCTACTAACTAAGATGGTGGGATGTAGTGTAATGGTAACACCTCAGACTTTGACTCTGATATAGTGGGTTCGAGTCCCGCCATCCCAGCCAAAACATATATGCCCCAGTAGCTCAGTAGGCAGAGCACCTGCCTTTTAAGCAGGGTGTCCGGAGTTCGAATCTCCGCTGGAGCACCACGTCGTCGCAAGCTTCGCTCAGCTTGCGACGATTTTTTCGTAAAGCGCAAAAATCGCCTCTTACCCGCTCCGCTGCTCCTCCTTTCCAAATCGAACCCACTTCGTTGGGCTTCGATTTGGTTTTGCCCTTCAGACGGTCAGTGATTGTCTGTTTTCAGTTAATAGGTAATAGTGAAAAGTGAAGAAGTGTTATTAAATTGCTTTATCAAGAACTCCGGACACTTGCCGTCGTCGGCGGTTGCTGCGTCTGCAGCGAGCCGACGGGCTTTAAATCTCTCTCGCTTTTCCGCACGAAGTGCGGCAAAAGCCGGAGTTCGAATCTCCGCTGGAGCACCACGTCGTCGCAAGCTTCGCTCAGCTTGCGACGATTTTTTCGTAAAGCGCAAAATCCCCTCTCACCCGCTCCGTCGCTATTCCAAGCTCCATTCCGTCCCCTCCTCACTCCACTCTAAACGGTTTTGCGGATTTGGTGCAAAGGGGCGCAAAAGATCCCGTCCCGCCTCCTGTCGGAGGTCGGACGGGATCTTCATTTTACTTCTTTCTCAGCACTATCGAGATGAAATTGAGATACTTCCCGCCGCCGGCTTCCATCGACTTGCGGTCGCCGACTGCGTACTCGTTGTCCTGCTTTAGCCAGTCCGCCCACACCTCGGAGTTGCTCTCCATCTCCTTTGCACACACAAGCTCGGCGCCGACGCACTTTTTCACCAGCGCCGTCCAGTAGCTCAGATCGTGCATATACTCAAGCTGCTCCGGCGTCCACGAAAGCAGCAGCTCCGGCGGCAGGGCGTCGTGACAGTCCTTTTTCATGCCGGGGATCGCAATGCAGATATACCCGCCCGGCTTTACGAAGGGCAGCAGCTTGTCGTCGAGGTAGCGTTCGTCACGACCGAAGTAGTTGTAGGAATCCGTGCTGACAACCGCATCGAAAAACTCCTTTTCAAACGGCAGATCGGTCGCATCCGCCTTGATCGGAATTATGCGGCTGCGGTCAAGACCCATGCGGTCGAAAAAGCGCCTGTTCTCAACGGGGTCGCTCCACAGGTCCGCTGCGTACACGACAAAGCCGTACTCCTTTGCAAGAAACACGCTCGTAAGCCCGCTGCCGCTGCCGAGGTCGCACACGACCGCATTTTCGGGTATTTGATTTCCGATCAGCAGCTCCTCGCAAAGCTTCACGGGATTCGGTCCCATTATCATGCTTTGCAGCTCCTCGGTGTCGTACTTTTTACTTTTTACATATTCCATTTGTTGCTCCTTTAATTTTCCGTCGGCGAGCAGCGCCGCACAAAGCTCTCGACGTGCCGCCGCAGGGCGTCCCTTTGGCTCTCGCCCGTAAGGTCAGAAACGCTTATCAGCAGAAGCATCGGCGCATAAAACTCAAGCGCAAGCTGTCTCGGCTCGCCGCCGCAAAGCCGCCCCTTTGCCGCCATTTCCGCAAAAATGCTCTCCGTGTACTCCACGGGACCCTCGACGAGACAGCTGCGGTAGAGCCTTGCCATCTCCTCGCTGCGGTACTGCTCCAGCGTCAGCATCCTGCGGAAGTTTGACGCAAAAGCGTCCTGCGTCCAAAAATCGTACTGCGCCAGCGTGAACGCCGCAAGGCTCTCCCACGACACGCCGCAGTAGCTCTTAGGCAGCGTGTCAAAGCTCTCCTCCGGCACGCCGAACTGCCGTGAGCGCTCGGCGTCCGTGCGGTACATTCTCTCGACGATGCTGTCGAAAATGTCCCGCTTGCTTTTGTAGTGCTTATAAAGCGCAGCCTTCGTCATGCCAAGCTCCCCGGCGATCATGCTCACCGAGACCGCCTCGTAGCCGTCCCTTGCAAACAGGCGCAGGGCGCTTTCCAATATCCGTTCCTTTGTATCCGTCATGGGGTACCTCCATAGTAAACGACCGTTCACCACGCATTATAGTGAACGGTCGTTTACTTATCAAGTCTTTTTTGTTGTTAATTCAGAAAATCACGGAGCTTCTTGCTGCGGCTGGGGTGACGCAGCTTGCGCAGCGCCTTCGCCTCGATCTGACGGATGCGCTCACGGGTGACGTCAAACTCCTTGCCGACCTCCTCAAGGGTGCGGCAGCGTCCGTCGTCCATGCCGAAGCGCAGCTCCAAGACCTTGCGCTCTCTGGGCGTGAGCGTATCTAAAACCTCGGAAAGCTGCTCTCTCAAAAGTGCGAGGCTTGCGGCCTCCATCGGCTCCGATGCGTCCTCGTCGGGGATGAAATCGCCGAGGTGGGAGTCCTCCTCCTCGCCGATGGGCGTTTCGAGCGACACCGGCTCCTGCGCTATCTTCAGCGTGTAGCGCACCTTCTCGGCGGGCATATCGAGCTCCTTGGCTATCTCCTCCGGCGTCGGCTCACGCCCCAGCTCCTGAAGAAGCTGACGTGAGCAGCGTATGACACGGTTTATCGTCTCCGCCATATGTACCGGGATTCTGATCGTGCGTCCCTGATCGGCTATCGCACGGGTTATGGACTGGCGTATCCACCAGGTCGCATAGGTCGAGAACTTGTAGCCCTTGGTGTAGTCGAACTTCTCGACCGCCTTTATAAGACCGAGGTTGCCCTCCTGAATGAGGTCGGGCAGCGACATTCCCCTGCCGACGTAGCGCTTTGCGATGGAGACGACGAGGCGCAGATTTGCCTCCGTCATCAGTCTGCGCGCCTCCTCGTCGCCCTGACTCATTTTCTCGGCGGCGGCAAGCTCCTCCTCCGCCGTGAGCAGCGGCACCTTGCCGATGTCACGCAGGTACATACGCATCGAGTCGGCGGTGTAAGCGTCGGTGTCCTCAATCTCGGCGGAGAGGTCGGCGCCGTCGTCCTCGACGGGCGGCAGCAGATCCTCGGCGCCGATGTCGATCTCGATGCCTGCGGCGTCGATCGCATCATAGAAGCGTGCCAGCGCCTCGGCGGGCGCACCCGCTTCCTCGGCGGCGGCGATGTCCTTTGCCGCAACTCTGCCGCTCTTTTTGGCGCTTTCCAGAAGCTGCGAAAGCATCTCGTCGGGCGACGCCGTCTTTTTTTCCTTTTCGGCCAAAGCCGTTCCTTCAGTATTCTCGCTCATACTCTTCCTCCACACGAATATCAATTCAGAAAATCACGAAGCTTCTTGCTGCGGCTGGGGTGACGCAGCTTGCGCAGCGCCTTTGCCTCGATCTGACGGATGCGCTCACGGGTGACGTTGAACTCCTTGCCGACCTCCTCAAGGGTGCGGGTGCGGCCGTCAACGATGCCGAAACGCAGCTCCAGAACCTTTTTCTCCCTCGGCGTGAGCGTATCCAAAACGTCCATAAGCTGCTCCTTTAACAGTGAGAAGCTTGCCGCTTCGGACGGCTCCGATGCGTCCTCGTCGGGAATGAAGTCGCCGAGGTGGGAGTCCTCCTCCTCGCCGATAGGCGTTTCGAGCGACACCGGCTCCTGCGCTATCTTGAGGATGTCACGCACCTTATCGACGGGCATACCCATCTCTGCGGCGATCTCCTCCGCCGAGGGGTCGTGACCCAGCTCCTGAAGAAGCTGGCGGGACACTCTTATGACCTTGTTTATCGTTTCGACCATGTGGACGGGGATCCTTATGGTGCGTGCCTGATCCGCTATCGCACGGGTTATCGCCTGACGTATCCACCAGGTCGCATAGGTCGAGAACTTGTAGCCCTTGGTGTAGTCGAACTTTTCGACAGCCTTTATAAGACCGAGGTTGCCCTCCTGAATGAGGTCGAGAAACAGCATTCCCCTGCCGACGTAGCGCTTTGCGATGGACACGACAAGGCGCAGGTTTGCCTCCGCCATGCGGCGCTTTGCCGCCTCGTCGCCCTCGCTCATGCGTATCGCCAGTGCGACCTCCTCTTCCGGGGTCAGAAGCGGCACCTTGCCTATCTCCTTGAGGTACATACGCACGGGGTCGTCGGTCGAGTAATTGTCCGCCATGGCCTCGGTCTCGTGGATCTCCTCCTCCGTGACCTCCTCGATCTCCTCAAGCTCCGGGATAATGCCGTCGTCGTCCAAAATGGGCAGCAGATCGTCGCCGCCGATGTCCACCTCGATGCCCAGCGCTTCAAGCGACTCGTAAAACTTGCCTATGGCTTCGGGGTCGATGCCCGCCTCGTCGAGCGTTGCGATCTCCTTTGCGGAGATCTTGCCGTTCTTCTTCGCCTTCGCAAAAAGCTCTGCAAGTCTTTCCTCCGGGGGCTTTGCCTCCTGCGGCTTCTTGTCGTCTGCAAGCTCCGCTGTGGGCTGTACGTTTTCGATCACGCTTTCGTCGGCTCCGTTTTTGCCGGTAGTTTTGCTCATATCATTGTCCCCCATATCCTTTGGTTTTTTTATACTTATTTGCAAGGCTCAAAAGGTCGCCGCCGGGCTCACTTAGCTCCTTCTGCTGCCTTATTCTCTCTATGTAGTCGGCGAGTGCTTTATCACCGTTTCGCAGTGCCTCCGGCTTTTGCAGAAGCTCCGCAAGCAGCGACACCTCCTCCGGCGGCAGTGCCGCACTCATGGAAGCGATGCTCACGATGTCGCCGTTTTCGACCTTGCCCTTCAGCACCCTGTATATGTCCGCCAGCGCAGGTGAGGTGAAATCCTCCGGCGGCGGAAGCTCTTTGCCCCGGCACAGTCCCTGATCGAGAAACAGCAGCCGGATAAGCCCCTCCTCGGCGGTCGCAGAGCGGAGGTTTTCGTAGCGAAACTCCTTCTCCCTCGGCTGAGACATTTTTTCGGGGCGGCTCTGCTCACGGTCGCTCTGCTTCCGTGCAGACGCCAATGCCCTCTTTCTGCGGCGCTCGACCTCGGAGACGACAAGCTCCTTTGTCATGCCCGTCATCGAAGCGATGCGCATTGCGTAGACCTGACGCTCCACCGAGCCGGGAAGCTGCGCCACCATGTCCGCCGCCGCCTTGACGAAGGCGACCTTTTCCTCGTCCACCGAGAGGTCAAACTTGTCCGTGATGCTTTGCAGACGGTAGTCGATGTGGTTCTCGCTCTTTTCAAGGAGATTGCGGAATGCGTCCGCACCCTTGGTCTTTATATACTCGTCGGGGTCCTTTGCGCCCGAAAGACTCAGCACACGCACCTTTAAGTCGAGCTTTTCGAGCAGACCTATCGCCCTTGAGGACGCCTTGCGCCCCGCCTCGTCGTTGTCGTAGGCGATGACGACCTCGCTCGTGTAGCGTGAAATGAGCCGAGCCTGCTCCGGCGTGAGCGAGGTGCCGAGAGACGCAACGGCGGAGTCGAAGCCCGCCTGATGCATCATCACAACGTCTATATTTCCCTCAGATAGAATTATATATCCGCTCTTCGACTTTTTAGCCAGGTTTAATCCGAAAAGATTGCGGCTCTTGTTGAATACCGACGTTTCGGGGCTGTTCATGTACTTCGGTTCGCCGTCGCCGAGTATTCTGCCGGAAAAGCCGATAACGTCGCCCTTGACGTCGATGACGGGAAACATGAGCCTGTTGCGGAAGGTGTCGTAATGACCGCCGTTTTTTCCGGCTCTGACAAGTCCCGCATCCTTCATTTCAAATTCGGAGTAGCCCTTTTTCGTCATGGCCTTTATAAGCCCGTCCCACGAGTCGGGCGCATAGCCCAGGCCGAAGCGCTTTGCGGTCTGCGGGCTGAGTCTGCGCTGCTCCATGTATTTTATTGCGGCGGCGCCCTCCGGCAGTGAAAGGCAGGAGTAGAAAAACTTTGCGGCGTCCCGGTTTAAGTCGAGCATACGTCTGCGCTTTTTGCTCTCTCTGCCGTCTTCCTGCTCCGGGATCGCCATGCCCGCACGCTTTGCGAGAAACTCCACCGCCTCCGGGAACGTAAGATTTTCTATCTCCATGATGAAGTTTATCACACCGCCGCCCTTGCCGCAGCCGAAGCAATGGTATATCTGTCTGTCCGGCGACACGGAAAACGACGGCGTTTTCTCGCTGTGAAACGGACACAGCCCGAAAAGATTCGCTCCGCTTTTTTTGCCGAGGCGCACATATGAGCCAACGACGTCAACGATGTCGCTGCGCTCCGTAAGCTCCTGCAAAAAGCTTTCGGAAAATGCCATATTGCCCTCCTTTCCAAAACTGCGTCACTTGACGCTCCATGCGGCGGGAATGAATATCTCGCCGAATTTTTCGATCGCATAGCCGTCCGTCATTCCGGACACATAGTCGCACACCGCACGCTCCAAGCCGTCTCTTGCGGCTATCTGCGTGTAGTCCTGCGGCAGCTCCCACGGGTGCTTTAAGTAAAACTCGAATATGCCGCCGAGTATGCCGTCCACCTTGCTCTCCTCGCTCTTTGCGACGGGGTTCGTGTACACGTCGGAGTACATGAAGTCGTGGAACACGTCGTATGCCTCCTGCATCGCAGGCGACATTTTTATCTCACCGCCGCCGCTGTTTGCCACGAGGTCCTTTATAAACGAGTCGATGCGCTCGCTGTTTCGGTTGCCGCAGCGCTGCCTGACCACGGCGGGCAGGTCGCTGTTTTTTAGTATCCCGGCACGGACGGCGTCGTCCATGTCGTGGTTTATGTAGGCGATGCGGTCGGACAGCCGGACGCATATCGCCTCAAGGGTGTCGTCGGGTGCGCCGTGCGTGTGGTGCAGGATGCCCATTCTCGTCTCATAACAGAGGTTAAGTCCCCTGCCGTCACGCTCGATGCAGTCCACGACTCGAAGGCTCTGCTCGTAGTGGTTAAAGCCGCCGGAGCAAAGCTTACGCAGCGCACGCTCGCCGGCGTGTCCGAAGGGCGTGTGACCGAGGTCGTGACCGAGGGCTATCGCCTCCGTCAGATCCTCGTTAAGCTCCAGCGCCCGTGCGAGCGTTCGGGCAAGTCTGCTGACCTCCAGCGTGTGCGTCAGTCTCGTGCGGTAGTGGTCGCCCTCCGGACGGAGGAACACCTGCGTCTTGTGCTTCAGGCGGCGAAACGCCTTGCAGTGCGTGATGCGGTCAACGTCCCGCTGAAAGCAGGTGCGTATGCAGCATTCGGGTTCGTCCATCGCCCTGCCTGCCGAATTGACCGACAGTAGACCGTAGCTGCCGATGAACATACGCTCGGCAAGCTCTCTTTTTTCTCTCGGCTCCGCCATTTGCCCTCGTTCCTTTCTGCCGTAAAAAATCTCTCTAATATACTTATACGACGCAAATTCTTATTTCCCTTTATTTTTTTGAAAATTTTTTGAAAATTTTTTTATTTTTTTGAAAAAATTTTTCGGCACCGCCTTTTTGCGGTGCCGATAGGCTGAATTCTGTGTGTTTTTGAGGACTTTTCTCCCTCGGAAGTGTAGAGCCATGAGATGGTGCTATATTTGACGGGGCGATTTTCGTCGGGATAAGGCAAAGCACACGAGGGAATATTTTTTGTATTTCCCGTGTGCTCAACGCCGCATGAGCGGAAATCAGCCCTACTCCTCCGCTCCACATTTGACGGAGCGGATTTTCGTCGGGACAAGGCAAAGCACACGAGGGAATACTTTTTGTATTTCCCGTGTGCTCAACGCCGTATGAGCAAGCCCGCAGGGAATATTTTTTATATTTCCAAGGGCTTTAACGATGCATGAGCGGAAATCAGCCCGTCAAATCGGTGGAATCCATTATGCGAACCGTAATGTCCATGGTTTCGCCGTCACGCCAAATGCGGAATTTCAGCTTGTCGCCGACCTCGCACTTGTTTTTGGCTTCTGCGATGTCGGAGGTCTCGGTGCAGCGCTTGCCGTTCACCCGTGTGATGATGTCGCCGGGGCAAAGTCCCTGCCGGAAAGCGTCGGACTTCTCGTTCACCTCGGAGACGTACAGTCCGTTGGGGATGCCGTAATACTCGGCGATCTCCTCGGTCACGGGACCGACCGTTATGCCGATCGTCGCCCTACCGTAGACGGCGCCGTCCTCCATTATGGCATTCACCACCTGCACCACGGTGTCGGTCGGGATGGCAAAGCCGATGCCCTCGACGCCCGATGCGGCGGAGATTATCTTCATGTTCGTTATGCCGATGACCTGTCCCTTGTCGTTTATCAGCGGGCCGCCGGAGTTGCCCTCGTTTATTGCGGCGCTGGTCTGGAGCAGACGCATGGTCTTGCCCTGATAGTTCACGGAGCGGTCGAGCGCCGACACTATGCCGTCGGTCATCGTGAGGCAATACTCCTCGCCGAGGGGGTTGCCTATCGCAATTGCGGCGTCGCCCACCGAGACGCCGGAGGAGGGCGCAAAGCTTGCGGGCGTAAGCCCCTTTGCGTCGATCTTCAGCACCGCAACGTCGGTGTCGGCGTCGTAGCCGACAAGCAGAGCGTCATAGCTCTTGCCGCCGTACACTCCGACCTCGGCGTAGCTGCAGCCCTCGATAACGTGGGTGTTGGTGAGGATGTAGCCGTCGGAGGAGGCGACGATGCCGGTACCCCAGTTGTAGCCGGTCTTGCCCTCGACGGCAGCCTTTATATACACGATGCTCGGTGCGCACTTTGCGTATATCTCGCCGTAGCTTAAAGTCTCGCCCTCGTTTTCGCCGACGACATCGAGCTTGAGGCTTCCACGCTCGGAGACCGTCTCCATCGGGACGGTGGCGGTGCTCTGCGTCGAACCGCTGCGGTAGAGATATTCAAAAAAGTCGTGCCAGTCTTCGGGCATATTGCCGGAATCGAAATCATATGCGGGCGTATCGCTTGAGTCGTCGCCGACGTCCCCGTCGGAGTAGTCGGGAAGCCCCCGCTGCATCCCGATCGCAATGCCGGACAGCGTACACGACGCAAGCAGCAGCAGGACTATAAGCACGGAGAACGCTCTCCGCAGGGCAGAGGGCTTTTTGGCGCTCTGCTTTTTCTCCTCCGGCAGGGGCTTGTCCTCTGCGGGAGCGTACCAGTTATCCGTTTCGTACCAATCCTTGTTCATATCGTTCTCCTTCGGGGTCTTACGCAAGCGGCAGGGTAAAGGCAAAGACCGTTATACCGTCCCGGCTCGACACCGCAATATCCTCGTCGTGGCTGTTGAGTATCGTTTTGACGAGGTACAGACCAAGCCCCACGCCGTCCTTGTCCATGCTGCGGGAGCGGTCGGACTTGTGGAAGCGGTCAAAGATGTACGGCAGATCGTCCGGCGGGATGGTCTCGCCCCGATTCTTCACGGCGACGAACGCCTTGCCGTTCTTTTTATATACTCTGATGCTTATGGTGCTGCCCTTCTCCGCAAATTTAATTGCGTTGTCGGTCAGATTGTAGATGACCTGCGTTATCGAGTCGGCGTCCGCAAAGACCATGATGGGATCTTCGGGGAGCTGCGGATCGACGTCGAGGTCCTTTTCCGAGGCTCGGCTCTCAAAGCTCAAAAGCGTCTTTAAGGTCAGCTCGGAGAGGTCAAACTTCGTGCGGCGGCTCTTGTCGGTCGCCTTTCTCTCCGCCTGCGACATATCGAGCATATTCCGCACGAGGCGGGACAGTCTGTGCGTTTCGTCTGCGATCTTTTGCAGATAGCGCTCCTCCTGCTCCTTGGGTATCGTGCCGTCAAGTATGCCGTCGGCAAAGCCTGCAATGGTCGTCATCGGCGTTCGCAGCTCGTGCGAAATGTTGGCGATAAGCTCACGGCGGTTCTGGTCGGACTTTTGCAGCTCCTCGGTCATGGAGTTGAAGGAGTCCACGAGCGTTCCTATCTCGCCGCCGCATTTGCCCTTCTTCTCGACCCTTGCGGTGAAGTCGCCGTGTGCGACCTTGCGTGAGGCGATGGCGAGCTGATCGAGCGGCTGCGCCAAGCGCTTTGACAGCACGAGCGACAGGAGTATCGCCGCAAGCATGACCGCAAGCGACACGGCAATGATGACGCCCGCAAAGGCACGCCATGCACCGAGGGCGCTCACGTCCTCGCTCGATACAAACACATAGCCTGCGATCACCCCGCCGAGGCTTATGGGACGTGCGACGACGAAGCGCTGCGTCATGTAGATGCCGCCGAGGTCGGTAAGCTCGCTGACGTAGCGGGTGCTGCCGACAGCCTTTAAAATGCTTGCGGGGACCTCCTTGCCCTCGTGCTGTCTGCAATGCAGCAGCTTGTCTGAGCAGGACACGATCTTCCCGTCGGCGTCGCATATGAAAATGTGGTTGTTTGAGCTGTTTGCGACGGAGCTCAGCGTCATGCGGAGGTCCCAGCCGCTCAGGTCGCCGTCACGGCTGATCGCCGAGGCGGAGCGCACGACCTCGTTTGCGCTGGCGTCGAGGCGCTGCGTCGTATCGTCAACAAGATAATTCTCGCCGATAACGAAGAAGGCTATACCTATCAGCAGAAAGCAGCTCAGCACAAGCAGGGTCGTGGTGAGGAAATTGCGGAAAAATATACTGTTCATTTCACGACTTCAAATTTGTAGCCCACGCCCCACACGGTCTTTAGCGACCACTTGTCGGACACGCCCTCAAGCTTTTCACGCAGGCGCTTTATATGTACGTCAACGGTGCGGGAGTCGCCGAAGTAGTCAAAGCCCCACACCTCGTCAAGAAGCTGGTTTCTCGTGAACACGATGTTGGGAGATGCAGCAAGGTGATACAGAAGCTCCATCTCTTTGGGCGGCGTATCCACACGCACGCCGTTTACAAGCAGCTCATAGGAATCGAGGTTCACAACGAGCTTGTCAAAGCAGAGCTTTTTCTCCTTGACCGTCTCCTCCGGTTCGCTGCGGCGCATGACGGCGTGGATCCTCGCAAGCAGCTCCTTTACCTCGAAGGGCTTGGTCATGTAATCGTCCGCACCCGTCTCAAGTCCGGTGATCTTGTCCGTCGTCTCTCCCTTGGCGGTGAGCATGATGATGGGAACGGAGGAGTCCTTGCGGATCTCACGGCAGACCTGCAGACCGTCCATCACGGGCAGCATGAGGTCGAGCAGCACGATGTCGGGCGAAAACTCCCGGAACAGGCTGACCGCCTTTCCTCCGTCATATGCAAGGCAGACCTCAAAGCCGTCCCGCTCAAGGTAGAGCTGGATAAGCTCGGCAATGTTGATGTCGTCCTCGACGATAAGGGCTTTTTTATTCATATTCGTTACCCCCGAACGTAAAATTTCATACCGATTTACATTATATTATACATATGCGAAAAAAACAAAGGTGAATAAAATGTAACTTTTAAAGTTTACAAGCAGGCGGTTTTCGAGTATTATCGTTTTAGATAAAGGAGATTGATAGCATGAATGATTTTACGCTTTGCGTACCGTGCCTGCTGGGGCTTGAGGGTCCCATCTCGGACGAGCTTCGGCGTCTCAAGCTGAGCGGCGTCCGCTCCGAAAACGGCAGAGTATATTTTTCCGGCGACGCAATGGCGCTCGCCAAGGCAAACATAAACCTTCGCATCGGCGAAAGAGTGCTTATCGAGCTTGGCATATTCAAGGCGGAAAGCTTCGACGAGCTGTTTGAAAGGACCAAGGCGCTCCCGTGGGAGGAGCTTATCCCCCGCAATGCCGCCTTTCCCGTCAAGGGCTACAGTCTTAACTCAAAGCTGTTCTCCGTTTCCGACTGTCAGAAGATAATCAAGAAGGCGGTCGTCGAGCGCCTTAAAAGTGTCTACGGCATCGAGTGGTTCCCGGAGGACGCCGAGACCTATCAGATACAGTTTTCGATAATGAAGGACGTCGTGTCCATGTGCATCGACACCTCCGGCGCCGGGCTTCACAAGCGTGGCTACCGTCCGGCGCACAACGCAGCGCCCTTAAAGGAAACGATGGCGGCCGCAATGGTGACGCTCTCCCGCTACCGTGGCAGAGAGGATTTCTGCGACCCCTTCTGCGGCAGCGGCACCATACCCATCGAGGCGGCGCTCATCGCAAAAAACAGAGCGCCGGGCATCTCCCGACGCTTCTCGGCAATGGATTGGACGACGCTTGACCAAAGCGTCTGGAGCCTTGCGGTCGAGGAGGCTCGCTCAAGGGAGTTTTCCGGCGATTACAGGATAGTCGGCTCGGATATAGACCCGGCTGCCCTGCGTATCGCAAGGGAGAACGCCGTGCGTGCCGGGGTGGACGACGTGGTGCGCTTTGAAAAGGCGGACGCATCGGAGTTTGCCCGCAAAACCGAAAACGGCATCATCGTAACGAACCCGCCCTACGGCGAGCGCATCATGGAAAAGCAGGAGGCGGAGGCGCTGTACCGCAGCTTCGGCAAGGCGTGGAGCGCCACGGAAAACTGGAAGCTGTACCTTCTGTCATCGCATACGGAGTTTGAGCGCTGCTTCGGCATCCCCGCCACCAAAAAGCGCAAGCTCTATAACGGCATGATAAAGTGCGATCTGTTCATGTATTTTTGAGCGCTTTTGATTTCAATTTCGTTTTGATCTTTAAAAATAAGCGCCGCAGGTAAAGCGCGGTGGTCATAAGACAGTTAACAGCCACAGCAGTTCAAACCAAACTGCTGTGGTAATTCTTGCATTCTTCTCGGCCATGTGATAACTTGTAACCAAACAGACCTGCAAAACGTTTTTTATAGAGGAGAGCGTAGGCATGCAAATCAGTCGGTTCTTTTTGAATGGAGACATAAAAGGTGCCATAGCATACATGCGCAATCACGAGGAATTCAAAGACATTCTTCCAGCGTATATCGCGATTTTTGAAAATTGTGAATACCGAACGTATGAAATACCGGACATACTCAACGATATCCTGCGTTTGTATCAGGTTTATTTCCGTGATACCTTTTATTGCGGGTTGCCGGAGACAGAGGCCGCTGACAAGCTGCTGACCCAGTTAAAAGCCCTGCTGGATATGCCGGATGCAGAGGAGGCGCTTCTGACGGAGCAGCTTCAATCGGCGTTTGAAGCGGAGGGCTATCATGCGCTTTTTGGGAAAACCCAGGGCTATTACGGTCCCTATGTCTGGAAGGATACCGTACCTGCCGTTTACAGCGTAGAGCTGCCGGAGGGTACGGCGCAGTACACGGTCAATATTCTGAGGGGCTTTGTATTTCGCGGTTGGATGGATTATCTGACCTTCGGAAGGTTCGGGACAGGCGGCTGGGCTTCGCCCGATGGCACGATCAACTGCATTGAGCAGGCCTATGATTTTGAAAGCGAGCGGTTTCTCGTTTCTCTTCTGAAGCACGAAGCGCAGCATACCGTAGATATGAAACAATTTCCGGGAATCACCCCCGCGGAGCTGGAATACCGGGCAAAGCTTGTGGAACTCCATTACTCCGGCGATTTGGGATTGCTGCAAAAGTTTTTATCGGCAGCGGATGAAAGCAGACCGAACGATAGCCATGCGATCGCTTCCGCGAGGCTCAAACGCGAGTTTGCAGATACGGATCAAAAGAATCTCTCCCACATCCAGACACGGGCGCTGGAACTGTTTCATGCACATACGAAAGAAATGGAAGAAAAATATGGGAAGCAAACAACAGTATCCAACGATTGACTGCAGCTAATTCCAGTTTGTCGAACAGATAAGAGCGCACTTCTGTACGGGTATCTCCCGTATGTGCGCTCTGCGAGACCGAACACCCCGGACACCTGAATGTCCGGGGTGTTTTGCGTCACTATGTTCCGAACAAGGGGCTGCACCCCTTGCGCCGCTATGCGGCTATCCTTGCATGAAAAAGGCGTGACCACTTTCGTCACGCCTTTTGCCTATTTAACTGTCTTACGAGCACCCCGCTAATCTGCGGCGCTTATTTTATCTCTCCCTCAGTCGGCTACGCTGGCAGCTCCCTCGGAAGTGTAGAGTCATGAATTGGTGCGCCTCCCGCTGCGGCAGAGGGAGGCGCAAAGCAAGCTTTGACCTCGTCAGCCGAGGTCGGTATTGTTTTCGACGCCCCAGCCGGGGAGCGGGAGCCGCTGCATCGCACCGAATATCTTGCTTTTCATGTCGGGGTAGCTCTCGCCCATGGTCTTTAAAAGCTCCTTTATCTCGTGGCGCTTGCTCGTCTTGTCCTGCGGACAGGGGTTCTCCACCACCGGCAGACTCAGCTCCTGCGACAGCTTTACGATCTTCATCTCGCCTGCGTATACCATCGGGCGGATCTGCGTAACGCCGCTGCGGTCAAGATAGGTCACGGGACGGAAGCAGCTCATTCTGCCCTCGAATATAAGACTCATCATAAAGGTCTCCACCGCATCGTCGAAGTGATGACCCAGCGCAAGCTTTGAAATGCCCCTCGCCTTTATCGCATCGTTGAGTGCGCCCCGACGCATCTTGGCGCAGAGTGAGCAGGGATTTTTCTCGTGTCTAATGTCGAAAACTATCTCCTTGATGTCCGTTTTCAGGCAGGTGTAGGGGATGTCCCACTCCTCGCACAGCTCACGCACGGGGGTAAAATCCATGCCCTCAAAGCCCAGCTCCAGCGTTATCGCCTCAAGCTCAAAGTGCTTGGGGTAGTAGCTTTGCAGATGCTTTAGGGCAAGCAGGAGCAGGAGACTGTCCTTCCCGCCGGAGACTCCGACGGCGACACGGTCGCCCTCCTCTATCATGCCGTAGTCGTCCACGGCACGGCGGATGATGCCCGTAAATTCGTTCAATGCGGCAATATTCATTATCGCGACCTCGTAAATTTTAAAATTCGATTTAAGTATTCCGCAGTATTCGGAAGCTTTTCGGAGAATTTAAGAGTTTTCAAAATCTAAATTAAAATAAGTGTTGACTTGCCCACTCGCCTGTGGTATAAAAATAAGGCACGCCGAAAATATTGTAACGGCGAGCCACTGAATTGTCAAAGTATTATTTGTTTTTGGAGGCAGAAATATGTCCACAACCATGCTTACCAAGGAAACCGTTGAAAGAAAATGGTATATCCTTGATGCAGCCGGTAAGCCCATGGGCAAAACCGCTGCTCTTGCCGCCGACCTTCTCCGCGGCAAGCTCAAGACCGATTACACTCCTCACGTTGACTGCGGCGACTACGTCATCATCATCAACGCAAAGGATGCTGTCCTCACCGGCAAGAAGCTGGAGCAGAAGTACTACCGCACTCACTCCGGCTGGATCGGCGGACTGAAGGAAGTTCAGTACAAGCACCTCATGGAGAAGCGCCCCGAGCTGGCAATGCGTCTCGCAGTTAAGGGAATGCTTCAGAAGAACACCATCGCTCAGTGGCAGCTCAAGCGTCTGCGCATCTTCGCAGGTGCCGAGCATACCCATGAAGCCCAGAAGCCCGAAGTCTGGGATCGCTGATAGGAGGAAGAGATAATGGCTACTTATAAGTGCAAAAGACCCTATATGTACGGTACCGGACGCAGAAAGCACTCCGTTGCACGTGTCCACCTCATCCCCAACGGCACCGGTGTCATCACCATCAACGGCCGTGATATCGACGATTACTTCGGTCTCGAAACTCTGAAGCTCATCGTTCGTCAGCCCCTGAACCTCACCGGCACCGTCGGTAAGGTCGACATCGAAGCGACCGTCGCAGGCGGCGGTGTTTCCGGTCAGGCAGGCGCCATCCGTCACGGCATTGCCCGTGCGCTGATCGTCGCAGACGAGAGCTACCGTCCCGCACTCAAGGCGGCAGGCTTCCTGACCCGTGACCCCAGAATGAAGGAACGCAAAAAGTACGGCCTCAAAGCAGCCCGTCGTGCTCCTCAGTTCAGCAAGAGATAATTTGTCTGTATTCAAACTGCCATTCTTCACGAGTGGCAGTTTTTTATTGCCGACGGGCTGCTTTTGTCATCCCCGAACGGTTGCCGACGTTTACGTCGGCGAGTGAGCGGGGACATTTGCGTCACGAAGTGCCGTAGGCGCTTCGCCCGTCGCGCTCCCCAGTTCAGCAAGAGATAATTTACCTGTATTCAAACTGCCATTCTTCACGAGTGGCAGTTTTTTTATTGCCGATGTAATTATATACTTTTCACCAAAAATAATTGACAGTTTTGTAACGTTTCAATAATTTTAAGCATTGGCGTGCGGGGTTTTTGCGCCGAATCGTTGACAATCGCAGGTGGGGGTATTATAATCACCCTATACAAAAAGCATAAAAATGTTTGAGGAGATATGGGCAAAACATGAATGAGCAAAGCGTTATAACCGCAAAAGCGCCGTGGAAGGAGCATTTGGGCGATGTTCCTTTTACCCTCGATTACTTCCAGGGTTCCATGTTCGAGGCAGTCGCAAACATTGCGGAGAAGTACCCCGACAACGTCGCCTTCGATTTCTACGGCAAAGCCACCACCTACAAGGAGCTTATAAGGGAGATCGAGACCTGCGCCAAGGCACTCAAGACCATCGGCGTGCGTGAGGGCGACAGAGTTACCATTGCCCTCCCCAACTGCCCGCAGGCGATACAGGTGTTCTACGCCGTGAACCTCGTCGGCGGCATCTGCAACATGATCCACCCGCTCTCCGCCGAGAAGGAGATCGAGTTCTATTTAAACGAGTCCCGCTCCGTGACGGCGATCACCCTCGATCAGTTCTACGGCAAATTCGAGAACATTCGCAAAAACACGGGCGTTACGAATATCGTCATCGCAAGCGTAAAGGACGAGCTTTCAAAGCCGCTCAAAGCCGGCACCATGATAATGGACAGCATAAACAAGGTACAGAAGATCCCGGACGACGCTCCCGTCATCCGTTGGAAAGACTTTTTGAAGCTCAGCCGCCACTGCTTCTATAATTACAAGGTCGAGCGCAAGGGATCGGACCCGGCAGTCATCCTCTACTCCGGCGGCACCACGGGCACCACGAAGGGCATCCTTCTTTCAAACCTCAACTTCAACGCTCTCGGTCAGCAGGTCATCGCCGCAAACCCGATGTTCCGTGTCGGCGACAAGATGCTTGCCGCAATGCCGCTGTTCCACGGCTTCGGTCTCGGCGTCTGCATCCACACCATGCTGTCGCAGGGCGGCAGATGCATACTCATCCCCCGCTTCACCGCAGAGGACTATGCAAAGAAGGTCGTAAAGTGCAAGTGCAACTTCATTGCCGGCGTACCGACGCTTTATGAAGCGCTGCTGCGTCTGCCCTACATGAATAACGCCGATCTCAGCTCTCTCAAGGGCGTGTTCTCCGGCGGCGACAGCCTGTCCGTCGAGCTTAAAAAGAAGTTCGACAAGTTCCTGTACGACCACAACAGCAAGGTGCAGATCCGTGAGGGCTTCGGCACCACCGAGTGCGTCACCGCATCCTGCCTCACGCCGCCGCATATGGCGAAGGAGGGCAGCATCGGTCTGCCGTTCCCCGACACCTATTACAAGATCGTCGAGCCGGGTACCGACAAGGAGCTTCCCTACGGCGAGGAGGGCGAGATACTTATCGCCGGACCCACCGTGATGATGGAGTATATAAACCACCCGCAGGAGACCGCTCAGACTCTCCGCCGTCATGCCGACGGTCTGACGTGGATATACACCGGCGACCTCGGCGTCATGGACAGCGAGGGCTTTATCTACTTCCGCGGCAGAGCAAAGCGCATGATAATCACCTCCGGCTACAACGTGTATCCCGGACAGATCGAGAACATTCTCGACGCAAACGAGCTTATCCACATGAGCTGCGTCATCGGCGTTCCCGACCCGTACAAGATGCAGAAGGTCAAGGCGTTTGTGATGCTCAAGCCCGGCGTCCCCGAAAATGACGACACCAAGGAGCTTATCCTTGCCTACTGCCGCAAGCACATCGCAAAGTATGCCATGCCCTACGACATCGAGTTCCGCAAGGAGCTTCCCAAGACCCTCGTCGGCAAGGTCGCATACCGTGTGCTTGAGGAGGAGGAAGCCGAAAAGCGCAAGGCAGCGGAGCAGACGGAGTCCGAAAACGCAGATAAGTGAGGCTTTCCGCAAAAAAAGCTTTACAAATGCTGCCGTTGGTGATAACATAAGTAAGCTTGACCCGTGTACTCAGTATCTGCGGCACCTTTCAGCCCTCTTACTTGGTCATTGGGTATGAAATATTATTGAAAGGGGTATCATTATGATCACCAAAGAGACTAAGACCAACGTTATCGCAGAAAACAGAACTCACGAGACCGACACCGGTTCTCCCGAAGTTCAGATCGCCATTCTCACTCAGCGCATCCGTGAGCTGACCGCTCACCTCAAGGTCCATCCCAACGACGACCACAGCCGTCTCGGTATGTACAAGATGGTTGGTAAGCGCCGCAGACTGCTCGACTACCTCGCAAAGAAGGACATCGAGCGTTACCGTGCGATCATTGCAAAGCTGGGCATCCGCAAGTAAGCCCGCACTTTTCCGAAGGGTATGAAGGTATTTTAAGGCAGACAATTTCATATTGTCTGCCTTTTATCTTAAAATGCCAAAGCATTTTAAGATAAAAGGACGCCACATTTTTGTGAAAAGTGTTTCACAAAAATCTCGCTACGCTCGTCAAAAAGTCTGACGAAGCAGACGTTTTTGATGGCTATAATCCGATTTGAGCGGGACCTTGTCCCCTCAAACTCCCCTGCTGCCCCATGGTTTTGTATTCTTGCTTTCTCAGCAAATGCCCTGAAAGCTAAAATTATATCTTAAAATGCTTTGGCATTTTAAGATAAAAGGACACTACAACTACACAGTCGGGAGTCGGATAGCTTAGTATTTGAAAATGCGCCGAGCATCGGCGTATTTTCAAGTGCTATGCTCCGATTCCCGATACAAAGAAAGGAGTCATACGAATGATAATCAAGCACAAGGAATTCCCCAATTACAGAAAGTTCGAGATCGAATACGAAGGCCGCCCCCTGAAGATGGAGGTCGGCAAGATGGCGGAGCTTTGCAATGCAGCAGTTCTGGTCACCTACGGTGAGACCACCGTTTTGGTCACCTGCACCGCTTCCGCACGTCCCAAGGACGGCATCGACTACTTCCCCCTTGCCGTCGACTTCAACGAAAAGCTGTACGCAGTCGGTCGCATCCCCGGCAGCTTCATGCGCCGTGAGGGCAAGCCCAGCCTGCCCGCAGTGCTGGCGTCCCGCCTCATCGACCGCCCCATGCGTCCTCTGTTCCCCTCCGACCTGCGCAACGACGTCGTCATTGCCTGCGAGGTGCTTTCCGTCGACCGTGACTGCAGCCCCGAAATTACCGCAATGATCGGCGCTTCCGCAGCCGTCTCCATTTCCGACGTTCCGTTTAACGGCCCCATCGCCGGCATCGTTCTCGGCTGGGACGGTGAGAAGTATCTCTTCAACCCCACCGAGGAGCAGCGCAAGACCAACCGCATGACCACCACCATCGCCGCAACCCACAAGAAGATCGTCATGATCGAGTCTGAGGCGGATCAGGTCCCCGACGAGGTCATGTACGAGGGCATCGTTCAGGCACACGAGCATCTTCAGCCCGTCCTCGACCTCATTGACACGATGGTGAAGGAAGTCGGCAAGCCCAAGTTTGAGTATGAGCATGCCTCCTTCGACGAGGAGCTGTTTAACAAGCTCGTCGAGAACGAGTTCGAGGGCATGGAGTACTGCATGGACACCGACGACAAGAACGTCCGTGAAGCCCGTGTCAACGAGTGGGTCGCCGCCATGGAGGAGAAGTACTCCGAGGAGCATCCCGACATTATGCAGTTCATGGACGAGATCCTCTACAAGCTTCAGAAGAAGGTCGTTAAGAAGTGGCTGCTCATGGGCAAGCGTGTCGACGGCCGTGCAATGAACGAGATCCGTCCCCTCGGCGCCGAGGTCGGCATCATCCCCAGAGTCCACGGCTCCGGTCTCTTCAACCGCGGTCAGACTCAGGTCCTTTCCGTCGCCACCCTCGCAACTCTGTCCATGTCCCAGAAGCTCGACACCATTTGGGAAGAGGAAGATAAGCGCTTCATGCATCACTACAATATGCCCGCATACTCCACGGGTGAAGCCCGTGCCAGCCGCAGCACCGGTCGCCGTGAATACGGCCACGGCGCTCTCGTCGAGAAGGCGCTGGAAAGCGTCATTCCCTCCGTCGAGGACTTCCCCTATGCAATCCGTGTAGTCTCCGAGGTTCTGTCCTCCAACGGCTCCACCTCTCAGGGCTCCATCTGCGGCACCACCCTCGCACTCATGGACGCAGGCGTCCCCATCAAGGCGCCCGTCGCGTTGAGGACTTCCACGGCGAGATGGACTTCAAGGTCGCAGGCACCAAGGCGGGCATCACCGCCATTCAGATGGACCTTAAAAACGACGGACTCAAGCACGAGATCGTCAAGGAAGCGTTCAAGATCACCCGTGAAGCTCGCTTCCAGATCCTCGACGAGGTCATGCTCCCCGTCATTTCCGAGCCTCGCAAGGAGCTTGCAAAGACCGCTCCCAAGATGATACAGATGAAGATCAACCCCGACAAGATCCGTGAGGTCATCGGCTCCGGCGGCAAGGTCATTCAGAAGATCACCGCCGACACCGGCTGCAAGATCGACATCGATGACGACGGCTCCATCTACATCGCCTCCGAGGACATCGAGGCATGCCGTGCAGCCCGCACCACCATCGAGAACATTGTTTTTGAGCCTGAGGTCGGCGCTCTGTACTATGGTAAGGTCAGCAACATCCGCTCCGAGTTCGGCGCTTGGGTCGAGCTTGCTCCGGGCAAGGACGGTCTCGTCAAGATAAAAGATCTTGAGTTCAAGCGCACCGAAAAGGTCGAGGACGTTCTCAAGGTCGGCGACATGACTTGGGTCAAGGTCATGAACATCGACGACCGCGGCCGCATCGACCTCTCCCGCAAGGACGCACTTCGCGAAAGAGGCGAAGCCTAAATCAGATAAAAAGCTCCCGATTTTAATAAATCGGGAGCTTTTTGCGGCTGTTTAGGTATAAAAAAATTCCGGCTCAATGAGCCGGAATTTTTTATTGTAAGTATCGACGCTTAGCCGAGAGTGAGCTTTCTCGCTGCACGGTTCTTGCCGTAGATCGCCGTACCGACGAGGTAGACAACTGCGCAGGTAATGCCGATTATGTATGCAACGGTCCAATCGAGGCCGAAGCCGATGGGGTTCTGCATAATGTAGGTGACGGTGATGAATGCATAGAACGCACCGGGGATAAGCGGCATCCAAGTCCACTTTGCCTTGCCGTTCTCGAACATCCAAACCGTGATGCTGATGAACGCAAACAGTGCGAGGGTCTGGTTTGCCCATGCGAAGTAACGCCACAGCATCGTGAAGCCTTCGCTGCTGAACTTTGCCCATACGAGGATGGCTGCAACGAGTGCGAAGATGATGGATGCAAGACCGAGGCGCTTGAGGTTGGTGTCCTGCTTAATGTGGAAGCTGTCGGAAACGGTCAGACGCAGCGCACGGAGTGCGGTGTCGCCGGAGGTGATGGGCAGGATGATAACGCCG
This sequence comes from Clostridiales bacterium, assembly GCA_004556755.1. Classification (GTDB taxonomy): domain Bacteria; phylum Bacillota; class Clostridia; order Oscillospirales; family Oscillospiraceae; genus F23-B02. Next base: position 58,003 of record SFFW01000006.1, on the reverse strand, counting down.
AGGAGGGCGATTATGCCGCCGACAGTGCCGAGTGCGTCCTTGCAGACGATGCCGACAACGCCGGTCGCACCGGTGGCAGCTGCGCCCTGAATGGTGTTGAATACGCCCATTGCGCCGGCAGCCCAAACCATTGCGATGAAGCCTTCAAGGATCATCATGTTGTAGAAGGTGTTGCGTCCCTGACGCTCGCTCTTCATGGTGCGGGAGATGATAGCGGTCTGTGTGGAGTGGAAGCCGGAGAGAATGCCGCAGGCGACGGTAACGAAGAAGATGGGCAGGAAGTGTCCGGTCTTGAAGTAGTCACCGTAAGCAACGGAAATGAGACCGTTGTCATAGTTCCAAGTGTTGTTCCAGATCTCGACCAGGGGGTAGCCCTTGACGAAGATCATGATGAAAATGCCGATTGCAGATAAGAGAAGAATGCCGCCGAAGATGGGGTAGATGCGGCCGATGATCTTGTCGATGGGGAACACGGTCGCTACGAGGTAGTAAACGAAGATAGCGCCGTAAATGACCCAAGTCCAAACGTTGTTGACTGCACCGTCAAGTCCGAACACCTGAGTTGCCGCAATGTCGCCGGGGGTGTAGATGAAAACTGCGCCGACGAGGAGAAGCAGCACGCAGAGGAAGACGTTGTAGACGGTAAATACGCCCTTGTTGGTGTACTTCTTGACCATGTCGGGCATCTGGCTGCCGCCGTCACGCAGGCAGATCATGCCGGAGAAGTAGTCGTGCATTGCACCGCCGATGATGTTGCCGATGGGGATGGTGATGAATGCGATGGGTCCGAACAGGATGCCCTGGATAGGTCCGAGAATGGGGCCCGTGCCGGCAATGTTCAGAAGGTTGATAAGGCTGTTCTTCCAGCCCTTCATGGGGACATAGTCAACGCCGTCGTTCTTGGTGTACGCCGGGGTCTTTCTGTCGTCCGGTCCGAAGACCTTTTCGCAGAACTTGCCGTACAGCGCAGCTCCGACGAACAGGACCACAAGACCGATGATAAATGTAGTCATACGAATATCCTCCCTTATTCGATTAAATGCGGGCTTTTCCGACGGAGTCACTATCCCCGTCGGTTCGCTTGCCCTGACCAACTGCATTCTACTGCGCCGCATTCAAAAAATCAATGTTAATTATTCGTCAAAGTGTTAAGATTCTGTTAAAATTCTGTTAATATTAACGGTTTATTCATAAATTTGTCCGTTTTCAGCGGACAAATCGTGCTAATGTTGCCCTGTCAAGGACTGTCGTGCGTCTTTATGAATTATTTTATGTTAAGCTGACACGACCGCTGCAGGTCCTCATCCGCCTTGCGGACTTCTGCTCCGTAAGCAGGAGCTGCATCCCCGGCAGAGCCGATAAACGAAACGATAAGCAAAAAGCCGCAGGCGGCGCCTGCGGCTTTTTGCTTCAAATCACTTGGTGTAGTTGTCGAAATAGCCCTGGATGTAGATTATCGGGGTACCCTTGTCGCCGGAGCCGGAGGTCAGGTCGCACAGCGAGCCGATGAGGTCGGTGAGCTGCCTGGGGGTCGTTCCCTCGGACGACATATCGCCCTTGAGGTCTGCGTCCTTCTCCCTGATCTTCTCGGAGATCGCCGCCTTGAGCGCCTCGCCCGAAAGCCCGGCAAACTCGTTGTCCGCAAGGTACTTGAGCTTCAGCTCGTTCGGCGTTCCGCAAAGCCCGGAGGTGTAGCCGGGGGAGACCACGGGGTCTGCAAGCTCCCAGATCTTGCCCGCCGGATCCTTGAATGCGCCGTCGCCGTACACCAGCACCTCGATGCGCTTGCCGAGCCTTTCAAAAAGCAGCTTCTGCACACGCTCAACAAAGCTCTGGCAGTCCACGGGGAAGAGCTTCACCGTGGACTCGGTCGCCTTGTTGGAACCGAGAAGACCGCAATAATTATTGTAGCCGCTGTCGCCGACCGGCTCATTAAGAATATCGTCGAGACCGCAAACGGTGTTTGCACCCGCCTTCTTAAGCTGGCGCTTCGTCCTGGCTCTCGTGTGGATGTCGCAGCACAGCACGTCCTTCGTGTAGTCGAGGATCTTCGCCGCTCTGTTGGCGAACACGATCTCGCAGTCGCAGCCGCAGTCGGTGATGAGCTGCTTGTAGTACGCAACGTAGTCGACGCCGGTGAAGGGGTGCGGGTTGTAGCCGAACAGCTCACGGTAGCGCTCCTCACTGAGAACGTCGGCGTAGGGATCGACGCCCTTTTCGTCGAGCATATCGACGTCAAACAGGTGATTGCCGACCTCGTCGGAGGGGTAGCTGAGCATGAGGGTTATTTTCTTTGCGCCCTTGGCGATGCCTTTCAGACAGATGGCAAAGCGGTTGCGGCTGAGGATGGGGAAGATGACGCCGATGTGTCCCGACGGGAACTTTTGGCGCACGTCCTGTGCGATGTCGTCCACGCTTGCGTAGTTGCCCTGCGCCCTTGCGAGAATGGACTCGGTAATGCCCAAAACGTCCTTTTCGCCGACGGTGATACCCTCCTGCTCGATGCAGTTGCAAAGGCAGTCGCACACGATCTGCGCAAGGTCGTCGCCCTCTCGGATGATGGGCGCTCTCACGCCTCTGACAACGGTTCCGATTGTTCTTTCCATTTGCTTCTCCTTGTCCGCCGATGATCGGCTCATAAAAAATCACGAAGGGTATTTTAGCACAGGGAGCATGGCGTGTCGAGTATTTTTTCTTGAAATTTCAGTGAATTTTTGTGATTTTCAAAAGCGACCTCACCGTCATTTTTCGAAATTTGTATAAACTTTTTGCGCATAAGTGTTGATTTGTTCTGTGCGGTGTGTTATTATTATAACACACACATCCGCCGAGGACGGCGCCCCCCGCCGTCCGCCCCGGAGCAGGAAAGCCCCTGCTCCGGGGCCGTTGTGCTTTTTCGGGGCAAAAAGAGGCATCGGACGATGCCTCTTGATCTTTACTTTGCGTGGTAGAGCTTTTTTGCCTGGTACTTCGGCTCGTAGGTGATATTAACGCCGAGCTTCTGAAACAGATTCTCGTCCACCCTCGACAGGATGACCGTCGAGTGCGCCTCGCAGCCACGGAGCTTTCCGAGCTGATCCGTCGCCAGCTCCGCAAGCGGATTCGTGACGGCGCAGATCGCCAGTGCGATAAGCAGCTCGTCGGTGTGCAGCCTCGGATTGTGGTTGCCGAGATGCTCGACCTTGAGGTGCTGTATGGGTTCGATGACGCTGGGGGCGATGAGCAGCAGCTCCTTGTTGATGCCCGCAAGCTTCTTGAGCGAATTCATAAGGCAGGCGGAGCTTGCGCCGAGCAGGGAGCTGGTCTTGCCCGTGACTATGCTGCCGTCCGGCAGCTCAAGCGCCACGGCGGGAGCGCCCGTCTCCTCCGCTCTTGCGTTTGCCGCTGCGACCACGGGTCGGTCGGCGGAGGAAATGTCGTGCGAATTCATTATAAGCTCGATCTTGCGCAGCTCTTCGGGAGAGCCGAGACCCTGACGCAGGGCGCAGGCGGCGGCGTAGTAGCGGCGGATGATCTCCTGACGGGACGCCTCCTTGCAGGCGTCGTCGTCGCTGATGCAGAAGCCCGCCATGTTGACGCCCATGTCCGTGGGGCTTTTGTAGGCGCTCTCGCCGTAGATCCTCGTCAGAATGGCGTTGAGCACCGGGAATATCTCCACGTCACGGTTATAGTTGACGGTGGTGACGCCGTAGGCTTCGAGGTGGAAGGGGTCTATCATGTTCACGTCGTCGAGGTCGGCGGTCGCCGCCTCGTATGCGAGGTTCACGGGGTGCTTGAGCGGAAGATTCCAAATGGGGAAGGTCTCAAACTTCGCATAGCCCGCATCGACGCCGCGCTCATGCTCATGGTAGAGCTGGCTTAAACAGGTCGCCATTTTGCCGCTGCCGGGACCGGGTGCGGTCACGACGACGAGGCTGCGCTCTGTTTCGATGTAATCGTTTTTACCGAAGCCGTCCTCGGAGACGATGAGCTTCACGTCGGAGGGGTAGTCGGGGATTATGTAGTGGCGGTAGACCCTCACGCCGAGCGACTCAAGGCGCTTCTGGAACTTCTCCGCCGCAGGCTGACTGCGGTAGTGCGTTATGACGACGCTGCCGACGTACAGTCCGATGCCCCGGAATGCGTCAATGAGACGCAGCGTGTCCTCGTCGTAGGTGATGCCGAGGTCGCCCCGGCGCTTGTTGCGCTCGATGTCGTCAGCCGAGATGGCGATGACGATCTCCGCCTCGTCCTTCATCTTGAGCAGCATCTTCACCTTGCTGTCCGGCTCAAAGCCCGGAAGCACCCTCGACGCATGGTAATCGTCGAACAGCTTACCGCCGAATTCGAGGTACAGCTTGCCGCCGAATTTTCTTATTCTGTCCCTGATGTTCTGGGACTGCATCTGCATATATTTTGCGTTGTCAAACCCGATCTTCACCTTAAAAGCCCCTCCGAAAATTCCATAAATACAAATAAAAATTTTACCCCATCGGCTCTTTTTCGTCAAGAGCCGACGGGGTTTTTGTTTGCTTCGAATCAGATTTTTACAAGCTCGTAGCTTCTCGTGCCGAGACCTATCTCCTCTGCGTGACGCAGGCAGCTCTCCCAATCGGTGTCGGGGTGGGTCATGTGGAAATGCTCGTGCTTTTCAAACTCAAGCCCCTTTGCGATGTTCTCGGCAAGCACGCTGCCCTGCATGACGGGCTGCTTGTTGCACAGGTCGGCGCAAGCCTGATCCAGCGCCACGGGGTCGAACGATGCCAGCATACCCACGTTCGGGATGATGGGGATGTCGTTTTCCGAGTGGCAGTCGCAGTTGGGCGAAACGTCGCAGATCAGCGAGATGTGGAAGCACGGACGGTCCTTGCACACGGCGTAGGCGTACTCCGCCATTTTGTAGTTTAGAAGCTGCACGGAGTCGCTGTAGCAGGGGACGATGGCGTCCTTCGGGCAGACGGCGAGGCATCTGCCGCAGCCGACGCACCTGTCGTGGTCGATGTGCGCCTTGCCGTCGGTGATTATCGGTGCGCCGTGGGCGCAGATACGCCCGCAGGAGCCGCAGCCGATGCATTTCTTCTGCTTTACCTGCGGCTTACCGTCGCAGTGCTGCTCCATCTTGCCCGCACGGGAACCGCAGCCCATGCCGATGTTCTTTATCGCACCGCCGAAGCCCGCTTCCTCGTGACCCTTAAAATGCGTCAGCGAAATAAACACATCCGCATCCATGACGGCGGAGCCGATCTTCGCTTCCTTGACGTACTCGCCGTTTACGGGAACGAGGGTCTCGTTCGTGCCTTTAAGTCCGTCGGCGATTATGACGTTGCAGCCGACCTGCATGGGCGAAAAGCCGTTCATATACGCCGTGTCGATGTGGTCGAGGGCGTTCTTGCGGCTTCCGACGTACAGCGTGTTGCAGTCGGTGAGGAAGGGTCTGCCGGACAGCTCCTTGACGTAATCCGCAACTACCTTTGCGTAATTGGGACGCAGGAAGGCGAGGTTCCCGTACTCGCCGAAGTGCATTTTTATCGCTGTAAACTTGTCCTCAAAGTCGATGCTCTCAAAGCCCGCCTGCTTCATAAGGCGGTGCAGCTTCTTCAGGAGGTTTTCGTACATACTCGTTTTGAAGTCGGTGAAATAGACCTTTGAAGTTTCCATGGGCAAGTCCCCCTATACTTGGTTATCGGCTCCATTATAAGCTGCATTTTCCCTTGTTTGCAAGTACATTTTTCCGAAATCATCTATTTGACAAAGTGTATGGTAATATGATATAAATATATTGTTAAAGAGGGAACAAAGTATAAACAAAAACTAAACAAAAAGGGAGATTTAACATGGCACACAGACCGAATATTCTCAAGCTGGCGACTAAGATCAGCCTTGAGAGTCTCACCTACACCGGCATCACCTACAATGACCCGGAGTACAGGATCCTTGAGCCTATCGTTGACGACGATATGTGCGAGGTCATGCTCCATATGCGTCTTGAGGCAAACCGCACCATTGAGGATCTTGCAAAGCGCTGCCGCAAGTCCGAGGACTTCGTAAGGGAACAGGTCGAAAAGCTCGTCAAGGCGGGCGTCATCCGTCCCAGGATCGTCGACGGCAAGACCTGCTACTACTACCCCATTTGGGTCCCCGGCATCATGGAAGGCATCCTCGGCATGAAGGAGCAGTGCGAGAAGTACCCCGACCTCGCCGCCTGCTTCGAGGAATACACCCGCAGGAGAATCCCACCGGTCGCCCCCATGCTTCAGAACGGTAAGCGCGGCATGATGTTCATGCGTGTTATGCCCGTCATGAGCGCTATCGAGAACAATTCGAGGACCGCCTCCTACGACGAGCTCAGCACCCTTATCGAGAACGCCACCGCCATCTCCGTCGGTCCCTGCTCCTGCCGCCGCAGCCGCAGACTCATCGGCGAAGGCTGCGGTCACCTTGAGGACGATATGTGCATGTACCTCAACGACAACGCCATAAGCTTCTCTCAGAACGGCGAGCATCGCCTCATCAGCAAGGAAGAGGCTTACGAGATACTCAAGCGTGCCGAGGACAACGGCCTTGTGCATGAGATAAATCAGACCCCCGGCTTTGAGGAAGCCACCGCCATCTGCAACTGCTGCGGCTGCTCCTGCTACGCTCTGCGTATCGCCGAGATGTTCAACTCCGCCGGCGCAATTCGCTCCAACTTCGTTGCCCGCATAAACAAGGACAAGTGCGTCGCCTGCGGTCAGTGCGTGGAGAACTGCCAGACCAACGCCCTCAAGCTTGGTCAGAAGTGCAGTACCGTCGATCCCCACGTCTCCGACGCTTACAGGTCCGACCGTGAGATCCCCTGGGACGCAAAGAGCTACAATGTCTCCTACCGCACCACAAGAAGCGACGTCCTGGAGAGCGGCACCGCCCCCTGCAAGGCGGTCTGCCCGGCACACGTCCCCGTTCAGGGCTACATAAAGCTCGCAGCCGAAGGCCGCTACAACGAAGCTCTTGAGCTTATAAAGAAGGAAAATCCCTTCCCCGCAGTCTGCGGCCGTATCTGCAACAAGCCCTGCGAAGCCGCCTGCACCAGAAAGAACATCGACTCCGCCGTCGCCATCGACGACATCAAGAAGTTTATCGCCGAAAAGGATCTTGACTCAAAGACCCGTTTCGTTCCCAAGATGCTCAACACCCGCAACATCCCCTACACCGAGAAGATCGCAGTCATCGGCGCAGGTCCCTCCGGTCTGAGCTGTGCGTACTACCTCGCCGTCAAGGGCTACCCCGTCACCGTGTTTGAGAAGGAAAAGGAGCTGGGCGGTATGCTCACTCTCGGCATCCCCTCCTTCCGTCTCGACAAGAAGGTCATCGGCGCCGAGATCGACGTCCTGCGTGAGATGGGCGTTGAGTTCAAGTGCGGCGTTGAGGTCGGTAAGGACATGAGCCTTGACGATCTGCGCAGGGACGGCTACAAGGCGTTCTACCTCGCCATCGGCGCAAGCGCAGGCAAGGCAGTCGGCTGCCCCGGTCAGGAGAAGGCAGGCGTTATGACCGGTATCGACTTCCTGCGTGAGGTCAACCTCGGCGGCAAGCCCGTCATCGGCAAGAACGTCGCAGTCATCGGCGGCGGCAACGTTGCCATCGACGTCGCCCGTGCCGCAGTCCGCCTCGGCGCAAAGACCACCGTTATCTACCGCCGTGACGAGGCTTCCATGCCCGCCGACCCCGAAGAGGTCGAGGAGGCAAGAGCCGAGGGCGTGAAGTTCCGCTTCCTCGCCGCTCCCGCAGAGATCGTCGGCGAAGACAAGGCGGAGGAGCTGAAGCTTGAGGTCATGGAGCTGTCCGACGGTAAGCCCGTCGGTACCGGAAGCTTCGAGACCATGCCCGTCACCGCCGTCATTTCCGCAGTCGGTCAGGCGATCGAGATGGGCGGCATCTCCGGCATCGAGACCGGCAGCAAGGGTACTGTCGTCGTTGACAAGTACCTGCGCACCAACTGTCCCGACGTGTTCGCAGGCGGCGACCTCGTGACCGGACCCAAGTTTGCTATCGACGCCATCGCACAGGGCAAGGAAGCAAGCATTTCCATCCACCGCTATGTACACCCCGGTCAGACCCAGTACAACGGCCGTGACAACAGAGACTACAAGGCGCTCGACACCTCCACCGTCGCCGTTTCCATCGGCGGCTTTGACACCGCACCCCGCCAGAAGGCAAGCGGCGGCAGCGCTAAGGAAGCGAAGAAGACCTTCTCAGACCTCAGAGGCGTTCTCACCGAGGAGCAGATCCGCAAGGAAGCTGCCCGCTGCCTCGGCTGCGGCTGCGTCGTCATCGACGAGGACCTCTGCGTCGGCTGCGGCATCTGCACCACCAAGTGCAAATTCGACGCCATCAGTCTCGAAAAGACGCTGGATAACTGCGGCACCGAGTACTTTAAGACCCTTCTTGTTGCAATGGGCAACGCTCCCGCTGCGGCGGCACGTTTCGTCAGCAAGAAGATCCTCAAGAAGTAAGCCATGCACGAGATCGGAGTTGTAAAACAGGTCGTCCGAACAGTGGAGGACTTTGCGAAGGAAAACGGTGTCGACCGGATCGAGGAGATCGTGCTTGACATCGGCGAGCTGTCGCTCGTCATCCCCAAGTACGTCGAGGAGATCTACCCCATCGCAACGAAGGGGACGATACTTGACGGCGCGAAGCTCATCATGAACGTCGTCCCCGGTCTTGCCGAGTGCGACGAGTGTGACGAGATATTCAACGTCATAGAACACGAGGGCTATTGCCCGAACTGCGGCAGCTTTGAAAAGACCGTCCTTTCCGGCCGGGATTTCAGTATCCGGGAGCTTCACCTCCCCGAACCGCAGGAGTAAATAAATATGAAAAAGCAGGAAGCACCGCTTCCTGCTTTTTTGCTATTTATCTTATGAAATTCGTTGCGATGCGCTTTTCCCGTTCGGGGAGCGGCAGTCCCGCATTGCGCCCCGCTTCGATGGATTTTAAAAGCCACGCCATGTTGCGGCCGAGGGTGCGCATCACCTGCATCCCCTCAAGGTCCTGCCGCACCTCGTCGGGCGTGTTCCCGTGGACCATGTTCCAGTAGCCGGAGGACACGACGGGCATCTGTGCGATCGTCATGTACTTGTTAAGCCCGTCCAGCGTTGCGGTCGCACCCGCACGGCGGCAGGACACGACGGCGGCGGCAGGCTTGAGCGTGTGATCCCCCGCCCAGAAGAACCTGTCCATAAACGACTTCATGTCGCCTGCGATCCCGGCGTAATGCACGGGCGAGCCGAACACATAGGCATCGGCGGTCTCGGCCTTTTCAAGAGCCTCGTTCACCGCATCGTCGAAGATGCAGCGTCCCTGCCCTTCGCAGCCGCAGCAGCCGCTGCAGCCGGGGAGCGGTTCGACCCCGATGTGGAATATCTCGGTGTCGATGCCCTCGGCTCGGAGTGTTTTTTCCACCTCGCAGAGAGCGGTGTAGGTGCAGCCCTCCCTGTCCGGGCTGCCGTTGATCAGCAAAACCTTCATGGCGAAAACCTCCTTTTTGCTCATAATATCACAGCTTTCCCCCCTGTGCAAGAAAACCCCCTCGGCGGCACGGTGTACCGTCGAGGGGTGACATATAATCCGCTTTTTGTTATACGGTCTTCTTGCCGACGGTTGCCTTTATGACGAACAGCACCGCAACGGTGAGCGCAGCGCCGGTGGCGAGGCAGATCAATGCGTTCTGCACGAAGCCGACGATGATGTAGTTCACAAACGAGATCGCCGCAACTGTCACGGCATAGGGAATCTGCGTGCGGACGTGCTGAATGTGGTCGCAGTTTGCGCCCGCCGACGCCATGATGGTGGTGTCGGAGATGGGGGAGCAGTGGTCGCCGCAGACCGCACCCGCAAGGCAGGCGGAAATGCCGATGATGAGCAGCGTCGGGTCGCTGCCGCTGAAGATGGGAATCACGATGGGAATGAGTATGCTGAAGGTGCCCCAGCTCGTGCCGGTGGCAAACGCCAGTCCGCAGCCGACGAGGAAGATGATCGCAGGAAGCATCTTGTACAGTCCCTCCGCTGCGCCCTCCATGAGGCCGCCGACGTACACGTCTGCGCCGAGGAGTCCGGTCATGTTCTTCAGAGTGACCGCAAAGGTGAGGATGAGTATTGCGGGGACCATTGCCTCGAAGCCCTTTGCGATACAGCCCATGGTGTCCTTAAAGCCGGTGGTACGGCGGATGAGCAGGTAGATCATCGAGAGGATCAGCGCAACGATGGAGCCGAGAGGCAGCGCAACGGATGCGTCGGTGTTGCTGAACGCCAGGGGCAGGTTGTGGTAAATGCTCTTGCCGCTCGTGGAATCGACGGCGCCGGCATCCCAGAAGCCACCGACGTAGAGCATACCGAGAATGCAGAACACGATGAGCAGGATTATGGGGATGACCATATCCAGAAGATGCGCCTTGCTGTTTTCGACGGCCTTGTCGTGACCGAGGGAGCCGAGGTCGTTTTCACGCAGAGCCTTCAGCTCGGCGGCCGCCATGGGACCGTAGTCAAAGCCGAGGACGGTTATCATGATGACGAACAGCAGGGTCAGCAGCGAGTAGTAGTTAAAGGGAATTGCGCTTATAAAGAGCTGAATGCCGTCGACGTTCAGGTCTCTTGCAACGCCGGAGACCGCCGCCGCCCACGAGGAGATGGGGGCGATCATGCAGACGGGAGCTGCGGTGGAGTCTATGAGGTAGGCAAGCTTTGTCCTCGAAACACGGTTGAGATCCGTCACCGGACGCATAACGGAGCCGACGGTGAGGCAGTTAAAGTAGTCGTCGATGAATATCAGAACACCGAGGACGAAGGTCGCGAGCAGAGCGCCGACCTTGGTCTTTACACGGCGGGACGCCCACCTGCCGAAGGCGGCGGCAGCGCCCGTGGAGTTTACCAGTGCGACCATGACGCCGAGAATGACGAGGAACATGAAGATGCCCGCATTGCCGGAGATGGCGGAGATAAAGCCGTCGTTTATCAGGGTGTCGAGCGCAGCGATGGGGTTAAGTCCGGTCGCAAGAAGTGCACCGACGATGATGCCCACGAACAGAGAGCTGAAGGTCTCCTTCGTGATGAGCGCAAGCACTATCGCAACGATAGGCGGTACGAGCGCCCAGAATGTGTTTGTGAATTCCATATGAATCCCTCCAAATAAAAAATGCCATGAACAGAGCACACTGTTCACGACACAAAAACACCATATCCATATGGAATCGGTCTGACAGCCCTCCGCAAAATGCGACAGTCCGCCGGATATTCTCCGTCGGCCCAGGTGCCGTGCGACCGGGAAAGCACACAGCCCTTCGGCGGCGTCCCCTTTCGTCCGCCGCTTCCCGGCGTTTACTCGGACTACTGATGAAAACCGCTCCTCTATCATGCCTTGTTCAATTGCCACCTATTATAAAGCCTGCGCCCGAAAAGTCAATAGTTTTTTAAAAAATCGTAAATTTTCACCGACTTTAGGGTACCTTCGGGCGTTCGTATGTGCAATAATACATACTCCGCTTGCCGTTTTCCTTGCGGCGTGGTAAAATGGTCTTTATAATGAAGAAAGGCGGGAAGCGTATGAAATACGGTTTTATAGGACTCGGAAACATGGCGTCTGCCATCATCGAGGGCATGGCTGCCAGCGGAAAATTCAAGGACGACAACCTTTTCGGCTACAACCGCAGCGAGGCAAAGACCCTTGCTTTGAAGGAAAAGCACGGGCTTATCCCCTGTCGGAGCGCCTCCGAGCTTGCCCGCCGTGCCGAGGTCATCGTGCTTGCGGTCAAGCCGCAGACGATGGAGGACGTTTTAAGCGAGATCGCCCCGGTCATAACGCCGGACAAGACGGTCATCAGCATCGCAGCGGGCAAGACGACCGACTGGTACGAGGAGCGCCTGTGCGAGGGCGCAGCCGTCGTGCGTGTCATGCCGAACCTGAACGCAAAGGTCAAGGCGGCGGTGACTGCGCTCTGCGGCGGCAAAAACGCCGAGGAGCGGCAGCTTGCGCTCGCAGACGGCATATTCTCCACCGTCGGCAAGGTCTACCGCATAGAAGAGGACAAGTTCGACGTCTTCTCCGCCATCGGCGGCTCGTCGGGCGCTTTCGTCCTCATGTACATCGACGCTCTGAGCGAAGCGGGAGTCCGTGCGGGCTTTTCACGCAGCCTGTCGGAGGAGCTTGTCGCAGCGACGGTCGTCGGCAGCGGGCTTATGTGCATGAACTCCGACGAGCACCCCGTGGCGCTGATGAATCGGGTCTGCTCCCCCGGCGGCACCACGATCGAGGGCGTTATGAAGCTCCGTGAATTGGGCTTCGACTCTGCGGTGCAGCAGGCGCTTGCAGCCGTCATCGAGAAAAACTCAAGTCTCTGAGCCTTCCGCCGTAAGGCACAGCGAACGCAGGGTGCAGCCCTCGCAGTCGGGCTTTCGTGCGGTGCAGACCGCTCTGCCGTGCAGAACGATGCGGTGGCAGAAGTCGGACGCCTTGCCCTTCGGCAGTATCTCACGCAGGCGCATCTCGATCTTCACGGGGTCTTTAAGCCCGTCGACAAGCCCCAGCCTGTTCGTTATGCGGATGCAGTGCGTATCCACGACGACGGCGTCGGCGTCGTTGTAAACGTCGCCGAGGATGAGGTTTGCCGTCTTTCTGCCGACGCCGGGAAGCTTTAACAGCTCCTCCATGCTGTCCGGCACCCTGCCGCCGTAGTCACGAATAAGCAGCTTTGCGCACTCGACGATGTCCTTCGCCTTCGTGCGGAAGAAGCCGCAGGAGTGTATGTACTCCCCGACCTCGCTCTCGGACGCTTCGGCGAAGCTCTCAAGCGTCGGGAAGCGCTCATACAGCGCCGGAGTCACCATGTTCACCCGTGCGTCGGTGCATTGAGCCGACAGCCTGACGGCAAAGAGCAGCTCGTAATCCTTTTCGTATTCCAGTGCGCACTCGGCAAGAGGGTAAGCCTCCTCCAGCCTGCGCACGATCTCGTTTATCTGTTCCTTTGAACGCATTGTACACCTCCGTGCGGCAGTATCGCACTCATTTTACCACAGTTACCGACACAATTCCATTGCAAAAAACGGAGAAAAGCCATGTACAAACCGCTTGCAGACGAAATACGACCCATGAGTCTCGACGAGGTAGTCGGGCAAAAGCACATACTCGCCGAGGGCGGGCTTCTGCGCCGCATCATCGAAAGCGGCAGCATCCCGAACATGATATTCTACGGCCCCTCCGGCACCGGCAAGACCACCGTCGCAAGGATCATCGCAGAGCGCACCAACCGCAGTCTGCGCAAGCTCAATGCGACCACCGCCGGCATCGCCGACATAAAGGAGATCATCGCCGAGCTTGACACGATGCTTGCGCCCGGCGGCGTGCTGCTGTACCTCGATGAGATCCAGTATTTCAACAAAAAGCAGCAGCAGTCGCTGCTGGAGTTTATAGAGGACGGGCGCATAACGCTCATCGCATCGACTACCGAAAACCCCTACTTCTGCGTGTTTAACGCAATCCTGAGCCGCTCCACCGTGTTCGAGTTTAAGCACGTTCCGGCGCAGGAGGCGGAGAAGGCAGTGCTGCGTGCGGTGTCGCTGATGGAGAGCCGCACGAACCTCAAAGCGGAGCTTGAACCGGGCGTCACCGCCCGCATCGCCTCCGCCTGCGGCGGCGATGTGCGCAAGGCGATAAACGCCGTCGAGCTGCTGTTTTCCGCAGGCAGACCCGAAAACGGCGTTCTGCGCATCACGCTCTCCGACGCTCTCGACGTGTCCCAGCGCAGCGCCATGCGCTACGACCGTGACGGCGACGAGCATTTCGACTCCCTCTCCGCACTGATGAAGTCGCTGCGAGGCTCCGATCCGGATGCGGCTCTCCACTATCTCGCAAAGCTTCTGGAGGCGGGCGACCTCATCGGTGCCTGCCGCAGACTGCTCTGCTCGGCAAGCGAGGATATAGGGCTTGCCTACCCCATGGCGGTGCCCATCGTCAAGGCGTGCGTCGATTCCGCAATGCAGCTCGGTCTGCCGGAGGCAAGGCTTCCGCTTGCGGAGGCGGCGATACTCCTCGCCACCGCTCCGAAGTCAAACAGCACAGTCATGGCGATAGACGCAGCCGTAAGCGACGTTCGTGCCGGTCGGCTCGGACCCGTGCCGAGGGAGCTTCAGAACGTCCACGCAGACGGCACGGGCTTTGAGCGTGAGCAGGGCTACAAGTACCCGCACAACTTCCCCGGTCACTGGGTGCGGCAGCAGTACCTGCCCGACGTTCTCAAAAACGCCCGCTACTATGAGTACGGCGACAACAAGACCGAGCAGGCGGCAAAGGCATATTGGGACAGGATAAAAAAGTGAGGGCTGAGTATGGACATTCATGTCGGCGATATTTTGACCATGAAAAAGCAGCACCCCTGCGGCGAAAAGCGCTGGGAGGTGCTGAGGATAGGTGCGGATTTTAAGCTCCGCTGCCTCGGCTGCGGCAGAGAGGTCATGGGACCCCGCAGCAAGTTTGAAAAAAACGTCCGCAATATTGAGCGAAGCGAATAAAAAAGTCGGTGGTCGCAGACCACCGACTTTTCATATTTCAATTTACTTGCCCATGTTCATCTGAGCGGCGACCTCTGCTGCGAAGTCCTCCTGCTTCTTCTCGATGCCCTCGCCCTTTTCAAAGCGGACTGCATCGACGAACTTGACGGAACCGCCGAGAGCCTTGGCTGCGGAAGCCATGTACTTCTCAACGCTCATGGAGCCGTCCTTAACGAAGGGCTGCTGGAGCAGGCAGTTCTCCTCATAGAACTTGTTGAGCTTGCCCATGACGACCTTTTCCTTGACTGCCTGGGGCTTGCTTGCCATCTTGGGATCGTTGTCCATGAGTGCAAGTGCGACCTTCTTCTCCTCCTCGAGGACGTCGGGAGTGACCTGGCTCTTGTCCCAGAAACGGGGATTGAGAGCTGCGATCTGCATTGCAACGTCCTTGCCGATCTCAGTGGCGTCGATGCCGCCCTCAACTGCGAGGTTTACGAGAACGCCGATCTTGCCGCCTGCGTGAACGTATGCCACGGAGGTGTTCTCGCCATAGCGGCGGAAGCGGCGGATCTGAAGATTCTCGCCGATGACCATGACCTTTTCGGGCATGGTCTCTGCAACGGTAAGCTCGCTGCCGGGGTACTTGCACGCCATGAGAGCGTCCACGTCGGCGGGGTCGTTTACCAGTACGCAGTGTGCGATGTCCTTAACGAACTGAACGAAAACGTCGCTCTTTGCGGCAAAGTCGGTCTCGGAGTTGACCTCGACGACTACGCCGGCGCCGCATTCGGGGCAAACGGTCGCATATGCCATGCCTTCGGCTGCGATGCGTCCGGCCTTTTTTGCTGCCTTTGCAAGGCCCTTTTCACGGAGCCATTCAACTGCCTTATCCATATCGCCGTCGGTCTCGGTGAGCGCCTTCTTGCAGTCCATCATGCCGACGTTGGTCATTTCACGAAGGGTCTTTACGTCCTGTGCGGTAAATGCCATAACATTATCCTCCTGTATTGATGATTTGAAAAAGGGAGCTTATATAAGGCTCCCTTATTTTAATTTGAATTATTCCTCTTCGACCTTCTCGACCTCGGCTTCGGTCACGGTTTCCTCGACCTCTGCATCGGCGCCCTGACGGCCTTCCTGAACGGCGTTTGCCATGGTAGCCGCAATGAGGCGGATAGCACGGATAGCGTCGTCGTTTGCGGGGATAACGTAATCGACCTCGTCGGGATCGCAGTTGGTGTCAACGATCGCAACGATGGGGATGTGCAGCTTGCGGGCCTCGGCAATTGCGTTGTGCTCCTTGCGGGGGTCAACGACGAACATTGCGCCGGGGAGTCTCTTCATTTCCTTGACGCCGCCGAGATACTTCTCGAGCTTGTCCATCTCGCCCATGAGCTTGATGACTTCCTTCTTGGGAAGCATATCAAAGGTGCCGTCCTCCTGCATCTTCTTGAGCTGTGCAAGACGGTCGATACGGGTGCGCATGGTCTTGAAGTTGGTGAGCATACCGCCCAGCCAACGTGCGTTGACGTAGTACATACCTACACGGGAAGCCTCTTCCTTAACGGCCTCGGCAGCCTGCTTCTTGGTGCCGACGAAAAGGATGCTCTGTCCGTTTGCTGCGACGTCACGGACGAAGCTGTAAGCCTCCTCCAGCTTCTTAACGGTCTTCTGCAGGTCAATGATGTAGATACCGTTGCGCTCGCAGTAAATGTACTCTGCCATTTTGGGGTTCCAGCGGCGGGTCTGGTGACCGAAGTGGACACCGGCTTCCAGCAGCTGCTTCATGGATACTACTGACATTTGATTTTCCTCCGTATTTTTGTTTTTTCCTCCGGGAGCTTCACCCCTCCTCCCAAGCCGTAGCCACATGAGAAGAAGTCCGCCCCCGTGCGAAATGCCTTGATATAATAACAGAATTTGCCCGCAATTTCAATACTTTTTTGCGGTATTTTCAAAATAATTTGCGTTTTTCACGCTTGCGCCGGGGTGCATCCTCCTGCGTTTCCACAAGAATTATATCCGCACCCATGCGCACTATACACTTCCACGGCAGAACATAGTCGTCCTCCCTGCCGAAAAGTCCGAAAAATTTGGGTCTGCCCGGCGTTATCAGAGACACTATGCGCCCCTCGGCGTCGTCAAACTCGGCGTCGCAGACATAACCGAGGCGCTGCCCCGTGTGTATGTCGATGACCTCCTTGTATCGCAGCTCCGAAAAATAGCTTATCATATGACCCTCCCCGAAGCATCCGCTTCGGAGAAAGCATATGCATGGCGGCAGTTGTCCTATTCCCCGACATTGCCCTTAGGCATCGAGCGCAGCATAGCCTCCGCCTCGTCCGAGAGTGCGACAATCTTCTCCGCCAGAGGCAAAAGCGCCTTGCCCGCAGGCGTAAGCCCGTGGACGGCGTTGCCCCGCTCAAACAGCAAAACGCCCGTTTCCTCCTCAAGCGAGGAGATCCTGCGGCTTATCGTCGAGTGACTGAGGAACATCCTGTGCGCAGCCTCGGTGAAGCTGCCGCTTTCCGCAACGGCAAGAAAAACCCTGAGCTGGTCTGTCTCCATAGGCTCAGTAGTTGAAGGTATAGGGCATAAGCTCCTTGAGCCTGTGGCTCACATACCTGCCCCCCGCCTTTGCGCAAAGCACCTCCATCTCGCCCTCACGGTCAAACTCCGACAAGAACTGCCGGCAGGAGCCGCAGGGCATACAGTAGCCCTCGCTCTCGGCGTAGATCGCTATGCGCACAAACTCCGTGTAGCCCTCGCTCACCGCCTTGACGCAGGCGGTACGCTCGGCACAGATGGTGTCGCCCAGAGCGCCGTTTTCGATATTACAGCCGGTGAACACCAGTCCGCCCTTGCACTCAAGCGCAGCGCCGACGGCAAATTTGGAATACGGTGAATAGGATTTCTCGGAAGCCTTTTTCGCAATGGTCAGAAGCTCAATATCAGTCATTTCTGTTTCTCCGTTCTGCCGAAAATTTTGCCGTGTCCGACTCGGCCTTCGGGCATCGGCGCCGGGGGTGTGTCTTTCAGTTTTCCTTGGTTTTCAGGTTGACCGTCCAGCTTTTCATATCGTAAAAGGGGTTATTCTCGCAGGCCTTTATGCCCTCGATAACGCCCCTGTGACTTACGAGCTGGTGCCGCTCATAGCACAGCGGAACGATGTACGCCGTCGTTGCGATGACGTTGCACATATTGACGGCGGCGTCCGCCCTTCCGTCCTCGTCCGACTGCAAGAACAGGGCTATCGCCTCCTCGACCCTCTGATCGGAGACGAGCGCATAGTTTAGAGTGCTGCCCGTCACGAGGAGCTTCGAGGGGTCGCAGTCGGGGTTCATGCGCACCTCGGCGTAATACATATCGTAGTTGCCCGCCTCGACTCTCGCCTTGTAGTCGCTCCACGGCAGCTCCTCCACCGTCACGTTTATGCCGATGGACGCCATGTCGGACGCAAAGCGTCTCGCCATGTTTACCTTGATGCTGCTTGCGTTGCAGACTATAAAGTCGATGTCGGTATTTACGAGCGTCGTGCCGTTTCGCATCTCAAGGAAGCCGTCGCCGTCGTAGTCCGAAAGACCAAGATTTGCGAACACGGTCTTTACCGTGTTGAGGTCGTAGTCGAACTCCTTCGCCGCCGTCTTGCTGTACCACGGTGCGGCGGGGGTCACGACGAAGGGCGTTTCCATACCGTAGCTGCCCATCTGCTCGACGAGGTACTCACGGTCAAAGGCGTAATTCATCGCAAAGCGCATTGCGTCGTAGGTGAAGATTCCCGTCTGCACGTTTAAGCCGATGTAGTGCAGATTCGTGCTGTTGTAGGCTCTTATCTCGTTTGCGCTGCCGTAGCCGAGGTTCGTGGTCGCCGTGGGATCGTTCAGCACGGCGTCGATATACGAATCCTGAAACGCCGAGATCGTGTCGTCGATGCCCGTGTACTCCTTTAAATAGACCGTTTTCAGCGGGAGCGCACGGTAGTTGGGGTAATGCTCGGACGCAACGAGCGACAGGTGGTCGGAGGCGTAGGTGTAGGGTCCCGACCCTATGGGGTAGCTCTCGCCGTAGCTCCCGCTCTTTATGACGGGAACGGTGAGCAGCATCGGGAACATCATGTTTTTCTTTGAAAGGCTGACGGTCAGCGTCTCCGCATCGTTTGCGGAGCAGCCCGCAACGTAGCTCAGCCTGTCTCTGAAGCGGTCGGAGCCTCTTGCGCACTGTATGGAGTATGCGACGTCATATGCGCTGACGTCGCTGCCATCGTGAAACTTCCTGCCCGGCTCGACCTTGAAGGTCCATGTCTGACCGCCGTCGGAGCTGGAGTAGGCGGTTATGACGTTGTACTCAACGCTGTAGGAGTTCGTCAGCTCAAGCATATTGTCGTACACGAGGCAGCACACGAGCTGATTGTTCGTGTTCGTCGCAACGAGCGGATTCATGCTGTATGCGCTGTTGTAGTTGAGGGAAAACACGTCATCCGCCGCAGCCATTTGGCTGAGGTACTTGCCTGCGCTCTTGCCGTCAACATAGTCGTCGGAAGTATCCGCACCGCCGCAGCCGCAAAGCAGGAGCAGCATTGCGGCAAGGCAAAGCAGCGCCGTGTATCTTTTTATCTTTCTCATATCTGTTCCTCACGGGAGAATTATCGTCGCAGCCTGCGTCCCACGAACGCCGTTCGTCGCGCGGTGCGACCAGTATTTTTGCCGACTGCACATCGTGCATTCGTCGGACACGTCGATGTTTTCGGGGCGCAGCCCCAGCGACAGGAGTCGGCGGCGGTTGGCTCCCCGAAGATCGACCTTGAACTTTCCGTCGGGCTGAGGGAAGATAAGCCCCGCCGTGTCGCCGGAGAGGTAGTTTTCGACCGCCTCCGGCACGTCGGCGTCCGTCTCGAAGCAGCAGGCTCCGATGCTCTCGCCGATCGCCGCACATATGCGTGAAGGCTCGGCGCCCAGAGCGCACATCTTTCGAACCGCAACGCCCAGAATATCGCCCACGGAGCTGCGCCAGCCGCAATGCACGGCGGCTATGACGCCCGCCTGCGCATCCTCCAGCAAAACGGGAACGCAGTCGGCGATAAAGACCATGAGCGCAAGCCCGCTCCGAGCCGTCACGAGACCGTCCGCGGCGTAGGGTACCGCCTCGCCGACGGTGTGCCTGTCGGCGTCCGACGCTATGCGCACCTCGGTGCCGTGTACCTGCTTTGTGATGACAAAGCCGTCGGCGTCCGTACCCATGAGCGCACCCGCTCTGCGGAAGTTTTCACGCACGCAGGCGAGGTCGTCGCCCCGGTTTTCACCGAGATTCCACGACTCGTACACGCCCTCGCTCACGCCACCGAGTCTCGTTGTGAACATATGACGGGAGGAAAGCAGACTGCTCGTCATGAAAACGCAGTCGCCGACCCGATTTTCGATAAATGCCATAATTTACTCGTTTCTGCCGCAGCATTCCTTGTACTTGAGCCTGCGGCTGCCGTCGGGCTTCATTTTTCCGCAGGGGCAGGGATCGTTGCGCCCCGGCTTTGCGACCTTGCGGACGGGCTTTTTCTTCACCGGCTCACCGCCGACGTTTGCGGCGGCGTTCTTTGCGACCGCACGGCGCTGTATGGGCGCTTCCTTGCGCACACGCACCGTGTAGACGCGGCGCACCGTCTCCTCACGGATGCCGTTTATCATTGCCTCGAACATATCGAAGCCCTCGTGCTTGTATGCGTCGATGGGCTTTATGTTGCCGTAGCCCCGAAGTCCGATGCCCCGTTTAAGCTCCGCCATTGCGTCGATGTGGTCCATCCAGTATTCGTCGACAACCCGCAGCATGATGACACGCTCAAGCTCACGCATGACGGGAACGCCGTTCGGGTCAAGTCCGAACTCCTTTTCACGCTCGTCATAGACCCGCTGTGCGATCTCGTACAGCGCATCGCTGAGCTTTTCGCTGTTTATGCGTCCGCTGAAGGAGTCCATGCTTAGCTCGCCATGGCGCAGGAACAGCTTCTCGAAGGGGGCCAGCGTCTCGGCAAGATGCTCTGCGTTCTCGACGCTGCCGCCGTGGAGCGAGTCGCTCACCGTGCCGGTGATGAACTCGCGGATCATGCCGTTTATATGCTCACGCAGATCCTCTCCGTCAAGCACCTTGCGGCGCTCGTCGTATATGATGTTGCGCTGCTGGTTCATGACGTCGTCGTACTCCAGAACGCTCTTTCTCGTCTGGAAGTTGCGGCTCTCGACGGTCTTCTGCGCCTGCTCGATCGCACCGGACAGCATCTTGTGGTCAAGCGGCGTATCGTCGTCCACGCCGAGGGTCTCCATCATGCCCATGATGCGCTCCGAGCCGAAAAGACGCATGACGTCGTCCGTCATCGCAAGGAAGAAGCGGCTCTCGCCGGGGTCGCCCTGACGGCCGGAACGGCCTCTGAGCTGATTGTCGATTCGTCTCGATTCGTGGCGCTCGGTGCCGAGGATGAATAAGCCCCCTGCAGCTCTGACCTTTTCGGCTTCTGCGGAGCAGACGCTCTTGTGCGCCTCCATGCGGCTGCGGAACATCTCCCTCGCCTTTAAGATCTCCTCGTCGTCGGTGTCGGCAAAGCCGGTCGCCTCGGCGATGACCTCGTCCGTAAAGCCCGCCTTGCGCAGGTCGGTCTTTGCAAGGTACTCGGCGTTGCCGCCGAGCATGATGTCGGTGCCTCGGCCCGCCATGTTGGTGGCGATGGTGACGGCGCCGAGCTTGCCCGCCTGTGCGACGATCTCAGCTTCCTTCTCGTGGTGCTTTGCGTTCAGCACGTTGTGCGCAATGCCCTTGCGCTTTAGAAGTCCCGACAGATACTCGCTCTTTTCGATGGAGATGGTGCCGACGAGGACGGGCTGACCCTTCTCGTGACACTCGATTATCTGATTGATTATCGCATGGTTCTTGCCCGTCTCGTTCTTGTACACCACGTCGGGGTGGTCTATCCTCGCAACGGGCTTGTTCGTCGGTATCTCAACGATGTCAAGCTGATATATCGCCGCAAATTCCTCCTCCTCGGTGGCTGCGGTACCGGTCATGCCGGACAGCTTGTCGTACAGTCTGAAGTAGTTCTGGAAGGTTATCGTCGCAAGCGTCTTGTTCTCACGCTGCACGTCAACGTGTTCCTTCGCCTCGATCGCCTGATGCAGACCCTCGCTGTAGCGGCGGCCGAGCATGATACGACCCGTGAACTCGTCAACGATAAGTATCTCCCCGTCCTTGACGACATAGTCGATGTCACGCTTCATTATGCCGTGCGCACGGAGCGCCTGATTTATGTGGTGCGTGAGGGTGGAGTTTTCGATGTCGGAGTAGTTTTCGAGGTTGAACGCACGCTCCGCCTTGGCGATGCCCCTTGCGGTGAGCGTTGCGGTGCGGGCCTTTTCGTCCACGATGTAGTCGGCGTCGATATCCTCCGCTTCCTCCTCCTTGGAGTCGGTGCTGGCGTACACGAGCTTCTTTAGGCGGCTCACGAAATCGTCCGCCTGGCGGTACAGGTCGGTGCTTTCGTCGCCCTGGCCGGAGATGATGAGCGGCGTTCTCGCCTCGTCGATGAGGATGGAGTCCACCTCGTCCACGATGGCGAAGCTGTGACCTCTCTGCACCATGCGCTCCCTGTATATCGCCATGTTGTCACGCAGATAGTCGAAGCCCATCTCATTGTTGGTGCCGTAGGTTATGTCGGCGTTGTACGCCTTCTGTCGCTCCTCGGTCGAAAGCCCGTGGACGATAAGTCCGACCTCAAGACCCATGAAGCGATGCACCTTGCCCATCCACTCGCTGTCACGTCTGGCAAGGTAGTCGTTGACCGTGACGATGTGGACGCCCTTGCCCGCAATGGCGTTTAAGTACGCCGGAGCGACTGCGACAAGGGTCTTACCTTCGCCGGTCTTCATTTCGGCAATGCGTCCCTGATGCAGGACGATGCCGCCGATAAGCTGCACCCTGAAGGGCTTCATTCCGAGGACACGCCACGCCGCCTCACGCACGGCGGCAAACGCCTCCGGCAGGAGGTCGTCAAGCTCCTCGCCCGCATTGTAGCGCTCCTTGAATTCGTCCGTCTTTGCACGAAGCTCTGCATCGGAAAGAGCCTGCATCTTAGGCTCCAACGCCTCTATCTTATCCGCAATGGGATATATTTTTTTCAGTTCCTTTTCGGTATGGCTGCCGAACAGTTTATCAAGTAGACCCATAGTAATGCCTTTCTTGTGAGATTAGATTCCTATACATAGTAGATTATAACACACAAAAATGAATAAAAAAAGAGAAAAGCCGCACTCCGTCGGCTTTTCTCAAAAGTTTTTATTGTGTGCGGCGCTGCGTCAATCCAGATCGTCGCAGGGGGCAAGGTACACGGAGCCGTCCTTGCCGCTCTGGAATATGCCCATTTTCACGAAGCCGCCGTCGGCGGTCATGTAGCTCACCACGACGTTGCAGTATACGTCGGGAATGTACACCGTCACCGTCACGCCCTCGCTTGTGTCGAGCGAGCTGCGGTAGAACAGATCCCGCTGCCGCTCAAGCTGCATACCGCCGTCTGCAAGCAGTGCGTAGTATATACGCAGATTGTATACCTTGCCGCTTGTCGTGAGCAGGACCTCCTGACCTCCGGCGTCCACGACGGCAGAGCCCACGATCGTACGGTTTTCACTGCCCTCGGCGTTTGAGACGTCCGCCTTCATTTCCGCATCGGAATCGCTGCCGTAAACGGGTATGTACTTGTCGAGCACCTTACCCGTCAGCTCCTCGTAAGGCACGAGGAAGCCCATGCGCCCGGCGGCGTAGCTCGCCACCTGATATGCGTCGGCGTATACCATAAGACCCGTCTCGGTGAAGTACCACTGTTCGTTCTCGATGAGATCGGGCAGCGTACTCAGCGTGACCGTCTCATAGCCGCTGTAACCCTTGGCAAGCTGCGTGATGTAGTCAAGCACGAAGTCGCTGAGCGCATCACCGTCCTTGCCGAGGTCGGGGAAATAGAGCCGCTCTCCGGTTCGGGGGTCAAAGTTAAGCACCGTTCTGCCGCTCATTCCGTGAACGCCGCCGGTGTAGGCATAGACGTCTACGGCGATGCTCAGCACGTTTGCATCGCCCCGCATCACCTGCGTATCGAAGCTGTACTCAAGAGGGAGCTGTGTGCCGCCCTCGTCGGAAAACAGTGCGGCATATTCCGCCGTTTCGTCAAGCTGGCTCTGCAGGGAATCATAAGCCTCGTCAAGCGCTGCGTTTATCTTTTCGACGGAGGCCTTGTCGCAGCCCTCGGTAAGCGTCGCCCGATTCGTCGAGTATCTGAAATAGCAGCTCCCGTCGGAAGCGCACTTCTCGCCGAAGTCGAAATCATAGCTCACCGTCAGATCAAAATCCTTCGTATCGTTTGCGCCGGTCGGCCCTTTTGAGTTTGTCGGCGCATTCTCTCCGCCCGTGCAGCCGCAAAGCGAAAAAAGCATCAAAACCGCCGAAAGTGTTGCAATAATTCTCTTCATTCAAGCCCTCCGTTTTCAAAAGTCCTTGATATTACTTGATTTCTTCAACAATATCAACAATGTTTTCAACATTATTATGTCAATCCTGCGACTCGATCCGCTGCACAAAGCTCAGTGCGCCGCCGTCGCAAAAGCTCTCCAGCGCCTTTGCCATGATCTCCGGATCACCCTTCATCTCATGCTCGTACCAATACTTGAGCATGGTGGAGGTCGCCGAAACGAGCATCTCCCGCAGGCAGCGCAGATGCGCCTCGGACAGCGCCGGGCAGTCGTGCAGAAGATCCTCGACATATCCGCCGGAGTACTCAAATATAATACTGCGCATCGCCTTGCTGTCGCCGTGGGGACCGTAGAAAACGCCGCAAAGCTCACGGTTCTCCTTCAGCACCCGGAAAATGTCGACCGCAGACAGACGCTTTACGCCGAGCGCCGCACGGCTCTCCGCAAAGGCGTTTGTCAGCTCAAGCTCAAGCTGGTGCTTTAGGTCAAAGGGGTCTGCGTAATGCGAGTAGAAGGTGCCTCTGTTGATATCCGCACGCTTGCATATCTCGGTCACACTGATCTTCTCGATGGGCTTTTCCGAAAGCAGAGCGAGAAAGCTCTCCCTTATCGCAAGCTTCGTGTATCTCACACGGCGATCCTCTTTTTTCATAGCATTCATATCGTTCACCTCAAATTAGGTTTATCATGCTCAAAATATCACGGTTTGCGCCCGAATTCAACAGTATGTGCGAAATTTTTCAATTTGTTCACTTTTGTCTATTGACTTGCATTTAGCCTGCGTTAAAATGCAAGAAGGAAGAAAAATCGGGAGTATGGCATGAAAAAGATCGGTTCATTAAAACTCGGACTGTCCTTTGCGGGCTGCTTCCTCGGAGCGGGCTACGTTTCGGGGCAGGAGCTTTGGCAGTTTTTCGGGAGCTTCGGCACCCTCGGCGTTGCCGGGCTGCTGCTTGCGCTGCTTGTGCTGTCGGCGGCGGGCGTGCTTATGCTGAAGCTCAATCGGCTCACGGGATATGACGAGGCGGATAAGCTCATCCTCGGCGGCAAGGCGGGCATACTTCGTCATGCCGTGACCTTCCTTGAGCTGCTGCTGCTTTTCTGCATCGGCACCGTCATGACCGCCGGGGTCGGCGCTTTGGCTCACCAGCTCCTCGGTCTGCCGACCTTCGTCGGCGGTCTGCTGTTTGCCTCCGCCGTCGCCGCAGTCTCGCTTGCGGGGCTAAGCGGCATGGTGTCGGTCTTCTCGGCGACCGTTCCTCTGCTGTGCCTTATCTCGCTTTCGTTCGGGGTGTATGCGCTGTGCCGCTTCGGTTTTTCCGTGGGAAGCTCGGACCCCGGCAACCCGCTCATGGGTTCGTGGGTGTCGGCGGCGCTGTCCTTTGCGTCGTATAACCTCTTTGCGGGAATTGCGGTCATCGCCCCTCTCGGCAGACACATGAAAAGCTCCCGCTCCGTTTTCGGCGGCGTTCTGGTCGGGGCGGGCATCCTGCTCTGCGTTGCCGGAAGCGTGCTTCTGTGCGTGTCGGCAGCTCCGAAATACGCCGACGCCGAGCTTCCGATGCTCGCCTTCGCAAGCGGGCTTTCGCCGATCCTTGCCGCTCTTTACGGGGTGCTGCTCCTGCTTGCGATGTTCGGCACCTCGGTCTCGGCGCTCGTTGCGCTGACGAATACGCTGAAGCTGAAGTCACGCACGCTCTCGGCGCATCCCAAGGCACCGACGCTTCTTTGCGCCGCTTTGATGTTCTGCGGCAGTCTGTACGGCTTCGGCGATCTCGTGGGCTTTGTCTATCCGCTGCTCGGGTATCTGAGCTTTGTGTTTATAATACTGATGACGATACATTATATTAAGGTGAAGCATGAACAAAATAATCTGTCTTGAATCGGTGGATTCCACCAACGCATATCTGCGCCGCAGTGCAGATGAGCTCCCGCACGGCACCGTCGTTTTGGCGGACGCTCAGACCGCCGGACGGGGCAGGCTCGGCAGGAGCTTTGCCTCGCTTGCGGGCAAGGGCATTTACCTGTCCGTGCTGCTGCGCCCCGACTGCGACCCCGTGCGCTGCGCAAGTCTCACGCCCGCCGCCGCCGTTGCGGTGTGCCGTGCCGTGAAGCGCATTTGCGGCGTTGAGCCGGAGATAAAATGGGTAAACGATCTGTTCCTCGGCGGCAAAAAAATTTGCGGCATACTGTGCGAAAGCGAGGTGTCGGAGGGGAGGCTATCCTACGTCGTCGTGGGTATCGGGCTGAACGTCTCGGAGCTGCGTGAGGATTTTCCGCCGGAGCTGCGGGAGACTGCCGGGTCGCTCTACACCGAAACGGGGGCGGCGCCGGAGCGGGGCAGGCTTGCGCTTGCGATCGTCGAGGAGCTGGAAAAGCTCTACGCTCTGTGGCTTTCCGACGAGAGCGCCTGCCTTGCCGACTACCGCCGCCTTTGCCGTGTCCCGGGAAAGCGGGTGCGGATAATAACGCCGTCCGCCGAGACGGAAGCGCTTGCCGAGGGCATCTCCGACGACTTCGGGCTTTGCGTCCTGTACGACAACGGGGAGCGCAAAACGCTGCACAGCGGCGAAATTTCGATACGCATATAAAAACAGAGAGGCTGTCGCCTCTCTGTTTTTTATCAATGTATTATCTGCACCGCCTGCGGGCAGTTTGAAAATTCTATGCGCTCGTGCGCACCGCCGTCCTCGCCGTCGAAGGTGAAGGCTTCGGGAGCGTCAAATTCAAACACGGCGTGCTTTGTGTGCAGTATCTCGATATACTCGCTTTCGAGGTCCCCCTGCAGCACCCGTGCCGCCAAATGCGCAAGCGCCGCTGCGTTTTTGGGCTTTCTCAGCATGATAAGCTCATGCTCTCCGTCGCCGAGGGAGACCTTGTCCTTCGGCAGGTCAATCATTCCCGCAACGGAATAGGAGTTTGACACGCTGCCGTAGAGGTAATCGCCCTCGAAGCTGCCGCCGTCGTACTCTACCCGCACCCTGCGGCTTCTGAGCGAGCGCAGGCTTTTCGCCGCACCGATGACATACGCCGCCTGACCGAGTCTGCGCTTGATGTCCTGCGGCGTGCCGTAGCTCACCTCGGTGAATGCGCCGAATGCCGCAACATAGTTAAAGTACCCGCCGCTGCGTTTTCCCACGTCGAAGGGCATCGCCTCACCGGAGACTATGCGCCGTGCCGCCGCCGTCGGGTCGTGCTTCGGAAGCCCCAAGGAGCGGGCGACATCGTTTGCCGTGCCGAGGGGGATATAGCCGACGGTCGGTCTGTTTTCGATGCGCATAAGCCCCGAAACGACCTCGCTCAGGGTCCCGTCGCCGCCGATGCAGACGAGGGTCTCAAAGCCCTCGCCGTATTCCGCCGCAAGGGACACGGCATCCCCTCTGCCGGAGGTGAAAAACAGACTCGGAGAATAGTCTGCGTCCGAGAAAATTTCCAGCACCTCGGCAAATTTCTTTTTGTATGTGCCCTTTCCGGCTGCGGGGTTTACGATGACGAGTAAGGGTTTTTTCACGGCTCTACCTCCGTTTTTCTGTGTTCTGACATTATATCAGCTTTTCCGACGCCTGTAAACCGCAGGGGACTATCTCGCAGCGCAGGTCGTCGCCGTCGATCTCAAGCCTTGCCCAGCTTCTGTTTGCGCCCTGCCCGACGGAGCCGGGGTTTATGACCAGTATCCCGCCGACGTTTTCGCAGAACGCCGAGTGCGTGTGACCGTACATGGCGATGTCGCAGTCGCTGCATTCGGCGGCGTACAGAAGCGGCTCAAGCCCCGCAAAGCGCACGCCGTAGCGGTGACCGTGGGTGAGAAACGCCTTGTGCGCACCGAGAGTCACGACCCTTTTTTCGACCTCCGGCCAGTCGCCGTCGCAGTTGCCGGACACGGTGCAGACGCATATTTGCGGAAACTCGTCACGAAGCTCCTCAATGTCACGCCTGCCGTCGCCGAGGTGTATCGCCATGTCGGGGGCGTACTCGCAAAGGACACGGCGCATATCGGAAGCGTTTCCGTGGCTGTCGGAAAAAACGGCTATTTTCATAGTAAACCTCCTGAGAGCATACGAATATAATGTTTCATGGGAGTGATGAGAATGCTTGATCTTGAACGTGTGAATGCCGAGATCGAAAAAAGCGGAAAAAAGGACCGCCTGAAAAGCCTTGCCGATTCCGCCGAGGGGCGTGCCGTGAGCCGGATGCTCGATCCCGCCGCCGTCGAAAAGGCGGCAAAGAGCGGGGACACCGCCGCCCTGCAAAGCATACTGTCCGACGTTTTGAGCACCGACGAGGGCAAGCGGCTGGCAGAGCGGCTCAAAAAAGCCATGCAGTAAGGCAAAGGAGGTCAGTCGTGAGTGATTTTGACAGTATGCTGAGCAGCCTGCTGAGCGACCCCGCACAGATGGAAAAGATAAGCTCCATGGCAAAATCGCTCATGGGCGAGGGCGGCGCCGAGAAAGCAGAGGAGGAAGCGCCGCTCGATATGGGGATGCTCAAAAAGCTCGGCGGGCTAATGAAAGCGCCCGACGGCAGAGAGCGCAAGCTGCTTGACGCAATGCGCCCCTACCTCTCCGACAAGCGTCGGAGCAAAATGGACAGGGCGATGAAGCTTGCACGGCTTGCCGAGATAGCGGAAAAAGCGGCGTCGGAGTTTGGGGGCGAGGACGATGTATAACCGATACAGAGGCAACGGCTCAAGGCCCGAACGCATGGAGGATCACCCCTCCGCAAAGTCGCCGACGCCGTGCAGACCGCCGTTTCCGCCGCCAAGTGCAAAGCCGCCGAAAAGGTCGGGGCTTATCCCCGAAAAGCTGACGAAAAGCCTTGCGTCCTTGGAGACGGAGGATCTGCTGCTCATTTTGATACTGTACCTCATGTACCGTGAAAGCGGCGATAAGGAGCTTCTTATCATCATGGGCGCAATGTATCTGCTGTAAAGCCGATGGGGTTTTCCCATCGGCTTTTGCACTATTTAGGTTGAAAATTCGTCGGGACGGCGGTCGGAAAGACCGTTTGCGTAAAGTATCGCCTCGGCGATTCTTCGGCACGCCTGCCCGTCGCCGTAGGGGTTTACGGCTCTTGCCATGCGCTCGTAGGCGGCGGTGTCGGTGAGTAACTCCCTTGCGTCACGGAGAATGTCCTCCTCCTCGACGCCGCAGAGCCTGACCGTTCCCGCCTTGACCGCTTCGGGGCGCTCGGTCTCACGGCGAAGCACAAGCACGGGCTTGCCGAGCGAGGGCGCTTCCTCCTGTATGCCGCCGGAGTCCGTCATCACCATGTAGCTGCGGCTCATCAAGCGATGCATATCCATCGCATCGAGCGGCTCAATGAGGTGAACGTTCGGCAGACCCGACAGCTTTTCGATCGCCGCTCTGCGTACCACGGGCGAGAGATGCACGGGGTAGACGACCTCGACGTCGGGAAACTCCTGCGCCAGACGGCGCACCGCCGTGAAAATGTTCTCCATGGGCTTTCCGTAGTTTTCCCTGCGGTGGCAGGTCATTGCGATGACACGCTTGGAAAAGTCGACTGCTCGCAGCTCCTCGGAGCGGAAGCTGCCGTCGCCGACGGTGTACTTCATTGCGTCGATTACCGTGTTGCCGGTTACGAAAATGTCGCCCGTCACGGCTTCCCTGCGCAGATTCTCCGCATTCTTCGCAGTCGGCGCAAAGTGCAGCGTCGCAAGGCGGCCGACGAGGCAGCGGTTCATCTCCTCCGGAAAGGGGCTGTATCTGTCGTAGGTGCGAAGTCCCGCCTCGACGTGTCCCACTGGGATCTTTGCATAAAACGCCGCAAGCGCTGCGGAAAAGGTCGTGCTGGTGTCGCCGTGGACAAGCACGAGATCGGGCTTTTCCTCGGCGTAGCAGCGCTCAAGTCCCTCAAGCGCACGGACGGTGACGTCGGTCAGCGTCTGATTTGCACCCATTATGTTGAGGTCACAGTCCGCCTCAAGACCGAAGCAGTTCATAACGGAGTCGAGCATTTCACGGTGCTGCGCCGTGACGCAGATGACGCTCTCAATCTCGTCGTACTTCTGAAGCTCAAGCGCCAAGGGCGCCATTTTGATGGCTTCCGGTCTCGTGCCGAACACCGACATGACTTTAAGTCTGCTCATTCTCCGGCTCCTCCTTTTTCTCCGCCTCCTGTGCGGGCGCATTGTTGTGGTGAAGGTGGATGTTATTGTTGTGGCGGAACACGAAGAACCAAATGCTCACGGCGATCGCAAAGGCGACGGCCGCAACGACTATGCGGACGATGCCGGTCGAGGTGAGCAGCACCGCCGAAAGTCCGATTATCGCAGACACGGCGTACAGCACCGCAACCGCCTGCTTCTGGCTGAGTCCCATGTCAAGCAGCTTGTGGTGGAAGTGACCCCTGTCGGCGTGGAAGGGGCTTTGACCGTGGAGTATGCGACGGGTGAAAGCAAATATCGTGTCCGACAGCGGCACCGCCAGCGCAAGCACCGGCAGTACGAAGGTTATGACCGCATAGAACTTGAACATTCCGATGACCGACACAGTGGACAGGATGTAGCCCAAAAGCAGCGCTCCCGTGTCGCCCATGAATATCTTCGCCGGGTTGAGGTTGTACGGAATGAAGCCGAGGCAGGCTCCGCACAGGCAGGCGAGGATGATGGCGACGTTGCTGTTTGCGTCGGAAACGAGCATTGCGACGAACAGCATCGTCAGCGATGCGATGGCGGAGACGCCGCAGGCAAGTCCGTCAAGTCCGTCGATGAGGTTAACGGAGTTCGTCACGCCGACGATCCATATGATCGTGACGGGGACCGACAGTGCGCCGATGGTCGCCGCCTGCTGGCTCGTTATGAGCAAGGGGTTTGACACGACGTTGATGATAACGCCGCTCAAAACGGCGATGACCGCCGCAATTATCTGAATGCCGAACTTGAGCCATGCGTTCAGATTGAGAACGTCGTCGATGGCGCCGACCACGACGATGAGGATAGCCCCGATGAGGATGCCCCGCACCTGAGTACTTATCTCGGCAAAGAACAGCACCGACAGCAGAAAGCCGATGAATATTGCAAGTCCGCCCATACGGGGGATGGGGCGCTTGTGTATGTGGCGCTTTGCGTCGGGAATGTCGATGGCGCCGACCTGCACCGCAAAGCTCTTGACCACCGGGGTCGCAATAAAGGAAATGATGAACGCCACGCCCAGCGCCATAACTATCTTTACGATAACTTCAATAGTAAAGTCCATAAAATATCTCCGTGTCAGAAGGGCTTTTCGACAAGACCCACCTTTTTATATACCTTGCGCAGCGTCTTTCTCGCAATTGCGCTCGCTCTCTGCGCACCGTCGGTGTACACCTGCTGCAGGTACGCCTTGTCCGCCAGAAGGCGCTGAGCCTCCTCCCTGATGGGACGCAGCGTCTCGATGACCGCATCGCCGACGGCGGGCTTGAACACCCCGTAGCCGCAGCCGGAAAACTCACGCTCGATCTCCTCAAAGCTCTTGCCGGTGACGGCGGAGTAGATGTTCATGAGATTCGACACGCCGGGCTTTTCCTTCATGTCGAAGCGGACGCAGTTTTCCGTGTCCGAATCGGTGACGGCACGCTTGAACTTCCTTGCGATATCCTCCGGCTTTTCCATGAGGAACACGCAGCCGGCGGGGTCTGATTTGCTCATCTTGCTGCCGGGATTGGCAAGTCCCATGACCCTCGCTCCCGCCTTGGGAACGTAGGCCTCGGGGATCTTGAACACCTCACCGTAGATATTGTTGAAGCGCACGGCGATGTCACGGGTCAGCTCGCAGTGCTGGCGCTGATCCTCGCCCACGGGAACGTAGTCCGCCTGATACAGCAGAATGTCCGCCGCCATGAGTGCGGGATATGTGAAAAGACCGCCGTTTATGTTGTCGGCGTTCTTGGCGCTCTTGTCCTTAAACTGCGTCATGCGGGAAAGCTCGCCGAACATCGTGTAGCAGTTGAGTATCCAGCCCAGCTCTGCGTGCTCGTGAACGTGGCTTTGCACGAAAAGGGTGTTCTTCTCCGGGTCGATGCCGCAGGCGATGTACTGCGCAAGCTGCTCAAGGGTGCGGCGGCGAAGCTCCGCCGGGTTCTGACGCACGGTGAGCGTGTGCAGATCGGCCATGAAGTAGTAGCAGTCAAATTCGTCGGCTCTCGCTCCCCAGTTCTTGACCGCACCGAGGTAGTTGCCGAGATGCAGGTCGCCGGAGGGCTGAATGCCCGAAAGCATTATCTTCTTTCTGATTTCGTTTTCCATGGTTTTGACTCCTTATATTTACCTGTTACCTGAAATCGTATTTTATCATTTTAAGTCTCTCTTGACAACAGGCAAATTCCATTTTAGACTGTTAAATGATTATGAATCACGGAGGAAAACGCCATGGAGCTTAACTGGTATGACGAGATGGAGGCTCGCATCCCCAAGGGCGAGGTGCGCACCCGCTTTGCGCCCAGTCCCACGGGATATATGCACGTCGGCAATCTCAGAACCGCACTTTACACCTGGCTTATCGCACGTCACAACGGAGGAAAGTTCATTCTCCGCATCGAGGACACCGATCAGAGCCGCCTTGTCGAGGGCGCAGTCGACGTGATATACCGCACCTTGAAGGACTGCGGTCTTGACCACGACGAGGGTCCCGACGTCGGCGGACCCGTAGGTCCGTATATTCAGACCGAGCGCCGTGGGCTGTACGGAAAATACGCCGAGCTGCTCATCGAAAAGGGTCACGCCTACCGCTGCTTCTGCGAAAAGTGCGAGGACGAGGGCGAGGCTTTTGAAAAGAAGGTCGACCCCTGCCGCAGTCTTTCGGCGGAGGAGTCCGCAAAAGCGGTGTCGGAGGGAAAGCCCTATGTCGTCCGTCAGAGGATCCCGGAGGACGGCGTCACCGTTTTCCGTGACGAGATATTCGGCGAGATAAGCGTCGAGAACAAAACGCTCGACGATCAGGTGCTTATAAAGCGTGACGGGCTGCCGACCTATAACTTTGCAAACGTCGTGGACGATCACCTCATGGGCATCACCCACGTCGTGCGAGGCTCGGAGTACCTCTCCTCCTCGCCCAAGTACAATCTGCTGTACGAGGGCTTCGGCTGGGATATTCCCAAGTACGTTCACTGCTCTCCCGTCATGCGTGACCAGCACAACAAGATGAGCAAGCGCCACGGCGACCCCTCATACGAGGACCTCATTGCGCAGGGCTACATCACCCCCGCAGTCGTGAATTACGTTGCGCTTTTGGGCTGGAGTCCCGGCGGCGAGCGTGAGATATACTCCATGCCGGAGATGGCGGAGATATTCGATATCCACGGACTGAGCAAGTCCCCCGCAATTTTCGACATAGAAAAGCTGCGTTATTTTAACGCCGAGTACATCCGCCGCATGAGCGCCGAGGAGTTTGCCGCAGTTGCGGAGCCGTACATTCGTTCGGCGGTGAAAAATCCCGACATTGACGCAGGCGCTGTCGCCGCACTTTTACAGCAGCGCACCGAGGTGCTGTCCGAGATCCCCGAAAAGCTCGACTTCTTCGACGCTCTGCCGGAATACGGCACCGAGCTTTTTGTCCACAAAAAGAGCAAGAGCGACACCGAAAGCTCGCTTTACGTTCTCGAAAAGATGCTCCCCGTGTTCGAGGCTCTGCCCGTTTGGGACGACGAGAGCATACTGGGCGCAATGGTCTCGCTTGCGGAGTCCGAGGGCGTCAAGAACGCCAAGGTCATGTGGCCCGTGCGCATAGCCGCAGCGGGCAAGGCGGTCACCCCCGGCGGTGCGGTCGAGATATGCCGCATCCTCGGCAGAGACGAAACTCTCCGCCGCATGAGGATCGCCGTCGAAAAGCTCAAATAAAGACGACAGAAAAAACGATGGGTATTCGCTGAATACCCGTCGTTTTTCCGTGCCGTATGAACACAAATCGGCCCTGCCGCTTGTCTGACGGTGATGATTTGCGTTCAGACAAGGCAAAGCACACGAGGGAATACTTTTTGTATTTTCCGTGTGCTTCAACGCCGTATGAACACAAATCGGCCCTACCGCTTGTCTGACGGTGATGATTTGCGTTCAGACAAGGCGAAGTCCGCAGGGAATATGTTCTATATTTCCAAGGACTTCAACGCCGTATGAACACAAATCGGCCCTGCCGCTTGTCTGACGGTGATGATTTGCGTTCAGACAAGGCAAAGCACACGAGGGAATACTTTTTGTATTTCCCGTGTGCTTTAACGCCGTATGAACACAAATCGGCCCGTCAGACGCCTAAGAAGGAGGTCAGGAGGGCGAGCGTATTATATACTCCGTCGAGGTGGCTGCGTTCGTAGCCGTGAGAGGCGTATACGCCCGGACCTATGAGTCCGTGGCGGATGTCGCTGCCGGCTGAGAGCGTCGCCTCGACGTCGCTGCCGTAGTGCGGGTACACGTCCACGGCGTAGTCGGCGCCGGCGGACTTTGCCGCCTCGATGAGCCGTGACACCAGTGCGTAGCTGTACGGTCCGCCGGAGTCCTTGGCACAGATCGAGACCTGCTTTTCGGTGCAGGAAAGCCCCTCGCCGACGCAGCCCATATCGACGCTTATCGCCTCGGTCACGCCGTCGGGAACGCTGCCCGCTCCGCCGTGTCCGACTTCCTCATACACCGTGACGTGAACGTAGGTGCGGCGCTGCGGACGGCTGTTCGTGTCGCTCAGATACTTCGCAAGACCTAAAAGCACGCCCACGGAAAGCTTGTCGTCCAAAAAGCGGCTCTTTATATAGCCCGACTCCGTTATCCTCGTGCGAGGCTCAAAGCACACCATATCGCCGACCTCTATGCCGAGCGCACGGACGTCGTCCGCCGACTTCACGTCCTCGTCGATGACCGCCTCTACCGTGTCAAAGCTGCGCTTGGTGTCGGCGTAGCTTCCGTTGACGTGGACCGATGCGTTCACGAGCTGGCAGGTGCCCTCAAAGACCTTGCCGCTGCGGGTGCGGATCCTGAGATTCTCCGCTTCGGCGTTTTCGGCACGCATACCGCCGAGGTTCGTGAGCCGAAGTCTGCCGCTGCCCTTTATCTCCGCAACCATTGCGCCGAGGGTGTCGGTGTGCGCCTCAAGCAGCAGAGCGTCGGTCTCATCCTCGCCGCCGAGGTTTACCAGCACACCGCCCTTTGCGGTCGTGTGCGCTTCAAAGCCGAGGGCGGAAAACTCGTTTTTCACCCACTCCGCCGCCGCCTCGGTGTAGCCCGTGGGACTGTCTATATCGAGCAGGCGCACGGCTTCCTGCGCCGCAAAATCAGCATATTTTCTGTCCATAGTGTCTCCTCACAGCGCCTGCCTTATTGCAAGCTGCTTATTCTTATACGTCGGGTCGCCGGTGACTTCCTTTATGACCTCGACCTCCGGCGGCAGGAACGTCTCCTCCTTGTCGGAGTAGCGGAACATCACCGCCTTGTCGGTGCAGAAGGGGTACACATCTATCTCAAAGCGGCAGTCGCCGAATACGAAGCGGTACTTCGTCTTATGCACGGCACTCAGCTCCGGGTCGCCCTCCAGCAGGTACTGGCGGTACTTCTTCTCGGAGATGGGCTTTTCGGTGTCCCACTTCGTGCCGTCCGGCATGAAGTGCTTTTCGGTGTAGAAATACAGGTAGTCGCCGCCGTTTTTCTGCTCCCGTATGCGGCGCTCGATGTTCGGATTCGTCACGCACAGGTAGGTCTGCATCATGTCGAAGGGGCGGGCCTTGTACTTGTCGCACAGCAGCTCAATCGGCGGCATATTGATAAGGTACTTGCGCTTTTTCACCATCGGCTCCGGCTCACCGAGGATGCGGTATATCTCCTTGATGCCTCGGTTCATCTTGTCCTCGAAGTTGATGGCGTTGTCGATGATGCGCAGATTGTGATGCCCGCTCCACGCACGCAGCGTGCGGTCGTCCATCTCCTTTGCGTAGTCCAGCGACTCCGAGCGTGCGGCGTTGCCGAGGTTGTAGGCAAACTCCGCACCCTTTGCGCAGGTGACGAGGTGCAGCACGGCGTCGTAGCCCTTAAGCACCTGCTCCTCGGTCCTGCCGCCGAACCTGTACAGCGTCTCGGCAAACTCCTCGTCGCTTATGTACGCCTTGTCGTCCATCAGCGCACGGTCGTATATGATGAGAACGTTCTCCTCCGGCACGACCTCGGCGGCCTTGAGCGCCAGCTCCTCCTTGTGGATCTGGTCTGCTATGACGAAGTCCTGGAACTTCAGCATCGACATACAGCCGCCGAAGGGCTTTATGCCGAAGCCGGAGATAAGCTCCGTCGCCGTTTCGGGGATGGTGATGACTCTCCAGCCGTCCTCCTGCTTGAACTCCTTGAGGATGCGGCTTATGAGCGTGGTCTTGCCTGCGGCGGGTCCCCCCGTCAGAACGATTTTCGTAATGTGCTTTTCCATATTATCAGTCCTTTAAAAGTCCTCGCCGAAGAACCACTCACCGAACTCCGGCACGGTTTTGAAATAGTAGTCGCAGTTATGGCGCATGAACGCCTCGATCTCCGGGATGTCGTTCGACCAGCCGACGGCGGCAAAGTCCACGCCGCAGCTCCTCGCCATGTCGTAGCCGGGCTTTAAGTCGTCCAGCACCAAAAGCTCCGACGGCGAAAATCCGCCCTTTTCCATTATCCTTTGCAGCGGATACGGGTTCGGCTTGCGCTCCTCGGCGGGGCTTTCCCAGCCGAAGATCATGTCCGGCTCCGGCAGGTCGTTTTCCCGATAGTCACGCAGAATGTTCTCCGTGTACGAGTGCGACACGACGCACAAAACGCCGCCCTCACGTTTATGCCGCCACAGGATCTCACGCATACCGGGGTACACCGGCGGCGTATGCTCCTTGACGTATGCATTCCAGTAGCGCTGCTCGTGGAGCATATCCTCGTCGCTCATGCCGATGCTGCGAAACAGCTCGATTATGCCGGGGTGGAAGTTTTCCTTCAGGTAGCGCTCAAGCGTGTAGTCGGCGTGAGGGTAAAACTCCGCCGTGTACTGCTTAAAGCAGGGAAAGTGAACGGTCGCAGTGCTGTCAACGACGGTGTCGTCGTGGTCGGCGACAAGGCAGGGGTATCTCATATGCTCCTCCGTGGTGTGGCTTCGCTCGGCTCATGCTGAGCGCAAAAAGACGGGTGCTGCCCGCCCTTTTCAGTATAACTTTTATGCACTCCCCCGTCAAGCAAAACGCAGAATATAGCGCATTAAAAAGCCTGAATTTGGCGGCAAAAGGCGAAGTTTAGGCGCAGCAGGGGAGCTTGAGGGGTAGCGAAGCGGCGGTGCGGTAGTGAATGACATGCCGGGGGCATGTCAGAGCGCACCGTGACCGAGCCGCAGCGAGAAAGGTCCTCTCAAATTGGATTATAGCCCTCAAAAACGCCTGATTTAGTAAGCTGCTTTTACTAAATCGGGCTTTTTGACGAGCGCAGCGAGATTTTTTGTGATAAATTATCTCACAAAAA
Organism: Clostridiales bacterium; assembly: GCA_004556755.1. Classification (GTDB taxonomy): domain Bacteria; phylum Bacillota; class Clostridia; order Oscillospirales; family Oscillospiraceae; genus F23-B02. The sequence goes on along the minus strand of SFFW01000006.1, from coordinate 20,575 downwards.
ATGCGGCGTGCTTTTTCTGTTTGAAAAACAGAAAAAGCGGCAAAAACTGCCGCTTTTCCTTGATATTCAGTTTTCGTTTGCCGCTGCCGTCTCCCGATTCTTCGGTATCGAGATCGTCAGTATCAGCTCGTTTTCCGTCTCCTGACGCTTCATGCCTGCGGCTATGCCGCCCTGCTTCATCAGGTCAAGCCCGTGCAGTATCGTGTTCATAAACACACGGACGTCCTTCATTATGAACGTCCGCTTCTGCTCGGACTTCTCCTGCTCCTTTTCCGCCTCAAGCAATGCGTCTATGTAGCTGTCGGTCATTGCGACAGTCATGTCCCGTCGGATTATCTGCTCAAGTGCGTCACGCTGCTTATCGGCGCTGTCGAGACGCAGCAGCGCTCTGCCGTGGCGCTCCGTGAGACCGTTGCTTCGCAGCGAGTCCAAAACGTCCTGCGGCAGACGCAGGAGCCGGAGCTTGTTTGCGACCGCCGACTGCGATTTGCCGAGCCTGCGGGCCGCCTCCTCCTGACTCATGCCGAACATTCGGATGAGCTGGCTTATGCCGTTCGCTTCCTCGATGAAGTCGAGATCCCGCCTTTGCAGATTTTCGATGAGCGCAAGCAGGCTCGCTTCCTCAAGCCCCACGTCAAGCAGTATGCACGGGACCTCGCTAAGCCCCGCAAGCTTTGCCGCCCGCAGTCTGCGTTCGCCTGCGACAAGCTCGTATCTGCCGTTGCGCAGTCTCACGGTGAGCGGGTTCAGTATGCCGTACTCGGCGATGCTGCACGACAGCTCCATAAGGTCGGCGTCCCTGAAAACCTTTCTCGGCTGCACCGGATTGGGGCTGATGTCGTCGACGGGGACGCTCAGAACGCCGCCGTGACGAATGCCCACTCTCCGCTTTACAGCCTGCATAAAAATCCCTCCGTTTCTTTAGTGCATTTTGTGGCCACACTACGAAACATACACTACATCTTGTGCAAAACCTGTCTAATCATAGCGCATTTCAAATTTTTGCACCGTACATTGGCTGCCGCTGCGGGACGCACTCCGATTCATAGCGCCTTGCACCGCAGCGAGACTTGTGCCAGCTCATGGCTCTACACTTCCGAGGGAGCTGTCGGCGTAAACCGACTGAGGGAGAGAAAACGTAGCGCCCTTGTCGGCAGTAAAATATGCACGCAAAAAAGCACCGCCGTTGGCGGTGCTTTTCCGTTTAATTTTTTCAGATGAGCTCGATGACTGCCATCTCCGCTGCATCGCCCCTGCGGGGTCCGATGCGGGTGATGCGGGTGTAGCCGCCGTTGCGGTCGGCATACTTCACGGACAGTTCGTCAAAGGTCTTCTTGGCAACGTCTTCACGGGTGATGAAGGACAGTGCCTGACGGTATGCCGCCAGATCCTTATTCTTGCCAAGGCTTATCATCTTCTCGGCCATGGGTGCGATCTCTTTGGCACGGGTAACGGTGGTTTCCATACGGCCCTTATCGAGCAGGTCGGTAACCTGCTGACGGAGCATTGCCATGCGCTGATCGGTGGGCTTGCCGAGTTTTCTTGTACCGGGCATTTCGCTTTCCTCCTTCTTGAGAGTTACTGATTGTCCTCGTCCGCAAGTGACAGTCCCATCATGGCGAGCTTATTCTCTACCTCTTCGAGGGACTTGCGGCCGAGGTTGCGGACCTTTATCATCTCGTCCTGCGTTTTGGAGATGAGATCCTCAACAGTATTGATGTTTGCACGCTTGAGACAGTTGAAGCTTCTTACGGACAGATCCAGCTCCTCGATCGTCATTTCGAGGACTCTGTCATGCGCCTGCTCCACCTTGGGAACAACAGTGCTCTGACTGCCGATGGTGTCGCTCAGGTCGGTGAACAGGGTGAAGTGATCGACGAGGATCTTCGCACCGAGAGAGACTGCGTCTCTTGCGGTGATGGTCTTGTCCGTCCACACTTCGAGGGTCAGCTTGTCAAAGTCCGTCTGATTGCCCACACGGGTATTCTCGACGGAGTAATTGACCTTGATGACGGGAGTGTAGATAGAATCAACGGGAATGGTTCCGATTGCGTTCTGGGGGTTCTTGTTCTTGTCAGCGGACACATAGCCCCTGCCGTGATCGAAGGTCAGCTCCATGGAAAGAGCGCCGTCCGGTCCGAGAGTCGCTATGGGCTGCTCCGGATTGAGGACCTCCACCTCGCTGTCCGTCTTGATGTCGCCTGCGGTGACAACGCCCTCGCCGGCGGCTTCGATGTAAACGGTCTTGGGTTCCTCGCTGTGGAGACGGGCGATGATGCTCTTGACATTAAGAACGATCTCGGTCACGTCCTCCTTAACACCGGGGATGGTGGAAAACTCATGCTGTACACCGGCGATCTTGATGCTGGTGACGGCGGTGCCGGGCAGAGATGACAGAAGAACCCTGCGCAGAGAGTTACCAAGTGTCGTGCCGTAGCCGCGCTCCAACGGTTCGATTATATACTTACCGTAGGAGCTGTCATTGGGAGTCTCTATGCACTCAATACGCGGCTTTTCTATTTCGATCATATTAAATATAACCCTCCTTATTAAGTTCGGCGCAAGATCTGCGCCCTGCATTTGTTCAGCTTACCAATTCGAGGGTATCTGTATTACTTGGAGTACAACTCGACGATGAGGTGCTCCTCGATGGGAAGGTCGATGTCGTCACGAGCGGGTACCGCCGCAACCTTTGCGATCATGTTGGCTGCGTCGTACTCAAGCCACTTGGGTGCGGGACGGAAAGCATTTGCCTCAATGTTGGCCTTGATCTTCTCAATGCCGCGGCTGCTCTCTTTAAGGGTTATAACCATGCCGGGTTTTACCTGATAGCTGGGAATGTTGACCTTGCGGCCGTTCACGGTGAAGTGACCGTGGCTGACCATCTGACGTGCCTCCGCACGGCTCATTGCAAAGCCGAGACGGTAAACGACGTTGTCCAGTCTGCATTCGAGGATGCTCAGGAGGTTTTCGCCGGTCTTGCCGGGACGACGCTCCGCCATGTCGTAGTAGCTGCGGAACTGATTCTCAAGAACGCCGTAGAAACGCTTTGCCTTCTGCTTCTCACGAAGCTGCTGGCCGTACTCGGAGCTCTTGCTGCGTCCCTGTCCGTGCTGTCCGGGTGCGTAGGCACGGCTTGCAAGTGCGCATTTGTCGGTATAGCAGCGGTCGCCCTTGAGGAAAAGCTTCTGACCTTCCCTGCGGCACTGGCGGCAAACTGCATCAGTATATCTTGCCATTTGTATTTCCCTCCTTCAATTAGACACGACGACGTTTCGGAGGACGGCAGCCATTGTGGGGGATGGGAGTTACGTCCTTGATCATCGTTACTTCAAGGCCTGCGGTCTGAAGCGCTCTGATAGCAGCCTCACGGCCTGAGCCGGGACCCTTTACGAACACTTCGACGGTCTTGAGACCGTGCTCCATTGCGGCCTTTGCCGCAACCTCTGCTGCGGTCTGTGCTGCGAAGGGGGTGGACTTTCTGCTGCCACGGAAGCCCTGACCACCGGCGGATGCCCAGGAGATTGCATTACCCTGAGTGTCGGTGACGGTTACCATGGTGTTGTTGAAGGAAGAGCTGATATGAACCTGACCCTTTTCGATGTTCTTACGCTCTCTGCGGCGTGTTCTGACTTTCTTCTTGGTGTTAGCTGCCATAATTCATATCCCTCCTTACTTCTTCTTATTTGCGATGGTGCGTTTCGGACCCTTGCGGGTGCGGGCGTTGGTCTTGCTCCTCTGACCGCGCACGGGGAGTCCTCTGCGGTGACGAAGACCGCGGTAGCAGCCGATCTCGGTGAGACGCTTGATGTCAAGCGCTACGCTGCGGCGCAGGTCGCCCTCAACGACGAAGTTGTGGTCGATGCACTCACGGAGCTTTGCTTCCTGTTCTTCGGTCAGGTCTTTTACACGGGTGTCGGGATTGATACCGGTCATCGCCAGTATCTTGTTTGCGCTGGTTCTGCCGATACCGTAGACATAGGTGAGGCCGATCTCGATCCTCTTGTCCTTGGGCAGGTCAACGCCGGCTATACGTGCCATATTATTCGATCATTCCTTTCGATTTTTTACCGCATTTGCGGATCGCATGACTTATTCCCGCCGGAGGGAGCCTTGCGGTCCATGCGGGAGCTTACTTTTGTCTGCGGGGGCTGTTGCCCCCGCATTTTCGGGGCATCAGCCCTGTCTCTGCTTATGCTTGGGGTTTTCGCAAATTACCATGACTTTGCCCTTGCGCTTTATGATCTTGCACTTCTCGCACATGGGCTTCACGGAAGGTCTTACTTTCATTTGTTTTACCTCCTACTTGCTTCTCCAGGTGATGCGGCCTCTGGTCAGATCGTACGGTGACATCTGAACCGTGACCTTATCGCCGGGGAGGATCCTTATAAAGTTCATTCTGAGTTTGCCGGATATGTGGGCAAGTATCGTGTGTCCCTGTCCGATGTCTACCATGAACATCGTGTTGGGAAGGGATTCGACGACCGTACCCTCAAGTTCGATTACATCGTCTTTTGCCAAAGTCAATTCCTCCTGTGGTTGGGTTAAATATCCTCTGCCATAGTCAGTATCTCAGGCTCGCCGTCGGTGATGAGGATCGTGTTCTCGTAGTGGGCGGACAGACTTCCGTCCACGGTCACGACCGTCCAGTCGTTTGACAGCACCTTGACCTCCCAGCCGCCTACGTTGACCATAGGCTCGACTGCAAGAGTCATACCGGGAACGAGACGGGGACTCGGCTTTCTGCTGAAGTTGGGGACCTCCGGGGCCTCGTGCATATTCCTGCCGACGCCGTGTCCCACATAGTCACGCACGACGGAATAGCCGTTGCTTTCAACGTATTCCTGAATTGCGCTGCCTATATCGTTTACACGGTAGCCGGGGCGTGCAAATTTGATGCCCTCGAAAAAGCTCTGCCGTGTGACCGCCATGAGCTTCTTCGCCTCTTCGGAGACCTCCCCGCAGGGGTAGGTTCCCGCACAGTCGCCCACGAAGCCGGCGAAGGTGGCGCCCACGTCGACGGAGACGATGTCTCCGCTGCGGACGATGCGCTTGCCGGGGATGCCGTGGATGACTTCCTCGTTCACTGAAATGCAGGCGCTTGCGGGGAACCCGCCGTAGCCCAGAAAGGTCGGGATGGCTCCCGATTTTCTGATAAAGTGATTTACCTCTCGGTCTATCTCTTTTGTGCTTATCCCGTCGGCTATTGCCTGACGTGCGATGCTTCGTGCGGCGGCGGTTATCTTGCCCGCCTTGCGCATACATTCAACTTCTTTAGGATTTTTAATGATAATGCTCACTATCAGATACCCAGAGTGGCTTTGATAACTTCGGTGGTCGCCTCGATCGTGGGCTGATTGTCCACGGTCTTGAGCTTGCCTCTCTCGGCGTAGAACGCCTTGAGCGGCTCGGTCTCTCTGTGATAGACCTCGAGACGTGCCTTGACGGTTTCGGGAGCGTCGTCCTTACGGATGGTAAGCTCGCCGCCGCAGAAGTCACACTTGCCCTCAACTTTGGGGGGATTGGAAACTATGTGGAAGGTCTGGCTGCAGTCCTTGCAGGTCCTGCGGCCGGACATACGCTCGACTATGACCTCGTCCGCTATCTCGATGGACAGGGCGCAGTCAATGTCGATGCCCGCATTTTCAAGAGCCTCCGCCTGGGGGATCGTGCGGGGTACACCGTCGAGGATGTAGCCGCCGGCGCAGTCCGCCTCGGCGAGACGCTCGTTGATTATTCCGATGATGACCTCATCGGGAACGAGCTTGCCGCTTTCCACATATGCCTTGGCTTTGAGTCCCACGGGCGTGCCGTTTTTCATGGCAGCACGGAGGATATTGCCGGTGGAAATGGTGGGGATATTAAGCATTTTGCTCAGGATCTCTGCCTGAGTGCCCTTGCCTGCGCCGGGGGCGCCCAAAAGTATAAGCTTCATAATTCCACCTCTTATTCAAGGAAGCCCTTGTAATTGCGCATGAGGAGCTGTGCCTCAAGTGCTCTTACGGTCTCAATTGCGACGCCGACGACGATTATGATCGAGGTGCCTCCGAGGGAGACGCCGGAGTTCGCCGCAGTTTCGCTGAAGCAGGCTACCAGGATAGGCACAACAGCGATGATACCGAGATAAATTGCGCCGAACAGGGTGATCTTGTTAAGCACTCTCTTGATAAACTCGCTGGTGGGCTTGCCCGGACGGAAGCCGGGGATATATCCGCCGTTCTTCTTGAGGTTGTTTGCGACCTCAATAGGATTGAACTGGATCGTTGAGTAGAAGTATGCGAAGAAGATGATAAGCAGGAAGTAGATTATCGCATACACAACGTTGGTGGTGCTTGCCCATACGCTGTCGGAATGTCCCGTGAACGCAGCTATCGTTGCGGGGAGCGAAGCGATGGACTGTGCGAAGATGATGGGCAGAACGCCGGACATATTCACCTTCATGGGAAGGTGAGTGCTCTGGCCGCCGTACATCTTACGGCCCACTACACGCTTTGCGTACTGCACCGGGATCCTGCGTTCCGAATCGTTTATAAAGACGATGAGAACGATCATTGCCAGTGCGCCGAGGAGCATGAGCAGGGTGATCCACCAGGTGTTCGGCTTGGCGATAACGCCGGAGATCATGTTGATGAGGTCGGTCGGGAAGCGGGAAATGATGCTTGCAAACAGTATGATCGAGATACCGTTGCCCACGCCGAACTCGGTGATCTGCTCGCCGAGCCACATGATGAGTGCGGAGCCGGACGTGAAGGTCAGGATGATGACTATCGCCGCCCAGATGCCGTCGTCGGTAAGCACGTTATAGCTCTTGATGAGCATATAGTATGCAAAGCCCTGGATGAGGCCGATAACGACGGTGGTATAACGGGTGATGGAGGCGATCTTCTTTTTGCCTTCCTCGCCCTCCTCCTTGCTCATACGCTCAAGTGCGGGGATCGCAATGCACAGGAGCTGAATGATGATGGATGCGTTGATGTAGGGCTGGATGGACAGTGCAAAGATCGTAGCGTTAGACAGAGCGCCGCCGCTCATGACGTTCAGCAGGTCCAAAACGGTATTCTGAAGATGGCCGCTGAAGTAGCTGTTGAGCAGGTCAAGGTCCACATAGGGGACGGGGACTGCGTTACCGAGTCTGTAAAGCAGGACGATGAGCAGAGTAAAAAGGATCTTTTTACGGAGATCTGCTACCTTCCATGCGTTGCGCATAGTCTGAAACACTTAGATCACCTCGGCCTTTCCGCCTGCCGCCTCAATTTTTTCTTTTGCGGTTTCAGAGAAAGCGGAAGCCTTTACCGTGAGTTTCTTGCTGATCTCGCCGTTGCCGAGGATCTTGACACCGTAACGGCAGGAGGAGAGGATGCCTGCATCCAGAAGCGCCTTTGCGTCAACAACGTCGCCGTCGGAGAACTTGTCAAGTGCGGAAACGTTGATGCTCTCGAAGGGCTTTGCAAAGATGTTGTTGAAGCCCCTCTTGGGGATACGGCGTGCCAGAGGCATCTGGCCGCCTTCGAAGCCGATACGGACGCCGCCGCCGGAGCGTGCTTCTTCCGTTACCTGGAGGAGATAGCCGATCTTGGCGATCTTGCCCCTGGTCTGGGGGTTGTCGGGCTGTACGGTCTCGTTGCCGATCTTGTGCAGACCCATGGAATTTGCGGTCGCAATGTGCTTGTCAAGACGACCGTTGAGGCTCTTTACGAGCTTGATTCTCAGATTTGCCATGATGCGCCCTCCTTAACCCTGGATCTCTTCGGGAGTCTTGCCTCTGACCGCTGCGACCTGAGCCGCATCACGGAGAGACTTGAGACCCTGCATGGTGGCTGCAACCACGTTTGCGGGATTGTTGGTGCGCAGGCACTTGGTACGGATGTCCCTGATGCCGGCTGCCTCAACGACCGCACGGACTGCGCCGCCGGCGATAACGCCGGTACCGGGTGCTGCGGGCTTGAGCAGAACTCTGCCTGCACCGAACTCGCCGATGATCTCGTGAGGAATGGTGGTACCGCTGAGGGTGATGGTCACGATGTTCTTCTTCGCATCCTCAAGACCCTTGCGGATGGCTTCGGAAACTTCGTTTGCCTTGCCCAGTCCGTAGCCGACACGACCCTTGCCGTCGCCCACTACGCACAGTGCGGAGAACTTCATAATGCGGCCGCCCTTGACGGTCTTGGAAACACGGTTGAGGGAAACTACCTTCTCGACGAACTCGGAAGCTTCCTCGCTGTTGCGGCGATCTCTTCTGTCGTTATTGTAAGCCATAATAGTTTTCCTCCTCCCTTAGAACTTCAGGCCGCCCTCACGGGCGCCTTCTGCAAGTGCTGCAACACGACCGTGGAAGATGTATCCGCCTCTGTCGAACACGACTTCCTCGATGCCCTTTGCGAGTGCACGCTCTGCAATGGTGCTGCCGATCTTCTTTGCGGCTGCGATGTTGCTGCCGTTGCCTTCAAATGCCTTCTCGACGGTGGATGCGGAAACGAGAGTGTTGCCTGCTACGTCGTCGATGATCTGGGCATAGATGTGATTTTCGCTGCGGAATACGCTGAGGCGGGGTCTTTCGGCGGTGCCGGAGATCTTGCCTCTTACTCTTGCATGGCGCTTGATGCGCTGTGCTCTTGTATCAGGTCTCTTAATCATTCAGGCACACCTCCTATTATTTAGCACCGGTCTTGCCTTCTTTGCGGCGGACAACTTCGTAATCATACTTGATGCCCTTGCCCTTGTAGGGCTCCGGAGGACGCTTACCGCGTACTTCCGCTGCAAACTGACCGACCTTCTGCTTGTCAATACCCTTGATGACGATCTGATTGGGACCGGGTACCTCGATCTGGATGTCCTCGGTTTCGGGGATGATGACCTGATGAGAGTAGCCGATGTTCAGGACCAGGTTCTTACCTTCCTTGGCCGCACGGTAGCCTACGCCGTTGACCTCAAGAGTCTTCTTGAAGCCTTCGGATACGCCGATGACCATGTTGTGCACAAGGCTGCGGGTAAGTCCGTGGAGAGAACGGTTCTCCTTTGCGTCATCGGGGCGGGAGACGTGTACCACGCCTTCGCTGACCTCGACCTTGATGCTGGGTGCTGCGTTCATGGAAAGCTCGCCCTTGGGTCCCTTGACCGTGACGTGCTGTCCGTCGACCTTCACTTCCACTCCTGCGGGAAGGACAATGGGTGCTCTACCGATTCTAGACATATTCGTGCGCCCTCCTTACCATACGAATGCCAGGACTTCGCCGCCGACATGGAGAGAACGTGCCTTCTTGTCGGTCATGACGCCCTTGGAAGTGGATACGATAGCGATACCGAGGCCCTTGAGGACCTTGGGCAGCTCGTCGGAGCCGGCGTATACACGCAGGCCGGGCTTGCTGACTCTGCGAAGACCCTGAATGGCCTTCTCTTTGCCGGGGAGATACTTGAGGCTGATGCGGATGATGCCCTGAGTGCCGTCGTCGATGATCTGGAAGCTCTTGATGTAGCCTTCCTCAAGAAGGATCTCTGCAATTGCCTTCTTCATCTTGGAAGCGGGGACATCCACGGTTTCATGCTTAGCGCTGCCGGCGTTGCGGATGCGGGTAAGCATATCTGCAATGGGGTCTGTGATCTGCATAATTCTTTCTCCTTTTTTAGAAGTTACCGGGGCTTTGCCCTCGGTTTTGGCGGCGAGGTTCCGCACTAATACATGATTAGCTGCGGCCTTTCGCCGTCCGTGGACAGCTTTTACGCTGCCCGACCCGGCACCGGCTTTCGCACGTTGATCGGACGCACGGAGTCCCGGCAGCGAGCCTCGCTTCAAAACCGAAGTTTTGAGGCATATTCAAAAACCGCCGAAGAGATACGCCGGGTTTCGGCGTATCTCAACTTCGTTTTTCGCAAAATTCGCATCATACAATTTTACCGCAAATCCCCTTGAAAATCAAGTGTTTTTTGCGCTATGATGCGCTTTCGCCGCTTTCCTTACCAGGATGCCTTGCGGACGCCGGGGATCTGGCCCTTGTAAGCCAGCTCGCGGAAGCAGATACGGCAGATGCCGTAGTCACGCAGGTAAGCGTGGGGACGGCCGCAGATCTTGCAGCGATTGTACTTGCGGGTGGAGAACTTAGCAGGAGCCTGCTGCTTGAGGATCATTGATTTCTTAGCCATTTTTCGGTTCCTCCTTAGTTCATGAAGGGAGCGCCCATGAGCTTGAGCAGCTCACGTGCTTCCTCGTCGGTCTGTGCGGTGGTGGTGATCGCTATGTTCATACCGCGCAGCTTCTCGATCTTATCGTAGTCGATTTCGGGGAAGATGATCTGTTCCTTGAGTCCCATGCTGTAGTTGCCTCTGCCGTCGAATGCGTCGGCGGAGATGCCTCTGAAGTCACGGACACGGGGAAGTGCGATGTTGAACAGACGGTCGAGGAACTCCCACATGCGGTCCTGGCGAAGGGTGACCTTGACGCCGACGTGCATGCCTTCACGGAGCTTGAAGTTTGCAACGGACTTTCTTGCCACGGTTGCAACTGCGTGCTGACCGGTGATCGCAGAGATCTCCTTGATGACGTTATCAAGCGCCTTTGACTTGTACTGGAACTTCTCCATCAGAGCAGGAGCAACTTCCTCAACGTACTTTTTCTTCATTCTTGTCATAGTAAGTTATCTCCTTTCTCAGATTTCTTCGCCGCACTTACGGCAAATGCGGAGCTTCTTGTCTGCAACGTACTTGTAGCCCACACGACGGCCTGCGCCGCACTTGGGGCAAACAAGCTGGACCTTGCTGACATAGATCGGGGTCTCGACCTTGATGATGCCGCCGTCCTGACCCTGCTTCTTTGCCTTCTGGTGCTTGGTTGCAACGTTGACGCCCTCAACGATGACCTTACCGTTCTTGGGGTCTGCGGAAATGACCTTTCCGATCTTGCCCTTGTCCTTGCCGGACAGGACTATAACTTTATCGTCTTTTTTGATTTTCATTCTTCGTACCCTCCATTAAATCACTTCGGGAGCCAAAGACAGGATCTTCATGTAATCCTTGTCACGAAGCTCACGGGCGACGGGTCCAAAGATACGGGTGCCGCGGGGGTTCTTGTCGGTACCGTTTATGAGAACCGCTGCGTTCTCGTCGAAGCGGACGTAGGTGCCGTCTGCACGGCGAACGGGCTTTACGGTACGAACGATGACCGCCTTGACGACGTCACCCTTCTTGACGGAACCGCCGGGAGCCGCCTTGCGGACGGATGCCACGACTACGTCACCGATGCTCGCATATCTGCGCTTGGAACCGCCCAGAACACGGATGCACTTGATTTCCTTGGCGCCGGTATTGTCGGCAACCTTCAGATAACTTTCCTGCTGTATCATTATGCTGCCTCCTTACTTAGCCTTTTCTACGATCTCGACAACACGCCATCTCTTGTCCTTGGACAGGGGGCGGGTCTCCATCACACGAACGATATCGCCGATGCCACACTCGTTGTTCTCGTCATGTGCCTTCAGGCGGTAGGTCCGGCCGATGATCTTCTTATAAGTCTTGTGTGCGACACGATCCTCGACAATGACAACAACGGTCTTGTCCATCTTGTCGGATACGACCTTGCCAACACGGGTCTTACGGGAAGTTACTCTTTCATTCATTCTACCTTACCTCCTCACTGCTCGAGTTCTTTTTCACGGATGACTGTCTTGACTCGGGCAATGTCACGACGGACAGCGGAAATCTTCACGGGGTTGTCAAGATGATTGGTGGCATGCTGCATACGAAGCATGAACAGATCCTTTTTGAGCTCCGCAAGCTTGGTCTCAAGCTCTGCTACGGACATAACTTTCAATTCTTTTGCCTTCATCTTATTCACCACCGTTCTCGGACTCGTCGCCCTTCTTGACTATCTTAGTCTTGCAGGGCAGCTTGTGGCTGGCAAGGCGGAGAGCTTCACGGGCGGTCTCTTCGGGAACGCCTGCGATCTCAAACAACACTCTGCCGGGCTTAACGACTGCGACCCAGTACTCGGGAGAGCCTTTACCGGAACCCATACGGGTCTCGGCGGGCTTTGCCGTTACGGGCTTGTCGGGGAATATCTTGATCCAGACCTGGCCGCCTCTCTTGGTATAGCGGGTCATCGCTATACGGGCTGCCTCGATCTGATTGCTGGTGATCCAGCTCGGCTCGGTCGCCATAAGACCGAAATCGCCGTATGCTACAAAGTTGCCGCGCTGTGCTTTGCCCTTCATGCGGCCACGGTGCACTCTGCGGTACTTTACTCTCTTAGGCATTAACATTAGTTGTTGCCTCCTTCCTTTGCGGGAGCGGAGGGACGGGGTCCCCTGTTGTATCCGCCCTGACCTGCGGGACGCTGGCCGTATCCGCCCTGACGACGATCGCCACCCTGACGACGGTCGCCACCCTGACGGCGGTCGCCTCTGCGGTCGTCACGACGACGGCGCTCGCCCTGCGGCTTGTTCATATCCATCACACGGGGAGTGGTACGGAGAGTCTGGGAAAGAACCTCGCCCTTGTAGATCCAAACCTTGACGCCGATGCGGCCGTAGGTGGTCGCTGCCTCGGCGAAGCCGTACTCGATGTCGGCACGGATGGTCTGGAGGGGGATGGTTCCGTCGTGGTAGCATTCGCTGCCTGCGATCTCACGTCCGCCGAGGCGGCCGGAGCACATGATCTTGATGCCCTTTGCGCCCATGCGCATTGCACGTCCCATTGCGTTCTTCATTGCACGGCGGTGAGAAATACGCTTCTCAAGCTGCTGTGCGATGTTTTCCGCCACGAGCTGTGCATTGACGTCGGGGGTGCGGACCTCAACGATGGAAATTGCAACGGGCTTGCCGATGAGCTTCTCGACTTCCTGACGGAGACGCTCGATCTCTGCGCCGCCCTTGCCGATGACCACGCCGGGTCTGGAGCAGTGGATATAGATCCGAACCTTTGCGGAGTCACGCTCTATCTCGATGGTGGGAACACCGGCGGAATAGAGGGCCTTCTTGAGGTAATTGCGGATTTTGTAGTCTTCGACGATAAGATCGCCGACCTTATCTGCACGGGCGTACCAGCGGGAATCCCAGTCCTTAATTACGCCGACACGCATTCCATGAGGATTAACTTTCTGTCCCATTTATTCTGCCTCCTCCCTTATTCTTTCTCAGCCACGCAAAGAGTGATGTGGCTGGTGCGCTTGTTGATGCGGTACATACTGCCACGAGCTCTGGGTCTGCCCCTCTTCAGGATGGGGCCGCCGGTTGCGTAAACCTGAGCGACGTAGAGCTTTTCGGGGTCCATCTCAAAGTTGTTCTCCGCATTTGCGCAGGCGCTCTTGAGAAGCTTTACCATATATTCGCAGCCGGCCTTGGGAGTATGCTCCATAAGTGCCATTGCGACGTTGGTATCCTTGCCTCTGATCATATCGCAGATGATCTGAACCTTGCGGGGAGATATACGAGCGTACTTGACTTCCGCTCTTGCCATTTTCTTTTCGTCCATGTTTTATCTCCTCCTTACTTGCCGGTCTTGCTGCCTGCATGACCACGGAAGGTTCTGGTGGGAGCAAACTCGCCGAGCTTGTGTCCGACCATGTCCTCGGTGACGTACACGGGAACGTGACGGCGGCCGTCGTGGACTGCGATGGTGTGTCCTACAAAGGACGGGAAGATAGTAGTGGCACGGCTCCAGGTCTTGAGAACCTTCTTCTCGCCCTTCTTATTCATTTCGTCGATTCTCTTCAGGAGCTCGGGAGCTGCGAAGGGTCCTTTTTTAATGCTTCTGCTCATTTACTTCTTTCCCTCCTTACTTAGCGTTGCGGCGCTTGACTATGAACTTATCGGTGCGGTTCTTAGTCTTGCGGGTCTTGTATCCAAGTGCGGGCTTGCCCCAGGGAGTTACAGGGCCGGGACGTCCGACGGGGGACTTGCCTTCGCCGCCGCCGTGGGGGTGGTCACAGGGGTTCATGACGGAGCCGCGGACAGTGGGACGGATGCCCATGTGACGTTTGCGGCCTGCCTTACCGATGGAGATGTTGGAGTGATCGACATTGCCGACCTGACCGATGGTCGCCATGCAGTCCATGCGGATCTTGCGATACTCGCCGGAGGGCAGACGGACGGTAGCCATGCCGTTCTCCTTCGCCATCAGCTGTGCTGCGACGCCTGCGGAACGAACGAGCTGTGCGCCTTTGCCGGGGTAAAGCTCGATGTTGTGGATAACGGTACCTACGGGAATGTTTGCCAGAGGCAGAGCATTGCCGGGCTTGATGTCGGAAGCTGCGCCTGCGACTACCTTGTCGCCGGTCTTGAGTCCGACGGGAGCCAGGATGTAACGACGCTCGCCGTCAGCGTACTCGACAAGTGCGATGAATGCGCTGCGGTTGGGGTCGTACTCAAGGCGGAGGACCTCGCCCTCGACATCCAGCTTATTGCGCTTGAAGTCGATGACACGGTACTTCTGACGGTTGCCGCCGCCCTTATGGCGAACGGTGATGCGACCGTAGCTGTTGCGGCCGGAATTCTTTTTGAGGACCTCGACCAGCTTCTTCTCGGGCCTTGCGTGCTTATCAACACCGTCAAAGCCGGAAACGGTCATCTGCCTGCGGGCAGGAGTGGTAGGTCTGTAAGTTTTAATAGACATTCTCTTTTACCTCCCCTTATGCCATGCCTTCAAAAAGCTCGATGTTCTTGGAATCCTCACTGAGCTTTACGACGGCTTTCTTCCAAGAGGCGGTCTTGCCTGCGGGGTATGCGCCCTGGCGCTTTGCCTTGCCGCGGACATGGCTGGTGGTGACCTTGATGACGGTTACGTCAAAGATCTCCTCAACGGCCTTCTTGATTTCTATCTTGTTTGCGTCCTTCGCAACCTCAAAAGCGTACTTCTTGATGTCCAGGTCTTCCATGGACTGCTCGGTGATGATGGGGCGAATGACTATATCATAAGCGGTTCTCATCAGGCGTACACCTCCTCGATCTTTGCAAGCGCCGCCTTATCGACAACGATCTTGCGGTTGTTGAGAATCATATAGGGGCTGAGGATCGTTGCGATGGTGGTGCTGATGCCTGCGATATTGCGGGCGGACTTCACTACCTTCTCGTCAACGTTCTCGGTGACGACGAGTGCCTTGCCGGTTACGCCCAGCTTGTCAAGGAAGCCCTTGAAAGCCTTGGTCTTGATCTCTTCGACCTTCAGACCGTCGATGACGATGATCTCGTCCTCGGCTGCCTTTGCGGAGAGAGCGCTCTTCATTGCAAGGCGCTTCACCTTCTTGTTGAGGGTGTAGCTGTAATCACGGGGCTTGGGAGCAAAGGCTACGCCGCCGTGAGTCCACACGGGAGAACCCTTGTAGCCTGCACGGGCACGGCCGGTGCCCTTCTGACGCCACGGCTTTGCGGTGGTGTAGGAAACCTCGCCCTTGGTGAGTGCGCTCTGGGTGCCCTGACGGCAGTTTGCCAGATGATTCTTGACGGAATCGTGAAGGACAGACTTGTTCGGCTCAATACCGAAAACGGCTGCGGAGAGCTCGATCTCGCCGACCTTTTCGCCTGCCATATTGTAAACGTTAGCTTTAGGCATTTAAGATACTCTCCTTTCCTTACTTGTTCCTTGCGGAAGCCTTCTGCGGATTGACACGTGCAGATGCCTTCTGCGGGTTGAGGCTGATGCCGGCGCCCTCGCCCTTCTTGACGGGTGCCTTCTTTGCGGTGCTCTTGATGTAAACAAGACCGCCCTTGGGACCGGGGACTGCGCCTCTTATAACGAGCATGTTCAGTTCGGGATCGACCTTGACAACGTCAAGATTCTCGACGGTGACCTGCTCAACGCCCATGTGACCTGCGCCGATCTTGCCCTTGAAGATGCGGCTGGGGTCGGTGCTGGAGCCCATGGAGCCTGCATGACGGTGGACAGGACCGCCGCCGTGGCTCATCGGGGTGCGCTGTGCGCCGTGGCGCTTGATAACGCCTGCGTAGCCGTGGCCCTTGCTGATGCCGGTGACGTCGACCTTCTCGCCTTCTGCGAAAACGTCCGCCTTGAGTACGTCGCCGACGTTCATCTCGGCTACGTTCTCAAGCTTGAACTCCTTGAGGTGCTTCATCATGCCTACTCCCGCCTTCTTCAGGTGACCTGCTTCGGGCTTGGAGAGCTTCTTTTCAGCTACCTCTTCGTAACCGAGCTGGACAGCGTTGTAGCCTTCCTTCTCGACGGTCTTCTTCTGGGTTACGGTGCAGGGACCGGCCTCGATGACCGTTACGGGAATGACCTTGCCCATCTCGTCGAAGATCTGCGTCATGCCGACCTTCTTGCCGATAATGGCTTTCTTCATTATTTTTTCCTCCTTCGGTTATTGGTTACCTCGCTTGACTCGCCAAGCGGTCAGAGGCTGGCAACTTAACCCGTCCGTATTCGCAAGCTACGGACAATGGGTCGTTCATAAATTGATTTGGGTCGCTGCGTTTTATTTAATAAGGTATACGCCTTACCTTTTCTGCGGGGATTACAGCTTGATCTCGATCTCGACGCCTGCAGGCAGCTCAAGGGACATAAGAGCCTCAACGGTCTTCTGAGTGGGGCTTACGATGTCGATGAGGCGCTTGTGGGTGCGGCGCTCAAACTGTTCGCGGCTGTCCTTGTACTTGTGGACTGCACGCAGGATGGTAACGATCTCGGTCTTGGTGGGCAGGGGGATGGGGCCGGAGACCTTTGCGTCGGTACGCTTTGCGGTCTCAACGATGGTCTCTGCTGCCTTGTCGATGAGCTGGTGATCGTACGCCTTGAGGCGGATGCGGATCATGTTTTTGTTGCTTGCCATTTGTTTTTCTCCTTTTTCGTACTGAATTTTCGGCGGCATTGGGTCCCGCCTTCGTCCCGTACGGATGAAGCTTTTTGACGTACACTCTGCCGTGCGTATCAGGCTCTGTCCGAAAAACAAACCGGCTTTTTTGCCGGTCGCTCAGCGGTACAGACGATATACGCCGTGTACGAAATGCTTCAGCCGCCCGATCATGTGCCTTGCGGCACCGGACATACTCCACGGAAGTTACCTCGATTTCGAGCAATCTCCCGCTTCATCGCATAATACGCCCATTAGCAACTCACAGGCGCCCTCATAGAATAACAAATAAATTTATACATGTCAAGGAAAAATTCGTCCTTTTTGCAGAATTTTTTGCGCTCTTTTTGTGCATTTCGGCAAGATGCCCCCACGCCCCTACATCTTGTGTTTACCTCCCCTCATGCGCCACAAGCCGGTGCAAACGCACGGAACAAGACTCTTTGCCCCTGTTGAAAAAGTCATAATTTGTGTTATAATAATGTGTTAGATAAAATTGACTGGAGGTAATTTACCTTGACAAAAATTGATATTTTCTCCGGCTTTCTCGGAGCAGGCAAGACGACGCTTATCCGCAAGCTCATCAAAGAGGGCTACAAGGGCGAAAAGCTCGTGCTTATCGAAAACGAATTCGGCGAGATCGCCGTTGACGGCGGCTTCCTCAAGGACGCAGGTGTCGAGATAACCGAAATGAATTCCGGCTGCATCTGCTGCACCCTCGTCGGCGACTTCACCAAGGCGCTCAATCAGGTCATCGAGGACTATGCTCCCGACCGCATCCTCATCGAGCCGTCCGGCGTCGGCAAGCTTTCCGACGTTGCGAAGGCGGTGTCCGGCGTTCCCGGCGCCGTCATCGGCAGCAAGATTACCGTCGTCGATGCCGGCAAGTGCCGTATGTACGTTCGCAACTTCGGCGAATTCTTCAACGACCAGGTCTGCAATGCGGACATCATCGTCCTCAGCCGCACGGACTCCACCTCCGACGGCAAGGTCGTCGCCGCAAGCGCTCTCCTAACTCAGCTCAACCCCAACGCAGCCGTCATCAGCACGCCTTGGGATCAGCTCAGCGGCGAGCAGCTTATGGACGCCGTCCGCCGCACCGACACCCTCTCCACCGCAATCCAGGAGATGAGCCGTCAGGTGCGTGAGACCAATCACGGTCATTGCGGCTGCGGTCACGACCATGACCACGACCATGACCACGACCATGACCATGAGCATGACCACGAGCACGAGCATCACCATGACCATGACCATCATCACGATCACGACCACGAACACGGCGAGCATTGCGGCTGCGGTTGTGACCACGATCACGACCACGAGCATCACCACCACGCCGACGAGGTGTTTACCTCCTGGGGCTGCGAGACCCCCGCAAAGTTCAGCGCAGCCAAGATAAAGGACATCCTCACCCAGCTCGACGACACCGAAAAGTACGGCACCGTTCTGCGTGCAAAGGGCTTCGTCGATTCCGGCGAAGGCGATTGGGTGTACTTCGACTACGTCCCCGGCGAGGCGGACATCCGCTCCGGCGGCGCCGCCGTCACGGGAAGAATCTGCGTCATCGGCTCCGGCATCAAGGAGCAGGCGATAAGGGAGCTGTTCGGTATTGGCTGAGAAAAGAAACGACGTTCCCGTATACCTGTTTACGGGCTTCCTCGAATCGGGAAAAACGAAATTCATACAGGAAACGCTTGAGGACAAGCGCTTCAACAACGGCGAACGCACCCTTCTGCTCGTCTGCGAGGAGGGCGAGGAGGAGTACGAGCCCGACCAGTTCGCCTCCCCTTCGGTGTTCATCCGTGTGCTCGACGGGCTTGAGGACCTCACCCGTCAGAACCTCCGCACTTGGCTTTCCGAAAACAGCTGCGAGCGAGTGGTCATCGAGTACAACGGAATGTGGCTGCTTGACGAGCTGTACAACGCCCTGCCGGAGGGCTGGGTCGTGTATCAGGAGTTCATGTTTGCCGACGCCCGCAGCTTCATAAGCTACAACGACAATATGCGCCAGCTCGTTTACGACAAGCTGAAAAGCGCAGAGCTTGCGGTGTTCAATCGCTACAACGACGGCATCGACAAGATGAAGCTGCACAAGATAGTCAGGGGCGCATCCCGCCGCTGCGACATCGCCTACGAGTACGTCGGCGGCAAGGTCAGCTACGACGACATCGAGGACCCGCTCCCCTTCGACCTCAATGCCGACGTCGTCGAGATCGGCGACGACGACTATGCCGTGTGGTACCGTGATATGTCCGAGGAGCCGAAAAAGTACGAAAACAAGGTGCTTCGCTTCAAATGCCGCTACTTAAAGCGCAAAAAGATCCCGGCGGGCAGCTTCATCGTCGGACGACACGTCATGGCGTGCTGCGCCGAGGACATCCAGTTTGCGGGCCTTATCTGCAAGTGGGACGGCGCCGACGACATCGTGGGCGACTCGTGGCACATCCTCACCGCACGCATAAATTACAAGTTCAACATGGCGTACGGCAGAAAGGGTCCCGTCCTGACCTTCATCTCGGACGAACCCTGCGATGTGCCGGAAAACCCCGTTGCGACCTTCTATTAAACATCAAAAAGCCGTCCTGCGACGGCTTTTTTAGACGGGAGATATACAAATGAGGCTTACATCCGCTCCGATGCAGGGCGTCACCGACCGTGACTTCCGGCAGGTACACAGCAAATTTTTCACCCCGGCGGACGCATACTACACCCCCTTTCTCTCGCCCACGGCGACGCATCGGCTTACGCCCAAGGAGCTGCGTGAGGTGCTGCCGGAGAACAACGTCGGGATAACGCTCGTGCCGCAGCTTCTGTGTGCAAGTGCGCCCGACTTCGTCTGGGCGGCGGGGGAGCTTGCCGCCATGGGCTACGGTGAGGTGAATCTGAACCTCGGCTGTCCGTCCGGCACCGTGACCGCAAAGAAAAAGGGCAGCGGAATGCTTGAGGATACGGAGCTGCTGCGCAAATTTTTAGACGGCATTTTTGAAGGCTCGGCAGTGCGGATCTCGATAAAGACCCGTATCGGCTCAAGCGGCGCCGATGAATTTTCCCGACTTGCGGAGATATTTAACGACTACCCGATAAAGGAGCTTTGCATCCACTGCCGTGTCCGCACGCAGCAGTATAAGGGTGCGCCCGACCTCTCGGCGTGGGAGACGGCGCTGCGGGTCTGCCGTGCACCGCTGTGCTATAACGGCGACATTTTCGATGCGCCGAGCGCCGAAAGGCTTCTTTCCGCCTACCCCGAAACGCAGGCAATAATGCTCGGTCGGGGTCTTGCGGCAAATCCGGCGCTCATCGGCGAGATAAGCGGCGGCGCTGCACTCCTTGCCGAGCGTCTGCGCTGCTTCCATGACGAGCTTTTTGCGCTCTGCAAGGAGCGCATCGGCTGTGAAAAGCCGCTGCTTCTGCACATGAAGGAGCTGTGGACATACCTCGGCTGCTCATTCGAGGATGCACCAAAGCCCCTGAAGGCTATCAAAAAATCGCAGACCGTGTCGGACTATCTGTCCGCCGTCTCCACGATCTTTACCCACCCCGTCCGCACGAATGCGGGATTTATAAATTGAACAGCGAAATTTACTCCTACCGTGACGGCGTCGTCCGCTGCCCGTCAAAATACATGACCGGCACGTCAAACGTATTCGAAGATGAGTCGCTGCTTCCGCTTATGCTGACTTTAACGCTTACGACCTTGCCCTTGTCGTACTCGATGCTGCTCCACATATCCTCGAACTCGGAGTAGGAATAGTCGTCGCCGCTGTAATACCAAAGCATATCCTT